>JAJXWS010000197.1 GCA_021781495.1 Acidobacteriota bacterium | reverse complement strand
AGCGCATAGCGCCCGTCTATCGCCTCGTCTGCTACACTCCCTTCCCGTAGAAAGGATTCACCTTGGGCGCACCCACACACGCTGCATCCCCGCTCACGTCACTCTCAGAGGAAGAGCATCTCTTCTACTCGACCGTCCTCGACTTTGCGCGCCAGACCATCGCGCCCGTCGTCCGCACCATGGACGACACCCAGCAGTTCGACCCCGCCATCCTCTGTCAGCTCTTCCAGCTCGGTCTGATGGGTATTGAAGTTCCCGAGCAGTTCGGCGGCGCGGACGGCAGTTTTTTTGACTCCGTCCTCGCCATCCACGCCATCAGCACAGTCGATCCCGCCGTCGCTGTCCTCGTCGATGTCCACAACACGCTTGTCGTCAATGCCCTGCGCCGCTGGGCCACCGATAGCCAGAAGAGCCGCTGGCTGCCGCGCCTCGCCGCATCCATCCCCGGCGCCTACGCGCTCAGCGAGGCTGGCTCCGGCTCCGATGCCTTCGCCCTGCAAACCCGCGCCGAAGCCACCAGCGCCGGCTATCGGCTCAACGGCCGCAAGCTCTGGATCTCGAACGCCCGCGAGGCTGGCCTCTTCATCGTCTTTGCCACCCTTGACCCCGCCGCCGGATACCGCGGCATCACCGCCTTCCTCGTTGAAAAGGGCACGCCCGGCTTTACCGTCGGCCGCAAGGAAGACAAGCTCGGCATCCGTGCCAGCAGTACCTGCGAACTCCTCCTCGACAACTGTGAGGTCCCAACCGGGAACCTTCTTGGCGAACCCGGCAAAGGCTACAAGATCGCCATCGAGACGCTGAATGAGGGCCGCATCGGCATCGGCGCGCAGATGCTCGGCCTCGCCGAAGGCGCGTGGGGTCATGCGGTTAGATATGCAAAGGAGCGCCGCCAGTTCGGCAAGACCATCGCCGAGTTCCAGGCCGTGCAATTTTCTCTCGCGCAGATGGCCACCGATATCGAAGCTGCCCGGCTCCTCGTCTACAACGCCGCCCGCCTCAAAGACGCCGGACAGCCTTACGTCAAACAAGCCGCCATGACCAAGCTCTTCGCTTCGCAGGTTGCCGAAAGCGTCGCCAGCCAGTGCGTTGAAATCTTCGGCGGCAACGGCTTCGTCCGCGACTATCCGGCGGAGAAGTATTACCGTGACGCCAAGGTCGGCAAGATCTATGAGGGCACCTCCAACATGCAGCTCATGACCATCGCCAAGGACCTGCTCACCTGACAATCGACGCTGCGCGTCTTCCACCGTTCTACTCGCGCCCGCTGCGATATTCTCAAAATGGAGACATGCCGCGGGCAGCGCTCCGCACATCGATGATTCTCTCGAACCCACGCACATGGGAAACGGCCACCGGAGTGGTCCTGCTCGCCGGGCTCACCGGGGCAGGCATCTGGATTCTTACCCGCCGCCGCCCCACCGCCGACGAAATTGAGCAGGCCCGCCGCCAGTTTCTGTCGCGCTCCGGCCGCCTCGTCGACGGCATGTTCCTCGACATTACTGAAATGTCTGCCGACGACGGCGCCACGCGCACCCTGCTCATCTACAGCTACCGCATCAGCGGCGTCGATTATCAGTGCTCGCAGGACGTCACCGCCATGCGCGACACGCTGAACCCGGCCGACCTGCGCGCCGGCTTCCCCTGCACCGTCCGCTACCAGCCCGGCAACCCCCACAACAGCATCCTTGTCGCCGAGCAGTGGTCCGGCCTGCGCAGCACCCTGCCCGATCTGCCGCAGGGCCGCGCGACCGCCGAACCACGCCGCCGCTGGCCCCGCGTTCGCTAAGTCCCGCTCCTGCCCTCTTTCCACCCCATCCAAACGCCGGCACCGCGCAACATCGGTCCCATTTACACTGCATGTATGCATGTCCATGCCGCGCCCGCCGGCCCCGGCGCCAACCGGACGCAATCCGTTCTCCGCATCTCCCTGGTGGTCACGCTCGCCTACGTCGTCGTCACCTTCGTAGCCGGGCTGCGCGCGCATTCGCTCGCCCTGCTCTCTGAGGCCGGCCACAACGTCTCAGACTTCCTCGCGCTCCTGCTCAGCTTCGCCGCCGTCTACTTTCAGACGCGCCCCGCAGACAACACCCGCACCTTCGGCTATCAGCGCGCCGGCGTTCTCGCCGCCTTCATCAATGCCGCCACGCTCATCGGCCTCTCCCTCTGGATCGCCCTCGAAGCCGTCCATCGCCTCAGCGCGCCGGTCGCCGTCCATCCGCGCATCATGATGATCACCGCAGCCGCAGGCGTCCTGATGAACGGCGTCATCGCCGCGCTGCTCTGGGGCGTTGCGCGCGACGTCAACCTGCGCTCCGCCTTCCTTCACATGGCCGGAGACACGCTCTCCACCGCCGCCGTCATCGCCGGCGGCGCGGGCATCCTCATCACCGGCCAGAACTGGATTGACCCCGTCCTCTCGCTCGGTATTGCCGCCGTGATCCTCTGGTCCAGCATCAGCATCGTCCGCGAAACCCTCAACATCCTTCTAGAAGGCACGCCGCGC
>JAJXWS010000001.1 GCA_021781495.1 Acidobacteriota bacterium | reverse complement strand
GAAAAGCGTCCCCTGATTCCGTCCCTCGCCTCGGATATAGCCCATAAACGAAGATGCCCCCGCTTCCGCAAGGGCATCTTCTCATCTATCTAGGCCAACTCAAAGGAGTTTCGAAACAGACTCATCGCGCCGGGCCTTGCTGTGTTTGGAAACGCGGTTGGAGGCGGCTCAGATGCGCATGGGCATGAGCACGTAGCGCGAGCGGTACTCGGCGTCGGGGTCCTCGGGGCGGATTTGCCCGGCGGACTGGGAGTCCTTGAACTCGAGGCGGACCTCGCCCTCGTTGCCGAGGGACTTGAGGAAGTCGAGGATGTAACCCGAGTTGAAGCCGACCATGATGGATTCGCCGGAGTAGGGCGTGTCGATGGTGTCTTCGCTCTCGCCGGACTCGGTGGAGCTGGAGCTGATTTTGAGCTCGTTGCTCTCCAGCCGCAGGCGGATGGCACCGGAGCGCTCATCGGCGAACTGCGCCACGCGCTGAATGGACGAGGAGAGCTCACTGGAGCGGACGACGACGAAGCGGGTGTTGTCGCGCGGCATGACGGCCTCGTAGTTGGGGAATTGGCCGGAGAGCTTGCGCGAGCTGAGCGTGCGATGGCCGACACGGAAGAAGAGCGTGTGCTCATCGTCTGCGAACTCCACCTTCTCCGCATCAGAGTTGGCGAGGAGTTGCTGCAGCTCCTGCAGTGCCTTGCGCGGAATGAGGACGCGCTTTTCTCCGCTGACGCCTTCGAGGGCTTCGCCGGGCTTCTCCACAAAGGAGAGGCGATGCCCGTCGGTGGCGACCATGGCGATGGACTCTGCCTTGAGGACGAGCAGCGCGCCGTTGAGCGTGTAGCGGGACTCCTCATTGGAGATGGCGAAGATGGTGCGCGCGATGAGGGTCTTGAACGCGGCGGCGGGAATGGCGGTGGCGGCGACGGCTGGGAACTCCGGCACCTGGGGATAGTTGGCGCGGGCCATGCCGACCATCTTGGTGTTGGAGCGGCCGCTGCGGATCTGCACCCAATGATTCTCAAGCAGCTTGATGGAGATGTCTCCGTCGGGAAGCAGCTTGATGTAGTCGTAGAGCTTGCGCGCGGGAATGGTGCAGGAGCCCGGCTTTTTGACCTTGACGGCGGCGCTGGTGCGGATGGCCTGGTCGAGGTCGGTCGCGGTAATGTTCAGCCGGTCGCCATCGGCCTCCAAGAGAAAGTTGGAGAGGATAGGAATGGTGGTCTTGCGTTCGACGACGCTTTGCGTCGCGGTCAGTTCCCTCACCAGTTCCTGGCGGCTTACGGTAATCTCCATCGCTGCCCCCTGCGCGGCCGGATTCTCCACTTCAGTTTCCACGATCGACATAGACCCACCCTTGAAGTTCGCCTGTTGGCTTGGCTGAAATCGAGTCCACGCTGCGCTGGCCCCACTCTACAACACGCGACGGGGTCTCGAAAACGGCTGTCTTTTCTTGTTCTTGATTGTATGCATGCAGGGGCGGAAACGATGCGTGGAAAACAGGGTCGATTCTCTGGATTCCGTGGCACTGGGCCGGTAGGCAGGACGGCGCGCCGCGCCGCGAGGGGCACGGTGGGTGTGCCACTATGCCGCGCGACGGGCGCTAGGTAGGGTGTGAGGAGTAAGAAAATACCAGCAGTACCCGTAGTTCACGCTGGAAAAGTGGAAATAGTGTCCGAATGCTGGATTGATGCGGGTTTGCGAGGGGTGCGGGTTTTCTAAAACCGGGACAGGCCGACGAGGAGATTTGGAAAAGCAGTGCAAAGCAGCCGAAAAGCATACCGGGTTTCCCACGGATCCCACAGGTGATGGAAAGAAGGCTGTGCAAACCGGGGTGCTTGTGTGTAAAGCGCGTTCCGCGCTGCGCAGGGAGCGGGTTTGCAAAAGACCGGCGATGCACAGCGGACGCATCTTCCACGGCTTCCACATGCGGGCGGCGCGTTGTGAAGATTGCGGTACGGAACCGCGTGCGACGAAAGGCCGATGAGCTGGGGGCGGGGCGAAGATTTCTGGAAGATGGCAGAAAGAATTTCCAGCGCGGGTGCGCGGCGCGGGCCGGAGCCGCCGAATGCAGCGCGCGACGGAGAGGCCGCGGCGGGTCTTCTATACTTGAGTTTCCATGTCTTACGAGTCCGCCATCGATCAACTAAGCGCCATGGCTCCGGAGCTGCACACGCAGGCGGGCCAGGCGCGGCGCAAGTTTTCTCTGGACGAGATTGGGACGCTGCTTTCGGCGCTGGGCGATCCGCACAGGCGCTTGAAGAGCGTGCTGATTGCGGGGACGAACGGCAAGGGATCGACGGCGGCGACGCTGGCCTCGATTCTACAGGAGAGCGGCGTGCGGACGGGGCTGTACACTTCGCCGCACCTGGTGCGGCCGAATGAGCGGATCCGGCTGAACGGCACGGAGATTGGCGACGATGCCTTTGCCGCGGCGTACTTCCGCGTGCACGGCGCGGCGGAAGAGCTGGTGCGCACGGGACGGCAGGCGCAGTTGCCCAGCTTTTTTGAGACGCTGACGGCGATGGCCTTTGTGTACTTTGCCGAGGCCGGCGTGGAGCTGGCCGTGCTGGAAGTGGGCATGGGCGGAAGGCTGGACGCCACCAATATAGTGGACCCGCTGATCTCAGTGATTACCGACATCTCGCTGGACCACACGGAGTGGCTCGGCTCCACGATTGCCGCGATAGCGCGGGAGAAGGCCGGGATTCTGCGCAGGAACGGGACGCTGGTGACGCTGCCGCAGCATCCGGAGGCTAACCACGCGCTGGGCGAGGTGGCGGTGGAGCTGGGCGTGCGCGGCGTGAGCGCCTCAGCCTATATGCCGCCGATCGGCGCCTCGGGCGAGGCTGCGTATCGCGTGGAGGTGATGGGCGAGCCGGTGGAGGTAGCTTCTCCGCTGCACGGCGCGCATCAGCACCGCAACGTGGCGCTGGCGATTGCAGCGGCGGTGGAGCTGGCCGAGCATCACGGCGTGGCGATCACGCCAGCCGCGATTGGTGCAGGGATTCGCGGAACGCGCTGGCCGGGACGGCTGGAGCACATTGCCAGCGGCGGGGTGGACTGGGTGCTGGACGTGGCGCACAATCCGGCGGGCGCGTGGGCGCTGCGGGCTGGACTGCGCGAGCTGCTGAGCGAAGCACGGCCACGGACGCTGATCTTCAGCTGCCTGCGCGACAAGCCCGCGGCGGAGATGGCGCAGATATTGTTTCCGCTGTTTGAGGTGGTGATCTTTGCGCCGATCCACAGCGCGCGGGCCACGCCGATGGCCGACCTGATGGCCGCGGCCGAGGGCACGGGCGTTCCGGCGGTGGAAACCGCGACAGTGGCCGAGGCGCTGGAGACGGCGCGGGCCAGGAGCGCGGGCGTGGTGGTGGTCTCCGGCTCGGTGTACCTGGTGGGCGAGGCGCGAAGCCTGCTGCTGGCGCAAACGGCGCTTCCGGTGGGTGCGCAGCCGTGATACATCGCCCTCAACCTTTGCCACGGCTGTACCGGTGGCGCACGAACCTGATTCAGTCTCCGGCGTTCCTGGTGGCGACGATGGTGTTTGGCAGCATCTCGCTGCTGGCCTCGCTGCTGGACAGTCACGGGCGGCTGCAGCACGGCATTGCGCGGGTGTGGGCGCGGGCGTGCGTGTGGATCTCCGGCTCGAGGCTGCGGGTGCGCGGCGCGGAGAACCTGCGGAGGCATCGGGTGGCGGTGTACGCGGCCAACCATACGTCGTACATGGACACGCCGGTGGTGTTTGCCTCGCTGCCGTTCCAGTTCCGGATTCTGGCGAAGAAAGAGCTGTGGTCGCTGCCGTTTATCGGCTGGCACCTGAACCGCTCGGGGCAGATTCCGGTGGACACGGAGAATGCGCACGCGACGCTCTCCAGCCTGGGCGCGGGCATTAAGGCGCTGCGCGCGGGGATGCCGCTGTTTGTGTTTCCGGAGGGCTCGCGGACGCCGGATGGTGCGATGCAGCCGTTCCAGTCGGGCGCGGCGTACCTGGCTATCCGGGCGCAGGTGCCGCTGGTGCCGATTGCGCTGAGCGGCGTGTATGACCTGCTGCCGATCCATACGCACCACTTCTACCCGGGCGAGCTGACCCTGGCGGTGGGCGAGCCGATAGAGACGGCGGGCATGAGTCTGCGCCAGGCCGGCGAGCTGACGGAGCGGCTGCGCGCGACGATCGAGGCTCTGCAGGAACGCTGAGCAGGAACGCAGAACTGGATAGCGCAAGTGTTCACTTTCTAGTAAACGTAGAGCATGGCCGGCGAGACCGGCGGGCTTACACTGATGTATCCAAAGGCCGGGCCGGGATCTGCGAGAAGGCCCGTGGAGGACCGCGGTCCAGGAGGCTTTGCCATGAGCGTTCGAATTGCCATTCCCGAGCCGACGAGCAGCGATACGGAGTATAACCAGCGGTCGCTGCCGCCTTACTTGGCCGCGCTGCGCGCCGTCGGGGCTACGCCGATTGTGATTCCGCTGCACGAGCCTCAGGACCGGGTGGCGAAGCTGCTGGCCGAGGCGCAGGGCGTGCTGCTGCCGGGCAGCCGTTTCGATGTGGACCCGCAAAGATTTGGCGAAAGTGCGATTGCGGAGTGCGGGCCAGCGGACCCGGCGCGGACGGCGGTGGACGAGTTGATGATCCAGGACGCCTTCAGCCTGTACAAGCCGGTGCTGGCCATTTGCCATGGCGCGCAGACGCTGAACGTGTGGTGCAACGGGACGCTGGTGCAGGACCTGGCGGTGCAACTGAGGACGCCGGTGAATCACAGGGCGGGACGCGAGGTGGCGGAGGCGCACGCGGTGCGGATTGAGCCGGGGACGCGGCTGGCGGCGCTGCTGCCGGAGGAAGAAGCGACAGAACCCAAGGTGAACTCGAGCCACCACCAGGCGATTCGCGAGGCGGGGGACAACCTGCGGGTGGCGGCAGTGTCTCCGGAGGATGGCGTGGTGGAGGCGGTGGAGCTGCGCTCGGCGGAGCACTTTGTGGTGGCGGTGCAGTGGCATCCAGAGCGCACGTATAACGGGAGCGCGTTTTCACGGGCGATCTTTGGAGCCTTTGTGCGGGCGGCGGAGGCGTGGCATCCGCGACGCATTGAAGAGTCTGTGGCGGGGCTGTGAGCGAGGCCGCGATGGGCGAGAGATTGCCGGGCGGGGAGCGGCTGAACCGGCTGCTGGCGCAGGCGGGGTTGCCGGAGCTGGATGCCGGGAAGGCGGAGCGGTTTGCGGCGTATCTGGCGGTGCTGGTGCGCTGGAATGCGCGGGTAAACCTGACGGCGATTCGCGATGAGGACGGAATCCTGGCGCGGCATTTTGTGGAGTCGATTGCCTGTGCGCATGCCTTGCCGGCGGGCATCGGGACGCTGCTGGACCTGGGGTCCGGGGCGGGTTTTCCGGGGCTGCCGGTGGCGATCTGCCGGCCTGAGATTGCCGTGACGCTGGCGGAGTCGCAGGGGAAGAAGGCTGCGTTTCTGCGGGAGGCAGTCCGGGTGGTGGGGATTCCGGTGCGGGTGCATGCGGGGCGGGCGGAGACGCTGACGGAGCGGTTTGACTGTGTGACGCTGCGGGCGGTGGATCGCATGCAGGCGGCGGTGCGGACGGCCGCGGGGCTGGTGGGGGGTAGGGGGTGGTTGGCTCCCATGACGACCGGCGCGCAGTGGGCGGAGGTTCGGGCGGCGGCCGGGCCGGGGTTTGCGTGGGAGGATCCGGTGGCGCTGCCGGGGGGCGAGGACCGGGTGCTGGCGCTGGCGAAGCGGGACTGAAGGACAAGGCGTGAGGGATAGGACCTGAGAGCAGGGCTGTGTTCCACGTGGAACATGGTGGGGGGGGAGGGGGCTGCGGTGGCGCTGTTCCACGTGGAACACTACGCCCGGTGCAAACCGCCGAATGGTCTGATCTGACAGAGATAGGGCTCGCAAAGGGCACCGGAAGCGCGCGTATTTCAACGAAAAACTTTGGGAAGTTTTCCACCGATCGCGCGGAGTGCGGCTCGGCCGGGCTCCCTTTTTGAACCGCCGGGAACCGATTGATTTTCATGGGGTTGGGGAAGTCACGAATTCCGTGTCCTTAAAGCTTTCCACAGGAGGGCCGAGTTCTCCACAGGCGGTTTTGCCTGCAGAAGAAGGCCACTTCCCTATAGTCTGGATTGCCATGGGTAAGATTCTCGGCGTAGTGAACCAGAAGGGTGGAGTGGGCAAGACGACCACCGCCATCAACCTTGCCGCCTGCCTTGCTCTGGAGGGGCTGAAGGTCCTTCTGGTGGACTGCGATCCGCAGGCAAATGCCTCGTCCGGCCTGGGGCTGGCCCGCGATGACAACCGGCACTCCATTTATGACGTGCTGGTGGGCGATTCCCAGGCCGAACAGGTGATTTTGCCGACCGAGATCGACCATCTTTGGGTGCTGCCGGGATCGAAGAACCTGACGGGGGCGAATGTGGAGCTGGCGGCAGCGGAGGATCGCGCCGTCCGGCTGCGCCAGGCGCTGGCCCCGGTGAAGGACAAGTACGACCTGGTGGTGCTGGATTGCCCCCCGGCGCTGGACCTGCTGACGCTGAATGCCCTGGTGGCCGCGAACTCGCTGATTGTGCCGATGCAGGCGGAGTACTTTGCGCTGGAGGGGGTTTCGGAGCTGGTTTCGACGCTGGAGCGGGTGCGCGCCGCCTTTAATGCCGAGGTGGCGATTGAGGGCGTGCTGCTGACGATGTACGACGACCGGACGAATCTGGCCCAGCAGGTGACGGAGACGCTGCGCGAGTACTTCAAGGAGCGGCTCTTCCGCACGGTGATTCCGCGCAATGTGCGGCTGGCGGAGGCCCCGAGCCACGGGAAGCCGGTGGCGCTATATGACAGCCGTTCGCGGGGAGCGGAGGCGTATTTTGAGCTGGCCGCGGAGTATTTGACGCGGAATAACCTGGAGAGCCCGCATGCGGCGGCCCGGAAGACGGCTGCCGCGGTGGCGGCGAAACCAAAGGCTGAAGTTCGCTTCTGGCCCTACTCGTGAGCGACAGGAAACAAGCCTTGCCGTTTTTATCGTATTTTTTGACGCACAGGCCCGGCTGAACCTCCGGGAGCGAAGGAATGGGTTGCTATGACGATCGCCGCATCTGACCAGAAACGCCGCGCCCTGGGCAAAGGGCTGGATTCCCTGCTACCGAGGGTGCATGCTGCTACCGCGCCGGTGCCCATCTCAGGCGAACAGGAGGGCGGCAAGCCGCGGGAGATTCCCCTGGAGCTGATTGATCGCAATCCGTTCCAGACGCGGATGCACGTGGACGAGGCGCAACTGGCGGAGCTGGCGGCGTCGATTACGGCGAACGGGGTGGTGCAGCCGATCCTGGTGCGGCTGCAGGCGAGCGGGCGGTTCCAGCTGATTGCGGGCGAGCGGCGGTGGCGGGCGTCGCAACTGGCGGGCAAGAAGACGATTCCGGCGATTCTGCGGCAGGTGTCGGACGAGCAGGCGATGGAGATCACCATCGTGGAGAACCTGCAGCGCGCGGACCTGAATCCGATGGAGCAGGCGCGGGCGTTTGACCGGCTTTCGCGCGAGTTCCACATGACGCAGGAGCAGATGGCGCAGCGGACGGGGAAGGATCGCGCGACGGTGGCGAATTTTCTGCGTCTGCTGAAGCTGCCGGTGGGCGTGCAGACGCGGGTGGAGACGGGCGAGCTGAGCTTTGGGCATGCGCGGACGCTGCTGGCGCTGGAAGGCGCGGAAGAGATGGAGAAGGCGGCGCAGCGGGTGGTTGGACTTTCGCTTTCTGTTCGCCAAACCGAGAGCTACGTGCAGGGGTTGCTGAACCCGGAGCGCACGAAGAAGGAGCCCAAGCCGGATCCGCCGGTGGACCCGAATGTGCGCGAGGCGGCGGAGATGCTGCAGCAGATGCTGGGGCTGAAGGTCCGCATTGAGGACAAGAACGGCCGCGGCAAGGTGATTATCGAGTACGCGCGGCTGGAGGACTTTGACACGCTGCTGCAGCGGCTGGCGGGGGCCTGAAGCGGGCGTTGGTTGCCGCAACGGTTTTTGCTTGACGGGCGCTGAGGCGTGACGCATGGTGGTTGGCATGTCACGCGCTTGGGTTGTTCTGCTTTGTGTGCTCGCAGCGCCGGCGTATTCTTCGGCGCAAACCAATGACAATAAATCACTTGCACCGTATATCGCGGTGGACGCGCCGGTGTTTGCGCTGGAGCATGTGGAGCTGGTGGACGGCACCGGCCGCGCGGCGGTGAGCGACCAGACGATTGTGGTGGAGCATGGCCGGATTGCGGCCGTGGGACCGAGCGCCACGACGGCGGTTCCCGCTGGAGCGCGGGTGCTGGAGCTGGCGGGGCATACGGTGTATCCGGGGCTGGTGGGGATGCACGAGCACCTGTTCTACAGCGAGCCGACGAGCAGCGCGCTGCGCGGGCTGGTGGGCGGCGAGCTGGTGGACACGGCACCGCGGCTCTACCTGGCCGCAGGGGTGACGACGGCGCGGACGACGGGAAGCATTGCGCCGTATACCGACCTGAACATCAAGAAGGACATTGACGCGGGGCGGGTGCCGGGGCCGGAGCTGGACGTGACGGGTCCGTACCTGGAGGGAAATCCGCCGCTGATTCCGCAGATGCACGTGCTGACGGGGCCGGACGATGCGCGGAAGATGGTGGACTACTGGGTGAACGAGGGGGCGACGTCGTGGAAGGCGTACATGCACATTACGCCGGAGGAGCTGAAGGCCGCGATTGACGAGGCGCACGCGAAGGGCGAGAAGCTGACCGGACACCTGTGCTCGGTGGGATTTACGGCGGCGGCGGAGATGGGGATCGACGACCTGGAGCACGGGATTGCGGTGGACTCAGAGTTTACGCCGGGGCGCAAGGAGGGCGAGTGCCCGGACAATGCCGAGCGGTATTTGGCGGAGCATGTGGCGATGGACAGCGCGCCGGTGAGGGCGATGATTCGCACGCTGGTGCAGCGGCACGTGGCGTTGACATCGACGCTGGCGGTGCTGGAGAGCCTGGAGCCGGGGCATCCGCCGATGGCAATGCTGCTGCGGGAGCACGATGCGATGGCGGTGGAGGCGTGGTCGGGCGTGTTGACAACGCGCGCGCTGATCCAGGAGCGCGCGGCGAAGTCGTATTGGCCGGCGCTGTTCAAGAAGGAGATGCAGTTTGAGCGCGAGTTTGCGGCGGCGGGCGGGCTGCTGCTGACGGGGTGCGATCCGACGGCGTACGGCGCGGTGTTGCCGGGGTTTGGCGACGAGCGGAACCTGGAGCTGCTGGTGCAGGCGGGCTTTACGCCGGAGGAGGCGATTGCGATTGCGACGCGGAACGGCGCGGAGTACCTGGGACGCGCGGACCGCGTTGGGACGATCGCGGCGGGCAAGCAGGCCGACCTGGTGGTGGTGAAGGGCGACGTGGCGAAGGACATCACCGCCGTGGAGCGCGTGGAGACGGTGTTCAAGAACGGCGTCGGGTTTGACTCCGCAAAGCTGATGGAGAGCGTGCGCGGGATGGTGGGGCTGCGGTAGACGGGGATTGCTTTCCCAGGTCTCAGAAGCGAGACCTGGGGCACCCGTGCGGATACTTCGACTTCCTGCGCTGTGCTTCGGTCGCTCAGGATGACATGGGTGTGTGGGGGGACTCGGATTGGGTTGGGGTTTGTGGTCTCCCACCCATGCCGCGAAAGGCGCGACATGGATGGGGCACCCGGCACCCGAGCGGGGATTGCTTTCCCAGGTCTCAGAAGCGAGACCTGGGGCACCCGTGCAACCGCGGATACTTCGACTCTCTTCGCTGCGCTTCGGTCGCTCAGGATGACATGGGTGTGTGGGGGGACTCGGATTGGGCTGGGGTTGTGGTCTCCCACCCATGCCGCAAAAGACGCGGCATGGATGGGGCACCCGAGCGGGGATTGCTTTCCCAGGTCTCAGAAGCGAGACCTGGGGCACCCAAGCGGTGTGGCGGTGCTGCGGGTGGCTGCGTCTAACCGATATACTCGGCTTGCATGGCGCAGCCGCGACCAACAGCGGCGCGTGAGGAGAAGTCTGGTTTGTCATTGAGCCGTCGTGGATTTTTGAAGTCGCTTTCGAGGACCGCACTTGTTTTGCCGCTGGAGGATGTCTTGCGCCTGGCGCGACCTGCGCTGGGGCAGGCGGCGCCGGGGCAGAAGCCGAAGGCCATGGCGCGGGAGACCTACTCCGCCGAGGCGAGGCCCGCGCCCAAGGGCGCGCCGTCGCCGGTGACAGGGACGCCGCTGGGCGTGCAGTTTGTGGACGTGGCCCGGGAGGCCGGGCTGAACGTGGAAATGATCTTCGGCGGCGAGCACCGCAACAAGTATCTGCTGGAGACGACGGGCTGCGGGGCGGCCTTCTTTGACTACGACCAGGACGACTGGGTGGACATCTTCCTGGTGAACGGCTGGCGTCTGGAGGGATTCCCGAAGGGGCAGGAGCCGGTGTGCCGGCTGTTCAAGAACAATCGCGACGGCACGTTTACGGATGTGACGCTGAAGGCGGGGCTGGCGCGGTCCGGGTGGGGACAGGCGTGCTGCGTGGGCGACTACAACAACGACGGGTGGAATGACCTGTTTGTGAGCTACTACGGGCAGAACGCGCTGTTCCGCAATAACGGGAACGGGACGTTTACCGAGGTGACGAAGGAGGCGGGGCTGCTGCAGGACCGTCTGCGGTGGAACTCGGGCTGCACGTTTGTGGACTACGACAAGGACGGGCGCCTGGACCTGTTTGTGGGCAACTACATCGACTTCGACCTGAAGACGGCGCCGCTGCCGGAGGACGCCAACTGCGTGTACAAGGGCATCCAGGTGGCGTGCGGGCCGCCGGGGCTGGAGGGCGGAAAGAACCTGCTGTACCACAACAACGGCGACGGGACGTTTACCGACGTGAGCGAGAAGGCGGGCATGTGGGGCACGCTGGGCACGTATGCGCTGAGCTGCGGGGCCGCGGACCTGGACAATACGGGCTGGCCGAATATCTATGTGGCGAACGACTCGACCTCGGCCACCTACTACGTGAACCAGAAGGATGGGACGTTCAAGGACGAGGCAATCGAGGCGGGCGTGGCCTACTCGCCGGACGGCAAGCCGCAGGCGGGGATGGGCGTCTCGATTGGCGACTACAACCGCGACGGCATGCTGGACATTGTGAAGACGAACTTTGCCGGCGACACGGACTCGCTGTATCTGAACCTGGGCGATGGGTCGTTTGACGACCGCACGTATCAAGCGGGCCTGGGCATCAATACGCGGCTGCTGGGATGGGGCGTGAGCTTTATCGACATCGATAACGATGGCTGGCTGGACATCCTGGTGGCCAACGGGCATGTGTATCCGGAGGTGGACGGGACGCAGGTGGACGCCGCCTACGCGGAGCGGAAGTATCTGTATCGCAACCTGCGCAACGGACAGTTCGAGGACGTGAGCCGCATTGGCGGCAGCGGGATTATGGCCGAGGTGAAGGCGCGCGGGTTTGCGGTGGGCGACTACGACAACGACGGCGACCTGGACGCGGTGGTGAACTGCGTGAACGCCGTGCCGCAACTGCTGCGATGCGACTCGACACTGAACCGGAGCTGGATCAAGATTCGCGTGGTGGGCGTGAAGAGCAATCGCACGGGGATTGGCGCGCGGATCAAGGTGGTGGCGCAGACGGGGACGCCGGTGCTGACGGCGAAGCCGGGCAGTCCGCTTCACCCCGCGGACAAGGACCCGTCCGCGGGGACCCCACCGCTGACGCAGATCGAAGAGGTGCGGTCGTGCAACGGGTACTACTCGGCCAGCGACCTGCGGATTCACTTTGGGCTGGGCGAGGCGAAGAAGGCAGACGTGGTGGAGATCCGCTGGCCGTCCGGGCAGGTGGACACGCTGAAGGACCTGGAGGCGAACCGGCTGTACGTGATCGAAGAGGGCGGCAAGGTTCTGAAAAACGAGGCACTCACGCCGGCGAAGAGGAAGGGCTGACGGCGCTTCCGCCGGGAGAACGGCGGCGACGTGACCGAAAATGGTGCATTGGATTGCTATGGCCCGTGAAGCGGCTTTGCCTGCAATGGGGACGAAATCCCAGCAGGGAGAAGAGATTACGGAAGTGCCGGGCGGATGAGCCACGGCCGGGCGCGGGAACAGGTGCTGCGGGGCGGATTGGCGGACCAGATTTCATGTATTCCTCTACTAATCAATAGATTAAGGAAATGCGGGGACCTGCGAGGAGCGGGAACGGCGAGAAACACGCCGCGCTTCGAGTGCAGTGGAAGGTTGCTGCCAATGGGAGGGCGCGTTGCAGGAAATTTGTACTGTCATAGATTGGCTGGAGGAAAGAGTTGCTTCATTGCATTTGAGACGATTTGAAACAGGTTCAATACGGGAAATGGACGGCGCAGTGCGGGAATAAAAGGCGCCATATGTTCAGTAAATCGCTTTAGATTGTAGAGTAAGGGTGGAGTGGGGATCCGGGGGATGGGAGGCGGCAGGGCGGTACGTAAAATGTAAATGTTTCCACGAAATGACATAACTTTTGTTATGATTTTTCCCCACACATTTCTCTTGTTTTCCGTTGACAGTAATACTTTCGGTTGAGTATTGTTTCCAGTTGTTACGGAACTTTCTATTTATTTCCCCGCGGAGTTTCTCTGGTGGGGAGGGTTGCCGGATTTTTAGCGAACCTGCCACTGCGGCGGGGGAGCCTGAAACCGACTGAGCGCACGACGAGGCGACAGGCGGTTGCGCACAGATGAGTACACAGAAGAAGACAAAGGTATTTTTTCAGGAGACCGCATGAACAGAAGCTTACGTACAGCACTTGTGCTGGCGATATTCGCTTGCGCGAGCATGCTCCTTCTTGTTCCGGCCAGCGCCCAGTCGGTTTACGGATCGATTTTCGGCACGGTAACGGACAAGACCGGGGCAGCCATCCCCGGCGCGACAGTTACGGTTAAGGACGTTGCCAAGGGCACGGTCGTAACTGTTACCAGCAACGCCTCCGGCGACTACAGCGTTCCACACCTTATTCCCGACACCTATGACCTGAAGGTCACGGCGAAGGGCTTTCAGGCATTTGTGGCCCAGGGCATCTCGGTCCTGGCCGATACGGCACCGCGCATCGACCCGACGCTGGAGATTGGCGCAGCGGCGACGACGGTCACGGTCAACGCGGATTCGCAGCCGATGCTGAAGACAGACCGCGCGGACGTTTCGACGATCTTCGACCAGCAGCAGGTGTCGAGCCTGCCGGTGGGCGACCAGAACTTCACCAACCTCCAGTTGCTGCTGCCCGGCGCGCAGGTGCTGGGATGGTCGCACGCGGCCGATGAGAACCCGCAGGGTTCGAAGCAGATTCAGGTGAACGGCCAGGCCTTCGGCGGCACGGCGTTCGAGCTGGACGGAACGGATAACCAGGATCCGATCCTGGGCATCATCGTTATCAACCCCGCGCTGGATGCGGTTACCGAAACCAAGATCACCACGCAGAACTTTGACGCCGAGCTGGGCAAGGCAGTTTCCGCGGTTGTGACGGCGCAGACGCGTTCGGGCACGAACAACTTCCACGGCAGCGCGTACGACTTCCGCACGAGCAATGCCAACCTGGCCCGCGATCCGTTTACACAGGCGCCGGGCTCGATTCCTTCCGGCCTGAAGAACCGCATGGGCGCTTCGCTGGGCGGCCCGATCCTGAAGAACAAGGCGTTCTTCTTCGGCAACTATGAAGGCCAGCGGCAGAAGGTGGGCACCTCGGCCACCGACACGCTGCCGACGAACATCCTGACGCAGACGGCTTTGGGCAAGATGGTTGGCCCGGGCTTCGACGGACAGAACACCACGGCGGGCGCTGACTTCGGCGAGTATGAGAAGCAGCTCGGCGCGGCAGGCATCATCTACGACACGACCCAGCCTTACACCGGGACGGACGGCAAGATTCACTACATGGCGTTCCAGGACAACGTGGTTCCGCTTTCGCGCCTGTCGCAGCCGGCTCTGAACCTGCTGACCTACCTGGCGCCTTACACCACGAACATTGGTCTGAACTCGACCGGCTCGGTGGGCGGACTGGACTCGAACTTCCACGGCAACGGCACGGGCATCGTGAACACGGACTCGTGGACGGAGCGCGTGGACTACACGCTGAACGATAAGGCGCACATCTTCGAGCGCTTCTCGCGGTTTACCAGCACGCTGACGGGCAAGGTTGCGTTTGGCGCGGCGGGCGGACCGGGCTTTGGTCTGGGCAACTTTGGCGGCAACGCCAAGGGCGCGAACGACAGCCTGGCCTCGGGCATGGACATCGCGGTCAACCCGAAGCTGCTGACGGACTTCCGTCTGGGCTACTACCGCTACAACGTGATCGACTCCAAGCATGACCAGAGTGTGCAGTTTGCGAACCAGCTGGGCATTCCGGGCATCAACATGGGCAACTACTTTACGGGCGGCTCGCCGGGCTTCTTTATCGGCTACGTGCCGGGCGGCAGCTCGCAGCCTCTGTATGGCGACGGCCTGAACATCAACCGTTGCAACTGCCCGTTGACAGAGCGCGAAGACCAGTTCCAGATTGTGAACAACTGGACGAAGATCATCGGCAACCACTCCTTCAAGATGGGCGCTGACCTTCGCTACGCCCGCAACCTGCGCGTTCCCTCGGACAACGACCGCGCCGGCCTGTTGAACTTCAGCGGCGGCCCGACGTCGGATCCGGCGGCGGAGACACAGGGCGGCCTGGGCTTTGCCACCTACCTGCTGGGCGACGTGACGAGCTTCAACCGCTTTGTCTCGACGTCTACCAACGCGAAGGAATTCCAGAAGCGCACGTTCTTCTATGCGCAGGACACCTGGCGCGCGACGCACAACCTGACGGTGAACCTGGGTCTGCGGTATGAGATCTACTTCCCCGAGGCTGTGAACGCGGCGGGCAACGGCGCGCTGATGAACCTGAACGACGGCTATCTGCACGTGGCCGGCGTAGGCGGCATCGGTACGAACATGGGCTGGAGCTACAGCCCGTCGAAGATGTTTGCGCCGCGTATCGGCGTGAGCTACCAGCTGGACGACAAGACGGTCATCCGCGCCGGTTACGGACGGAGCTTCGACATCGGCGTGTTCGGATCGATCTTCGGCCACGTGGTGACGCAGAACCTGCCTGTACTGGCCAACCAGCAGATCAGCCAGGCGACGACGATTGCTCCGGCGTTCACGCTGTCGCAGGGCCCGTATGCTCCAACGCCGGTCTCAGTGCCGAGCAACGGCCTGCTGCCGAACCCTGGTTCGCAGGTAACGACCAAGGCTCGCCCGAACCCGCTCAGCTACCCGACGATCGATGCGTGGAACCTGAGCGTGCAGCGCGCGCTGACCAACAACCTGACGGTGACCGTGGCGTACGTGGCCAACAAGGGCACGCATACGCTGGGTGACGGTGACAGCAACAACACCAACCCGAACGAGCCTGCCATCAACCTGCCGTCCAGCTACTCGGTGAACGGCCAGTCACTGCACTGGGATCCGAGCGTGCCGCAGAACACGATCGCGTCCAACGGTGGAACGTCGACCACGAACTTCCTGCAGCGCTACTACGGCGGAAGCCTGACAGCCTGCAAGGACGCCAACTACTCGACACCGGAAGAGCCCTACGTGACGGCCGGAATGTGCGGCTGGACGAACGGCATCAACTACTACGGCGACAACCAGAACACGGAATTCGACGCTCTGCAGGTGACCCTGGCGCAACAGATGAGCCATGGGCTGTCATGGACGGCGAACTACCAGTGGGCAAGCGCCTTTGACACGCAGTCGGGCTACTACACGTGGGATCACACGATCACCCACGGACGCGACAGCAATACGCGTCTGCAGCAGTTGACCGGCTACGGCAGCTATGACCTGCCGTTCGGCAAGGGCAAGCAGTTTGGCGGCGGCGTGAACCGCATGACCGACCTGCTGATCGGCGGCTATCAGCTGAGCACGGTGCTGACCTATGCAAGCGGTCTGCCGTACAGCCTGGGCTACAACGAATCGAACACCAACGTGCCGTGGAGCGCGCCGGGCTGGCCTAGCTCGAACGGCGGTGCACGGATGAAGACCAGCCTCACGGGCTTCCAGGCCGGCAGCGGCGGCACGGGCACGCGCAGACTGTACACGAAGCAGACGTCGAACCTGCTGACCGACCCGGGAACCGGAGTATTCAAGAATCCGGGCCTGGACAACATCGGCAACGTGAAGCGTAACACTTACTTCGGGCCGGCGTTCTTCAACGACGACCTGGCGATCACGAAGGCATTCACGATCCACGAGAACATCGTTACGAAGTTCCGCATGGATGCGTTCAACGCCTTCAACCACATCAATCCCGGCAACCCGAGTGGCAATATCGAGTCTGATGGCGTCATCTCCGGGCAGGGTGCGGGTGGAACGCCGCGTCAGCTCGAATTCTCCATGCGCATCCAGTTCTAATTGTGCGAAGGAGCCGCAAAACAACTCGAGGGGAGCTTCGGCTCCCCTCTTATTTTGTGTGCCGCAGGCCGTGATGCGCCGCGTGCGGGCGCTGCCTGCGCGACGGAACGGGCGGCGGAGTTACACTGCAGGGGCAGGACCCTTTATGTTCCGCAAATTTGTATTAGCACTCGTCTTTCTATTTCTGGTACTTTCCGGCACGGCGCAAGAGCAGCAGAGCAGCACGCCAGCAGCGGCGGAGCAGCCAAGCCTGGAGCAGGCGCAGCAACTGGCCGGCCGCGGGCGGCTGGAACAGGCCATGGCGCAGCTGGATGCGCTGGCGAAACAGACTCCGGAGCCGGCAGGCGTGGAGCGGCTACGCGGCATTATCTTTTATCAGCAGGAGAAGTTTCCCGAGGCCATTGACGCCTTTACGAAGGCGGTGGCGCAGGACCCGAACGATCGCGAGTCGATGGAGATGCACGGCGTGAGCCTGTTCCGCATGGGGCACGTGCCGGAGGCGATTCCGCTGCTGGAGAAGGCGCGAGCGGCGGTGGCAAGCGCGAACATCGACCCGGATTATGTGCTGGCGCTGAGCTACGCCGATGTGCAGCGATACGATGACTCGCGGCATGCGTTTGCAACGCAGTTTGGCTTTGCGCCGGACTCGCCGCAGGCCTACCTGCTGGCGGGGCGGATGTTTCTGCGCCGCGAGCTGCGCGACGCAGCAGGGGAGCAGGCGAGCAAGGCGCTGGCGCTGGACCCGCGCCTGCCGCTGGCGCACGAGCTGCTGGGCGAGGTGGCGCTGGCGCGCGGCGATGTGCCGGGAGCAATTCGCGAGCTGGAGGCCGAGCGCGCGCTGAATCCGCTGAACCCGGACCTGTATGACCGGCTGGGCGATGCATATCTGCGCACGGGGCAGCTGGCGCAGGCGCAGCAGGCGCTGAACCGCGCGGTGCTGCTGAAGCCGTATGCGACGGGGCCGTTCATCCTGCTGGGCGAGGTCTTCCTGAAGATGAACCAGCCGATCCAAGCGCTGCACTACCTGGACCATGCAGTGCGGATGGACCCCTCGAACTACATTACGCATAACCTGCTGGGGCAGGCGTACAAGGCGGTGGGCGACCGTGCGGCGGCGAATCGCGAGTTTCGCACGGTGGTGCAGCTGCAGGGGCAGGGGCAGCCCGCACCGGCGGAGAAGTAGGCGATGCGGCTGCGGCGTGCGGTGCTGGCAATGGGGTTGGCGGCTGCGCTGTGCGTGGCGCCGATGGCCGCAGAGCAGTCGCCGCACGGCAGGCCGCACCAGCTGAAGAAGGCCGACAGCGCGTTTCGTGCGGGGATAGCGGCGCGCGCCAACGGGAACCTGGAGCTGGCGCGGAAGAACTTTGCCGAAGTGGTGAAGCTGGAGCCGAAGATTCCGGAGGGGCACGAGGCGCTGGGCGCGGTGCTGCTGGAGCTGGGGCGTGCGGCGGAGGCGTTGCCGGAGTTTGAGGTGGCGGCGGGGCTGCGTCCGCTGGATGCAGGCATTGAGACGAACCTGGCGCTGACGCTGGTGCAGATGGGGCAGCTGGGCAAGGCGATTCCCCACTTTGAGACGGCGCTGCGGCAGTCGCAGCAGCCGGGGCAGTCGGTGGCGAATGCGGCGTTCTATGACGCCTATGGCCGCGCGCTGGCGGCGGTGGGGCGGCCGAAGGACGCGCTGACGCAGCTGATGGCCGAGGAGACGCTGACAGGAGAGCGGGCCGACCTGGAGGACGCTATCGGGTCCTTGTATGCGCAGCAGAGCCGCTGGCCGGAGGCGCAGCAGCGCTTTGAGCATGCACTGGCGCTGGATCCGCAGAACATGGCGGCGCGGATTCACCTGGGGATTGCGTATCGCGAAGAGGGAAA
This sequence comes from Acidobacteriota bacterium, assembly GCA_021781495.1. Classification (GTDB taxonomy): domain Bacteria; phylum Acidobacteriota; class Terriglobia; order Terriglobales; family Acidobacteriaceae; genus Telmatobacter. The sequence continues at coordinate 133,184 of JAJXWS010000001.1, read as the reverse complement.
TTTGGCGGGGTCGATTGCAACGCTGGAGGTGGCGGCCAAGCAGACTCCGCCGAACGCGCAACTGCTGCTGGAGTATGGCCGCAGCCTGGCGGCACAGGGCAACGACGACGCGGCGGTGGAGGAGTTCCAGCAGGCGCTGGCGGCGAACCCGGCGCAGGTGGATGCGCAGATGGACCTGGCAATGGCGCTGCAACGGCTGGGACGGCAGCAGGAGGCTGTTCCGCTGTTTGAGCAGGTGGTGGCGCGGGAGCCGAAGAATACCAGCGCGCTGACTAACCTGGGACTGGCGCTGACGCTGACGGGCAAGGCGAAGGAGGCTCTGGACAGCTTCGAACGGGCGCTGGCGCTGGACGGCAACAATGCCGTGATTCACAAGGATCTGGGTGTGGCGCAGATTCAGCTTTCGGCGTTTGACGAGGCGATTGCGGAGTTCCAGAAGGCGCTGGCGCTGAATCCGAACGATCCGCAGACGCACTACGACCTGGGCCTGGCGTACAAGTTCAAGGACCGGTACGAGGAGGCGATTGGGGAGCTGAGCCGTGCGGGGCAGATGGATCCGACGCTGCAGGACCCGCCGTATACGCTGGGCATTCTGCTGATGCAGATGGGCAGGCTGGATGAAGCGGCGGTGGAGCTGCGCAAGGCGGTGACGCTGCGGCCCATGAACGGCGATGCATGGGCCATCCTGGGCAGCACGCTGAAGCAGGATAACCGGCTGCCGGAGGCGGCGGAGGCGCTGCGGAAGGCGATTCCGCTGCTGCCGGGGCAGCCGGGACCGCGGGTGACACTGGCGGGAGTGCTGGCGGAGCAGGCGGCAAACCTGACCACGCAGGCCGACGCGGCGGAGAGCGCGGGCGATACGCAGAAGGCCGCGGAACTGCGCAGCCAGATGAAGAGCCTGCGCGGCGAGGCGACGGAGCTGCGCAAGGAGAGCGCGGCGCTGGCACGCAGCGCGGTAAACCGCCAGCGGGCCAACTTTGCCATGAACGCGGGCAACCAGCTGATGCTGCGCGGGCAGATTGCCGATGCGATTGCGCGCTACCAGGAAGCGATTGCAGCCGACCCCACGTTTGCCGAGCCGCACAGCCAGCTGGCGATTGCCTACGAGCGGCAGGGACGGACCGAGGAGGCGGCGGCGGAACGGACGAAGGCGCAACAACTGGGCCAGACCAAGTAGAATTTTGCTTCATCCTGGAAGAGGAACGTATGAAGCAACTGAACCGGTTGTTGCGCATTTGCGCGTATCTGCTGCTGGCCGTTGCCGGCGTGGCGACATCTCCCTATCTGCAAGCCGAACCGGGCCAGCGCTGGACGGAGGCCGAGGCGAATGCGTGGTATGCGCGGCAGCCATGGCCGGTGGGCGCGAACTTTGTGCCGTCGAACGCGATCAATGAGCTGGAGATGTGGCAGGCGGAGACGTTTGACCCGGTGACGATTGACCGCGAGCTGGGCTGGGCGGAGGGCATCGGGATGAACACGATGCGCGTGTTTCTGCACAACCTGGTGTGGGAGCAGGATCCGAAGGGATTCGAGAAGCGCATGGACGCGTTTCTTGCGATTGCGGCGAAGCACCACATCCGGCCGGTGTTTGTGCTGTTCGACTCGTGCTGGGACCCGATGCCGAAGCTGGGGCCGCAGCATCCGCCGATACCGGGGGTGCACAACTCGGGATGGGTGCAGGCGCCGGGGGCGCAGATGCTGGAGGATGCGAAGGAGTATCCGCGGCTGGAGCGCTATGTGAAGGGCGTGGTCGGCGCGTTTGCGCGGGACCAGCGGGTGCTGGCGTGGGACGTGTGGAACGAGCCGGACAACGGCAACGACAGCTCCTATGGCAGCCAGGACCCGAAGAACAAGACGGAGCTGGTGCTGGCGCTGCTGCCGCAGGTGTTTGCGTGGGCGCGCGCGGAGCATCCGGAGCAGCCGCTGACGAGCGGGGTGTGGCAGGGCGACTGGAGCTCGCTGCAGACGATGTCGCCGATGGCGCGGGTGCAGATTGAGCAGTCGGACGTGATCAGCTTTCACAACTACGCCTGGCCGGAGGAGTTTGAGGCGCGGGTGAAGGCGCTGGAGCAGTTCCATCGGCCGCTGATCTGCACGGAGTACATGGCGCGGGGCGCGGGGAGTACGTTCGATACGATTCTGCCGCTGGCCAGGCAGCACCACGTGGGGGCGATCAACTGGGGACTGGTGGCGGGACGGAGCCAGACGTATCTGCCGTGGGACTCGTGGCAGCGGCCGTATGTGCTGGAGAAGCCGACGGTTTGGTTCCACGACGTGTTTTACCCGGACGGCAAGCCGTATCGGGAGCGCGAGGCGGAGATTATCCGCGCGCTGACGAGCGGGAAGCCGGCGCTGCCCTGACCTTGCCTGCGCGGACTGCGGGCGTGCGCTAGCGGTGGAGGCGCGAGAGCAGGTAAAAGACCAGCGACAGCACGATGCTGATGAGGATGGACGTGCCGAGGGGGAAGAACACGGAGACGTGCTTGCCCCGGTAGGCGAAGTCGCCGGGGAGACGCCCGAGCGGCAGGCCGATGCGCGCGGCCAGCATGAGGCCCGCGCCGGCGAGGACGAGCAGCACGCCGATGGCGAGGAGCGCTTTGCCGAGTTCGGTGAGGGGCAGCATGGACTTGCGAGCCGTGGCACACAGGTGTTGCCGTGCGGCCGGGGCGGCTTTGCCTACAGCATATCGCGAAGATCTGTGCCTGCAGAAGGTGTTGCGGGCGGAGGATGCCGGGCGGGGCAGGATCGTCCGGGGCGGGCCAGCTTTGAGCATGGCCCGCGTCCGGATGGGTGCTTGCTAACGGGAGAGGAACGAGAGGCCGCGCTCGGTTGCGGCGTAGCGGCCGTCCTGCGCCTGGACCAGTTCGGCCTCTGCCATTTCGCGCAGGCCGGCGCGCACGCGGAAGAGCGGCAGGCCGGTGTGCGCGGCTACGTCCTCAGGGGTTGCGGGGGGAGCGAGGGCCGCGAGCATCCTGCGGGCGGACTCGGTCAACTCCCCCTGACTGCCGATACAGGCCATGACGAGCTTCCTCCTAAACAGCCTTCTTGCAGAAGTACCAGTCGGTGCATTCGTAGCCGGCGTTGAGGCGGGCGTCCACCTCTTCCATGGTGGCGGGCGGCGGCACGATGACCTTGTCGCCGGCGTGCCAGTTGGCGGGGGTGGCGACGCGATGCTTGTCGGTGGTCTGCAGCGCGTCGATGACGCGGAGAATCTCGTCGGTGTTGCGGCCGGTGGTGAGGGGGTAGTAGATCATGGCGCGGAGGACGCCGGCGGGATCGATGATGAAGACGCAGCGGCTGGTTTCCGTGGTGCTTTCACCGGGCATGATCATGCCGTAGAGGGTGGCAACCTGCTTGTTGGAGTCGGCGATGATGGGGAACGGGATGTCGACGCCGAACTTCTCCTTGATGTTGCGGACCCAGGCGATGTGGGAGCTGGTGCTGTCGATGCTGAGGCCGAGCAGCTCGGTGTTGCGCTTGTGCAGCTCGGGCGCGATCTGGGCGAAGGCGAGGAACTCCGTGGTGCAGACGGGAGTGAAGTCGGCGGGGTGAGAGAAGAGGACGACCCAGCCGCCGCGGAAGTCTTCGAGGCGGATTTTGCCGTGGGTGGTGACGGCCTCAAAGAGCGGGGCGGACATGCCGAGGCGCGGCAGATGCGCAGCGACGACGGGATCGGAGGCGACGGTGGCCGATTCTTGCTTGACAGCTTCTAGCACTGACATGCGATGTACCCCTTTCGTGCTGGACGCCGCGCAGGCCCAGGGGCGATGCCGCGGCGTTCCGGCGCCGGTGGCGGCGCGCTTTGGCGCGGATGGCCACCGGCATTCGGCAAGCATTATAGGGCGATTCGAAAAGGGGCATTGTGAGCGGACTCACAGGGAGGAGTTCTTTGACAGGGCGGAGGAAGGCGCAGGCGGCACGGTAGGGGCGCGCCGCCCGCGGGTGTGTCGTTAGTTGGCGCCGATGCGGGCGGCGACCATCTTCCACTGGCCGCCGTCGTTGAAGAGCAGGCCAAAGACGTGGGCGGAGGCTCCGCTGGCAAGGGGCGAGGTGCCGGCGAGGATGGTGTCTGTCTGCTGATAGACGGTGACGCTGGTGGCGCCGGTGAGGGTGGTGAAGGCGCAGTCCGACGGCAGGGTGAGGGTGAAGGTGGAGGACGTGCCGCTGGAGACCGCCGCGCCGAGGGCGCCGCTGAGTCCCTGGGGCATGAGGGCCAGCTCCGTGGCGCTGATGGTGCCGGACATGGTGGTGCCGCCCATCATGCCTCCGCCACCCATCATGCCGCCGCTGCCGCTCATCATGCCGGTGGTGCTGATGGGCATGACGGCCTGGCCGGGGTAGATGTTGCTGGCGTCAAAGCGAGGCGTGAAGGGCAGGTTGGACATATCGACGTTGTCTTCGTTGATCTCGTAGGAGGTGCTTCCGCTCATGTTGACGGTGACACCGGAGGCGAAGTAGGAGGACATCATGCCGGTGCCAGCGCCGTTCTGCATGATCATGGTGAGCGAGGTGACGGGCTGGCCGGTGACCGTGGTGACGATGCCGCCGCCCATCATGCCGCCCGCGCCGGACATGGACTGGACCCTGGTGGCCATGAGCGAGCCGTCGGACTGGAGGGTGGCGTCGACGAGGACGATCATGCCGCTGGCCATGCTGCTCATGGTCATGTTGCTGAAGACGGTGGAGCCGTTGGTGGCGAAGGTGAAGCTTTGCGCGGCCTGCATGGACGTCATGGTGAAGCTGCTGCCGGAGACGCCGGAGACGGTGCCCATCAACTCTTCGATGCCGCCGTCGGTGAAGTCGAGAGGATTGCCGGAGCCCTGCATGCCCGTGGTGGTGTTGAAGACGGGGGACATGGCGAGGTTGCCGCTGGAGTCTGTGGTGATGGATTTGGCGAGATTGAGATCAAAGCCCATGGCCATGGCCGTGGAGCCGACGGTGACGGGCGAGGCGAAGGTGACATTGCCTGTGATGGGGCCGTTGATGGTTTTTTGTACGGCGGTCTTGGTGGTGGGATCCATGTAGACCACGGTGGCGGAGGCGATGGTGACGGTGGCGCCGGTGTAGGTGCCCTGCGGCAGGTTGACCATGGCGAGCGGCTGCATGGTGCCCATCAGGTGCATCATCTCCATGGGCGTGGCGGTGGAGACGACGGCTGCGGAGCCGTTGCTGCCGGTGAGGGACATGGAGCTGATGTTCATGGAGAAGGCCAGCATCCAGTCCGCGGGCGAGTCTCCTACGTTGACCTGGACCATGGTCTTGGCGGCAGGCGGCGGAGTGGTGCCGGTGGAGGCGGAACTGCCGCCTGAGCAGGCGCTGAGCGAGAAGGTGAGCAGTATGGATAGCGAAAGGATTGCGGCATAAAACGCGCCGGAGCGCAGACAGGTCCTGAGGGAGTTCATCCTGATTTCCTCCAAGGGAAGCAAGGGATGCATGGACTGGATGGCAGAGGGTCGTGCAGCCGATCCGAAGCGACGTGCAGGAGCTGCCATGCGTGCCTGCTCACAATTTGTCTTTATTGGAATGCGGCGGAAGAAGCGCGTCTGTGATGGAAGTCACTCAGTGCCGCAAGCAGGGGGTGACGCGAGTCACATCAGGGATTCCTGCAGCGCGGGATACTTGGATTGCTCTGAGGATGAAGCGAGCCGTCCAACTCGTGGTGCTTGTACTTGCGTCGCTGCTTACGCTGCAACAGGCGATGGGAGAGCAGGAGTGCATTCCGGCTGCGTGCGCGCAGAGCCACTGCGGCGCAGGCTGCTGTATGCAGATGAGCGGCATGAACATGGCCGCCGGCGTGGCGAGCCACAGAGTTGCGAATCCGCGAGCGCTGTTTGAGGCGGCGTGCGGCGAGCAGGGGTGCCGGGTTTCCGTAGCGCGGCGAGCGATTCTGCGCATGGAACCGACACTGGGGCAGAATGCATTGGCGGCGCAGGCAACGGATACAGTTGCCGTGCGTGCGCAGCGCGTGGGCATGAGCGGCCGCCCGGCGCGAAGAGATGTGCGCACGCCGAAGAATGAACGCTATCTTTGCCTGCGAGTCTTCCGGATCTAGACCTTCCTACGCGACACCGCAACGATTCCTTCTTCAGGGCCGTTGAGGCTACTGAGAGCCGATAGTCGATCGAATGCAACTCGCATAGGAGATTCCGATGAAACACACATTTGCCGTAATCGCACTGACGTTTGCGCTGGCCTTCTCCGCCTATGGCCAGGCGACCATGCAGCACCAGCACCCCGCGGAGAAACTGAGCAGGCAGCAGCTGATGGCGCTGATTGCCACGGCCAAGACCCCAGCGGAACATGAGCGCATTGCGCAGTACTATGACGCGCAGGCAAGGAAGTATCTTGCCGAGTCGCAGGAACATGCGCAGATGGCGGAGCAGTACAGGAAGAATCCGTTGATCAGCTCGTCGAAGTGGGCAACGGGGACGGTGAACCACTGCGAATATATTGCGCAGTCGCTGAAGGACTCGGCGACAAAGATGCAGGAACTGGCGGCACTTCACCAGGAGATGGCGAAGAGCGCAGCACAGAAGTAATGGCCTGACAGCGGACCCTGCCGGTGGCGCAAACCCGCCGGCAGAGTGCGCGGCGGCCTTTTTATAATGGATTTCAGCAACCCAGGATTGAGGTATTGATCGATGCCAGCATACGAGTACAAGTGCGAGACGTGCGGATACTGCTTTGAGCAGCGCCAGAAGATGTCGGATGCGCCGCTGGCGGCATGCCCGAAGTGCGGGGCGGCGCTGCGGCGGCTGATCAGCGGCGGCGCGGGAGCCATCTCCAAGGGCGGGCAGTCGAGCTACTCGGAGGCCGGCCCGGCGTGCGGGATGGGCGGGCCGTGCTGCGGTGGCGGCGGTTTTTGCGGCGGAGAGTAACGGCGCTGCTGCTGACGGGCCTGACGGAAAAGAACGGGCGCTAGGCGGGCTGCGGGCAGGGCGCGGAGGATTTGCGCACCACCAGCTCGGGCTCCAGGCAGAACTGCTCCACGGGATGGGTGGGCTCTTCAATGCGCGCGAGCATCTCCGTGGTGGCCAGGACGCCCATGCGGTCGAGGGGCTGGCGCACGGTGGTGAGCGCGGGCTGCACGATGGTGGCGGCCTGCACATCGTCGAAGCCGACGACGGAGACATCCTGAGGGACGTGGCGGCCGGCGTCTCGCAGGGCGTGGATGGCGCCGATGGCAGACATGTCATTGAAGGCCAGCAGGGCGGTGAAGGGCTCACCGGACTGGAGCAGCCGGTTGGCAGCCAGATAGCCCTCGCGGATGGGGTCGAGGCCGTCGCGGATGCGCTCAAGCTGAACAACCAGGCGCTCGTTTACCGCGAGGCCAAGCTGTTGGCAGCCGTGCTGAACGGCTTGCCAGCGGGATTCCGTGTCACTGGAACCGGCGTGGCCTTTGAATAAGGCGATCCGTCGGTGACCGAGGGCGTAGAGGTGGTCGAGGGCCTTGCGCACGCCGAGGGTGTTGTTGATGCCGATGCTGGTGACGGGAAAGTCGTGGGTGAGGCTGCCGATGGAGACGAGGGGGATGTTGGGGGCCGCGTCAACGGGGGTGTTGATGAGGATGATGCCTTCCGCTCCGCGCTCGACGAAGACCTGGAGCAGCTGCTGGATGCGGTTGTGGTTCCAGTGGTGGCTGGAGATGAAGTAGACGTAGTTGCGCTCGATCAGCAGGTCCTCCATGGCGGTGAGGAGCTCGGAGTCGTAGCCCTCGGTGAGGTCGGGGGAGAGGATGCCGATCATGTGGCTGCGCTTCTTGTTGAGGACCCGGGCGAAGTAGTTGGCGCGGTAGTTGAGTTCGTGGGCGGCCTTGAAGACGCGCTCGCGGGTCTCCGGCTTGAGTCCCTGGGCGACGGGGGAGTTGTTGAGGACGAGGGAGACGGTGGAGCGGGAGAGGCCGAGGTAGGCAGCCAAGTCGCGCAATCCTATGGGTTTATCGCCATTGGGAAGGGGTCTTGGTTTTGCGGTCGTCGATCGTTTTGGCTTGGACACTGAAGCGATAGTAGCAAAAGACAGTTGACAATCGCACAGGAAAAAAGCTCAAATAATGCAAAATCTAAACCGGTTTAAAAAACTGGTTTAAATTGTGGCTCCGGAAACACGCGAAACGAGGCGAAAGCTGCCGGGACAGGCAAGGCGTCGCTGCGGGGTGGTGACTGGACCATGCATCATTTGGAGGCATTCCCATGACGCTGAGAAGGACGTGGATTCTCGTCCTTGCCCTGTTCGTTGGCCTGGCCGCGCCGCTCTGGGCGCAGTCGGATCGAGCGACAATTACCGGAACCGTCAAAGACGCATCGACGGCCGTGCTGCCGGGCGTTCAGGTAGAAGTGACGAACACCGGCACCAATGAAATTTCAACCACGACGACAGACAAGTTTGGTTTCTACCGGGTGGGGAACCTGCCCATCGGGAACTATTCGGTCCGGTTTTCGAAGAACGGTTTCAAGACTCTGGACCGGAAGGGACTGACGCTGCTGATCAGCCAGGTGGCGGAGATTGATCCGACGCTGCAGGTGGGCGGCGCGACGGAGACCGTGGAAGTGACCAGCGCGACTCCGCTGCTGCAGACGGAGAACACCGCGGTGGGCACGAACCTGAACAGCGAAGCGGTGAGTGAGTTGCCGCTGAACGTGCAGGGGAGCCGCAACCTTTCCAACTTCATCTTTGCGTATGTGCCGGGCGCGGAGGGCTCCGACTACAGCTCGCACATTGACGGCAGCATGGCGCTGACGAAGGAAGTGCTGATTGACGGCACGTCAGCGGTATCGCAGCTGGGCGGCTACATCAGCGAGTCGCAGCCGCCGATGGAGGCGGTGCAGGAGTTCCAGGCGGATACGGCGGGCATCAGTGCCGATGCGGGCCGCAGCGGCGGCGGCGTATTCCGGTACGAGATGAAGTCGGGCACGAACCAGATTCACGGCTCGCTGTTTGGCTTTATGCACTCGACGGCGCTGGATGCGCTGAGCGCGTCGAACCACCTGGCGGCGGTTACGGACCCGGCGAACGCGGACTCGTATCTGCACAAGAGCGATTCGCTTTCTGACTGGGGCGGCAGCTTTGGCGGCGCAATCGTGAAGGACAAGCTGTTCTACTTTGGCGCGTTTGAGCGGTACATGCAGGCGATGTGGAGCCTGGGCCCGAACTCGCGCACGGTGCCCACGGACGCGATGCTGGGCCTGGACTCAAACGGCACCCCGACGCAGTTTGCCGACCTGAGCCCGATGCTCTCGCCGAGCGTACCGATCTATCCCTGGGGCGGCGGCGCGCCGGCCACCGATGACTGCGGAAACCCGGTTTATCAGGGCGCGATCATCGATCCGGCGACCACGGCGAATGGCGCGTTCGGCTGCGTGTTTGTGAACAACCAGATTCCCACGAGCCGCATCAGCGCGACGTCAGCGCAGATTGTGCAGCTGTTTCACCAGTACTACAAGCCGGAGTCGACGCTGCCGGCAAACAATGCGGGCCCGGCGTACAACCCCGACCCGTGGTTCCACAACACGCAGAGCAGCATCAAGATGGACTACAACGCGAGCGAGCGGCAACACATTAACGGCTCGTTCTACTACGACAACTATCCGCGCATCAACGCTGACCAGGGCGGCGTGTGGTCGCCGAACAGCCAGTACGGCGGGCCGATGGCCAATGCCTATTGGCATAACACGACGGCGCCGGGCGCGCGCCTGAGCGACACGTACACCTTCTCACCGACGCTGGTGAACACGGTGTATGCGACGTTCAACCGGTTCCGCAACCCGAGCATTGCTATTTCGCAGGCGGCGGGCTGGGACAAGAAGCTGGGCATCAACGCGGGCGCAGGCAACTTCCCGCTGGTGGTGTTTGATTCCGGCATGTACACCAACGGAGGCAACTACCAGAACGGCTGGAACTTCTCTGGACTGGGCAGCCAGTTCAATGACTTCTATGCCGGCAACACGTTCATCTACAGCGATGAGCTGTCGTGGAATCGCGGACGCCATAACGTCAAGTTCGGCGTGGAATTCCGCGCGATGCAGTTCAACAGCCATCCTGACTCGGGCACCTTCAACAATATTCACTTTGACCCTGTGACAACGGCGCCGAACTGGTGGCACTACAGCGCCTACAACCAGCTGGGCAACGCGTTCGGCAGCTTCCTGCTGGGCGACGTTTACCTGGCGACCGAGATGCCGGCGGATCCGGTGTATGGCCGGCGCAAGGCGTTCTCGTGGTACGTCACGGATGACTTCAAGGTGAATCCGCGACTGACGGTGAACCTGAGCCTGCGTTGGGACTTCAACAACCCCTACAAGGAAAAGTACGGACACTGGTCGAGCTTTGTGCTCAACGAGATGAACCCTGTCACGAAAGAGATGGGGCTGTACAAGTATCTGAAGAACGGCAGCCAGTCGTTTGAGACTCGCCAGAACTACTACAACTACGCGCCGCACATCGGCATTGCGTACAAGGTGACCGAGAAGACGGTGGTGCGCGGGAATATCGGCGTGTTCTTTACGCCGCTGAACCTGAACACGTGGGGCGGCATTCCGTATCAGCAGACGGGCAACCCGGGCTACTACCAGCACAGCTCGGAGGCGAACTTCAACTGGGACAATGGCTATCAGCCGGTGCTGTCGCAGGTGCAGACGCCGGACTACACGCAGTGGGGCGTGGTGAGCATCGATCCGCGCTCGCTGACGCCGGGCAACACGCAGCAGTACAGCGTGGGTGTGCAGCGGGAAGTGGCGCGGGAAACCATTGTGGACGCGGACTGGATCCAGAGCCACAGCTACCATCTGCAGAGCGGCTTCCTGCTGACCAACCAGCCGACCGTAGCCAACATGCAGAACTACGTACTGAATGGGAAATTCCCGGATTCGTATGTAGCCAACCCGGCGTGGGGATATGGAGGCCCCGGTTGGCAGGGCATTACGCCCTATCCGCAGGTGGCGGTGTCGTATGGTCCGCTGTTCACGGTGGGGCCGCCGCTGGGCAACTCTGACTACAAGAGCCTGCAGCTGAGCGTGACGAAGCGGTCGGCGAAGGGACTCTCTCTGCAGGGTAGCTACGCCTGGGCGCGGGTGCACGGCGACGTGGACTCGGGCTTCGAGGAACTGTGGTGGACGGGCAGCCTGCAGAACATCTACGACCTGAAGAACGAAGCGAAGAACATCTCGTCGTTTGACATGACGCACATTGTGAAGGGCTACATCATCTACAACCTGCCCTTCGGTCGCGGACAGGCGCTGTTCAACGGGGTGAACGGCGTGGTGAACACCATCATCAACGGGTGGAGCCTGAACGGAGACTTCCACTACAACACGGGCACGCCTATCCAGGTGCACTCGACGAACTACTATCCGGGCTTCAACGCGGTGTATGTGAATCTGGCGTCAGGCTGCAAGCTGACGACGGGCAAGCGCAAGCTCTTCCAGCCGTATCTGAATACCTCCTGCTTCGAGAACCCCGCGCCGGGGCAGCTTGGCACGGCGGGCAACTTCCAGGAGCAGGTGCGGAATCCAGGTCTGGCGACCGAGGATCTGGGCCTGCACAAGAGCATCGCGATGGGACCGGACGGACGCTACAACCTGACGATGCGCATGGAGTTCTTCAACCTGTTCAATCGCAATCAGCTGGGTGGACCGGACACGAACATGGCGGATGGAACCTTCGGGCAGATCATCAGCTATGGCGGAGTGGGAGGCCGTGTGGGCCAGTTTGGAGCACGCTTGACCTTCTAAACCTGGGCAAGAAACAATGGCACTCCGGGTGGCCTGTTGCGGGCGGCCCGGAGTGCTCCAACTTGTGCGGAGACGCGCAAAAGCGGGAAGATGGACAGCCGGGGACCGTGGCGCTGGAAGATATGTGCCTGCGGAGACCACAGGCGGGGTAGAACAATGCGACGGAATGAAGGGCAGATGGGGTTGAGAACAACGCCAGGCGACGAAGCGGCGCAGCGGCAGAAGCGGCATTGGGTGCGGTCCATGCTGGCGGTGTGGGCGATGGTGGGGCTTGCCACCGGGTGCAGCGGCGGAACCAGCATGAGCGGGACGACGGGCGGCTCCACGCCGGCGGCGACACCGACGATTGCGACCGCGGCGGCGCAGAACGGTGCGGAGATTGTGACGCTGAGCGACACGACCACCGGAGCGCAAATCTATTACACGACGGACGGCAGCACGCCGACTACGAACTCGGCGCAGTACCAGGCGCCGTTTCTGGTGGCGTCGAACATAACGCTGAAGGCGATGGCGATGGTATCGGGCGGCGCGGCGAGCACGGTGGCCACGCAGTCGTTCGCGGCGAATATCGCGGCTGGAACGCTGGTGTGGTCGGATGAGTTCACGAATACGACGGGCGCGCCGGCACAGCCGAATCCGACGGTGTGGGGCTACGACACGGGCGCTGGCGGCTGGGGCAACAACGAGCTGGAGTACTACTGCGCTTGGGGCGCGACGGGTTCGCCGTGCGACGCGTCGAATCCGAATGCGTATGTGGGCACGGATGGCTATCTGCACATTGTGGCGCGGCAGCCCTCGGCGGGTGTGTACAGCTCTGCGCGGTTGAAGTCGCAGGGGTTGTTCAGCCTGCAGTACGGACGGCTGGAGATTCGGGCGATGGTGCCGGAGGCGCAGGGGCTTTGGCCGGCGGTGTGGCTGCTGGGCAACAACATCAAGACGGTGAACTGGCCAGCCTGCGGCGAGCAGGATGTGCTGGAGCGCGTGGGCCCGGCACTGACGCCGGACTGGAATGCAGGCTCCGTCCACGGAACCGGCTTTACGGGCACCAACCTGAGCACGAAGTACTACTTCCCGAGCGGAGAGACGGCGGCGCAGTGGCACACGTACGGGATGATCTGGAGCAAGGGAACGGTGGCCTATTACATCGACGACCCGACACATCCATACGTGACGTACACGACCTCGAGCATCAGCAGCCTGGGCGGCTCGGTGTGGCCGTTTGACGCGGGCGGCAACTTTCTTATCCTGAACCTGGCGGTGGGCGGACAGTGGCCGGGCAGCCCGGATGCGACGACGCCGTTTCCGTCGGAGATGCTGGTGGACTACGTGCGGGTGTATACGAACTGACGAACGGGGCGGGACTGCGCAAGCATGCGGCGAGGGGATGCTTCTCTCGCCGCATTTTTTTGTGAGCGGGCGAGGGATGCGGCAGCGCATATCAGCCTATAAGACTGGCTGCATTGTGGTGATTTGTGTCACGGGCTGAGGGGGAAAGGCGAGTTCCCTGCTGTGGCGGTTATCCTGTAATCGTTGCTTTTCGTGACCAGAATCACTGACACGTGTAGCTTCAGGCACCGTAAATCTACGTTGATGCGAGATTGCCACTCCGGTACGAGCGCTCACCGGCAGGAGAAAGCGGAGTTGGCGGCCGGCTCAGGCGTGCGAGCGCGATAGCATCTGGCACTCTATCTTTTCCGGGATCGGAGGATCTCTTTTTTATGGAAGTGAATACGCTTACGGTCACAGACAACCGCACGGATCAAACTTACACATTGCCAATCGTGGACGGCACAGTCCGGTCAATGGACATGCGGCAGATCCGCACGAGCGACGACGACTTTGGCCTGATGATGTACGATCCCGCGTTTATGAACACGGCTTCCTGCCGCAGCAACATTACGTATATCGATGGCGAGCGCGGCATCCTGGAGTATCGCGGGTATCCGATTGAGGAGCTGGCGGAGCGGTGCACGTTTCTTGAGGTGGCGTATCTGCTGCTGTTTGGCGAGCTGCCCAACGAGAGCCAGCTGAAGAGCTGGGTGTACGAGATTACGCATCACACGATGCTGCATGAGACGACGCGCCAGTTCATGGAAGGGTTCCGCTACGACGCGCATCCGATGGCGATGCTGGTGAGCACGGTGGCGGCGCTGTCGGCAGTGTATCCAGAGGCCAAGCATGTGCATGACGCGGAGAACCGGCTGCAGCAGATCAAGCGGCTGATCGGCAAGATGCCGACGGTGGCGGCGATGTCGTACCGGCACAGCGTGGGCTTTCCGTATGTGTATCCGGACAACGACCTGAGCTATCCGGAAAACTTTATGAACATGCTGTGGAAGATGGTGGAGCCCAAGTACGCCGCTAATCCTGTGCTGGCGCGGGCGCTGGACATCCTCTTTATTCTGCATGCGGATCACGAGCAGAACTGCAGCACGAGCGTGATGCGATCGGTGGGTAGCGCGCTGGCCGATCCGTATCTGTCCGTAGCGGCGGCGGCCGCGGCGCTGTCGGGCCCGCTGCATGGCGGGGCCAATGAAGAGGTGCTGCGAATGCTGGACGAGATTGGCACCAAGGAGAACATCCCCGCCTACATTCAGCGCGTGAAGAACGGACACGGCAAGCTGATGGGCTTTGGGCATCGCGTCTACAAGAACTTTGACCCGCGCGCCAAGATCATCAAGCGCACGGCGGAAGAGGTGTTCCGCGTGACGGGCCACAACCCGAAGCTGGAGATTGCGCTGGAGCTGGAGAGGATTGCGCTGCAGGACGAGTACTTCATCAAGCGCAAGCTGTATCCGAATGTGGACTTCTACTCGGGCATCATCTACCAGGCGGTGGGTTTCAAGCCGGAGCTGTTCACGGTCCTGTTTGCGATTCCGCGGACGGTGGGCTGGCTGGCGCAGTGGCAGGAGATGCTGACCGACTCCGAGCAGAAGATTTCGCGCCCGCGGCAGGTGTACACGGGGCAACGGTCGCGCCGGTTTGTTCCGATGGAAGAGCGGTAGCGCGAGCATCGGCAACGATTGCGAAAGGCATGGACGCCACGGAGACAGGTTCTCCGTGGCGTTTGTGTTTGTGCGGGCGGGGATGCGGAAAAAGGAAATTCTGCGCGGGTTGCGTTTTGAGGAGTGTAAGGCAGCTTGTGGCCATGCGGCTGCCCGGGGGCCCCACGATGGAATCTACGAACGGAATTCACTTCTTCCCGGCAGGAATACGCGACCTTTTTCTGAGACTGCTGAACGGACTGCTGCCGGTGTTCCTGATTGCCACCGTGATGCTGGGCGAGCAACGGCTGGTGCGGGCACGCGTGGTGGCGCAGAAGCGCCGCTGATCCGCGACATTTCCACGACAATTGCAACTTAGCGTTTTGGCGCGCCTGCCGCGGCGGCGACTGTTTGCGCCTGCACGGCAGGGGATGCCCCTGCGGCGTGGCGGAGCGGCGTGGGCACGGCGCGGCCGCTGCCCTCAAGCAGAAAGAGAAGCTGGTTGGCGGCGACGGCGGGGTGCGACTCCACGAGGCCGGAGGGCCAGTGGACCTGGATGTCGGCGGTGCCGTGGCTGCTGCGTGCGGAAGAGCGCAAGGCCAAGCTGGTAGCGCACGTCGTAGTGGCCGGGGTTAAGCGCGGCAGCCTTTTGCAGATGCGCGATGGCGTCGGTGTACCGCTGCGCATCGACGTCGAGAATGCCGGAGAGATAGAGCGCGTCGAAGTTGCCGGGGTGCTCGGCGAGCATGCGCTGGACGAGCGGGCGGGCGGTGGCGTCGTCCTGCTCGAGGACGAGCACGCGCAGGTAGAGCAGCTCCGCCGTCGGGTCGTGGGGATGCGCGGCCAGCGCGGCGCAGGATGTACTGCGCAAACGCACGGCGGCCCGGAGGAAAACCGTTGGTCTCCTCCTTGAGCTGGAGGGGTGCGATGCCTCTCCAGCATCTTTTTCTCATGCGTCCTCTTTCTGCTTGCCGGATTCGAAAAAAGCCCGCGGTTCCACTAGGATGAAGTCCGTCATGTCTATTCCCACGCAAAGCAAAGCTATCTGTGGTGTGAGTTCCCTTCTGTGCCGCCTGCCGATGGCCGCGGCGGCGCTGGTGTTTGCGGCGATGCTGCCGGGCGTTGCGCGGGCGAGCGCGCAGCCGTTGCCGGCGGAGGCGTATGGGCCGTACAACGCGGTGTTTCTGCCGGATGGACCGGGGCTGACGAAGCCGCTGGCGAACGGGGCCGCCGCGAATGGCCGCACGGCGGCGATGCTGCAGGGCGGGTCGAGCTGGACGCTGGCGTTCTGGTTTCATGCGTCGGAGCCGCTGAAGGGAACGGTGCTGCTGGCCGGTGTGGGCGAGCCGGGCGCGGAAGATGCGCGCTTTGTGGCCGTGCAGGACAACCATCTTGGGCTGTGGCTGGGCAGCGGCGCGCAGGCCAGCCGCATGCCGGTGGCTACGACCGCGCTGAGCAACGCGCAGTGGCACCTGGCGGTGGCGGTGGGCGCGGGCGCGAAGGTGACACTGTATGCCGACGGCAGGCCGGTGTTGCAGAGCGAGCCGGCAGAGGGCGCGGTGGCGGCGCTGCTGGAGATGGCTCCGGCGCTGCCTGCGCGCGTGGATGGCCACCACTTTGGCGGAAAGCTGGCGGGCGTGAAGGTGTATGGCGAGGCGCTGACGGCGGAGCAGGTGCAGGCGCTGGTCGCGGCTCCGCCAGACTTTGCGCTGCCGACGTACGAAGAGGCTTCCGGCCACTGGCCGGTGCAGACGCGGGCGCAGGCTGGATACAGCGCGCCGCAGGACCCTTCGACGCTGCCGCGCGGCAAGGGCGGCATCCAGAAGCCGGTGGCCAAGCCACTGCCGCCCGCGGTGAGCCGCATGGAAGCTGTTGGCGCGGAGCAGTGGCGGATTCGCGGCGGGTGGATGCTGGCGGCGGCTCCGGAGGTGAAGGCTGCGGGCGACACGATTGCCAGGCCCGGCTTTGCGACGAAGAACTGGCTGGCGGCCACCGTGCCGGGCACGGTGCTGACCACGATGATTGATAGGGGCATCTATCCCGACCCCGATTATGGGCTGAACAACCTGGCGATTCCCGAGAGCCTGGCGCATCAGGACTACTGGTATCGGGGGGAGTTCAAGACGCCGCCGCAGGCGCATGGGCAGCGGCTGACGCTGACATTGGAAGGCGTGAACTACGCGGCGGAGGCCTGGCTGAACGGCCACAGGCTGGGCAGCGTGACGGGTGCGTTTGTGCGCGGCAGCTTTGACGTGACGGAGCTGGTGCATGCGCAGGGCGAGAATGCGCTGGCAGTGCGGGTGAGCCCGCCGCCGCATCCGGGGATTGCGCATGAGCAGTCGCTGAAGGGGGGACCGGGCGAGAACGGCGGCATCCAGGTGCTGGATGGGCCGACCTTTGCGGCAACCGAGGGCTGGGACTGGATTCCCGGCATTCGCGACCGCAACACGGGCCTGTGGCAGGATGTGGTGCTGACGGCGACGGGCGCGGTGAAGCTGGGGGATCTGCAGGTGGTGACCACGCTGCCCAGGGCGGACCGCAGCGAGGCGGATATCGAGATTGAGGCGCCCGTGACGAACACGCTGCCGCAGGCGACCGAGGGCGAGCTGACGGCGAGCTTTGACGATGTGAAGGTGACCCGGCATGTGCGGCTGGAGCCGGGCGAGACGGTGGTACGGCTGGAGCCGGCGGAGTATGCGCAACTGAAGGTGCAGCATCCGCGGCTGTGGTGGCCGAACGGATACGGCGAGCCCGCACTGCACACGCTGACGGTGAGCTTTGCCGCGGCGGGCAAGGTGAGCGCGCAGGAGCAGATTGAGTTTGGCATGCGCGAGGTGAGCTATGAGACGTCGCTGATGGACGAGACGGGCCACCTGCGCCGTGTGGAGGTGTTGCCGAGCCGCACGCATGATGCCGCGCTGCCGCTGATTGACGAAAGCCACGCGGGGATTCGGCAGATCGACGACCGAACGCCGAACCTGCTGCCCGCGGGTGAGCAGTTGCCAGAGTGGATGCGGCATGCGTGGGTGCAGACGCTGGAGCCCGGCGCGGAGGGGTCGGCCTCAATACGGCCGGTGGAGGGAGGATGGCCCGGCACTGACCTGGTTATCCGGGTGAACGGCGTGCGCATTGCCGCGCGCGGCGGCAACTGGGGCATGGACGACAGCCGCAAGCGCGTGAGCGTGGAGCGGCTGGAGCCTTACTTCCGCCTGCATCGCGACGCGCACGTGAACATGATTCGCAACTGGATGGGGCAGGACACGGAGGAGAGCTTCTACGCGCTGGCCGACAAGTACGGCCTGATGGTGTGGAACGACTTCTGGGACTCCACGCAGAACTACAACCTGGAGGCGCAGGACCCGCAACTGTTCCTGACGAATGCGCGCGACACGATTTTGCGCTATCGCCATCACGCGTCGATTGTGGTGTGGTGCGGGCGCAACGAGGGCGTGCCGCAGCCGATTGTGAACGAGGGACTGGCCACGCTGGTGCGCACGCTGGACCACACGCGCTACTACACGGGCAGCTCAAACCAGGTGAATCTGCGCAACTCGGGTCCGTACCAGTATCAGCCGCTGGAGGCGTATTACCGCATCAATCGCGGCTTCAGCGTGGAGCTGGGGATTCCGAGCGTGCCCACGCTGGAGAGCTTGAAGTCGTTTATCCCGAAGGCGGATCGGTGGCCCATCAGCGATACGTGGGCGTACCACGACTGGCACCAGACGGGGAACGGCGCGGTGAAGCCATTCCTGCAGCACATGGAGACAGAGTTTGGCGCGGCCACCAGCCTGGAGGACTTTGAGCGCAAGGCGCAGATGCTGGACTACGTGGGGCATCGCGCCATCTTTGAGGGCTTTGCGGCGCACCTGTGGCAGCCGAACTCCGGCCGCATGATCTGGATGACGCAGCCGGCGTGGCCGAGCATGGAGTGGAACTTCCTGAGCTGGGACTACGATACGCAGTCGAGCTTTTACGGAACACAGAAGGCGTGCGAGCCGATCCATGCGCAGCTTGACCTGAGCGAGGGCGCGGTGGACCTGATCAACCTGGGCGAGGCGCGCACCTACAAGGTGGAGACCCGCGTGGTGAGCCTGGATGGACGCGTGTTGAGCGACGAGACCCGCAGCGTGCAGGCTGCCGCCGATGCAAGAACGCCGGTAGGCAGGCCGGATCTGACGACGCTGGCCAACGGGCACACGGTGTTCGTGGCGCTGAAGGTGAGCGATGCGGATGGAAGGCCGGTGAGCGACAACTTCTACTGGTGGGCGAGCGAGGAGGCTACGTTGCGCGAGCTGAATGCGCTGGAGCGGGCAAGGCTGACGGCCAAGGCCACGGTGACTGCGAGTGGCGGCGAGCGCAGGGCCACGGTGACGCTGGAGAACACGGGCACGACAGCGGCGCTGCTGGTGAAGTTGACGCTGAAGGATGCCGCGACTGGGGAGCGCATTCTGCCGGCGTATTACAGCGAGAACTATGTGTCCATGCTGCCGGGCGAGACGCGCACCATCACGGTGGACTTTGCGGCGGGAACGGCGAAGCCAGCGGTGGGCGTGCGCGGCTGGAACGTGGAGACGCAGACGGTGAGTGTGCCGTAGCGGAACGATGCAGGCGCCGCGACGGGGCTAGTGAATGACGACCGGGGTGCGGTGCTTGCAGCCGCAGGAGCGGCGCAGGACGATCTCAACGGGCAGGACGATGCGGTTGCCGGTCTGCGGAACCTCGCCGCGGGCGATGCGCTCGAAGAGCAGACTTGCGGCGACGCGCCCCATTTCGCTGGCGGGCTGGCGCACCACGGTGAGCGGCGGGGCGGTGAGGTCAGACAGCTCAAAGTCGTCAAAGCCGACGAGCGCAACGTCATTGGGAATGCGGACGCCCAGATTGATGAGGGCAGAGAGCACATAGCGCGTGGAGAGCGTGTTTGAGGTGAAGAAGGCGGTGGGCGGATTGGGCCCGCCGAGCTTCTCCTGGATGGCCTGCAGGGTGTCCTCCTGCGAGTTGCAGCCGGAGAAGGCGTCTTCTTCGAGGCCGGCCTCCTGCATGGCGCGGCGATAGCCGAGGAAGCGCGCGTTGATGGTGAAGAGGCTGCGGCTGAGGCCCATGAGCGTGATGCGCTTGTGGCCATGCTCGATGAGGTGCTGCACCACGCGATGCGAGCCGGCAGTGTTCTGCACCAGCACCACGTCAAAGGACTGGTTGGCGACGGGACGATCGAAGACCACGACGGGCGTCTTGCCGAACATGGCGCGGGTGAGCTCGCTGGGGCGCGACATGGCGGGGATCACGACGAGGCCGTCGACGGCGCGCTGCAGCATCTGCTCGGCCTCGGCAATCTCGGTGTCGGGGTCCTCATTGGACGTGGTGAGCAGAACGGAGTAGCCGTGCTCGCGGGCAGCCGTGATGACCGAGTGTGCGCAGTTGGCGAAGAAGGAGTCGTAGAGATAGGGGACGATGAGGCCGATGGAGCGGGTGCGCTGTCCGCGAAAGGCGCGCGCCAGCTCGTTGGGACGATAGTTGAGCTGGTCAATGGCCACCTGCACGCGCCGCGCTGTCTCCGCGGAGACGGGCACGGCGCCGCTGAGGAAGCGCGAGACGGTCATGGTGCCCACGCCCGCCAGCCGCGCCACGTCGCTCATGGTGGGCTTGCGATGCGCCACGACACCCTTGGCGCGCTTGTCCCTGGCTGCGGGCGGATTCTTTGGGGAGCTCGTCACCTGGATGACTCCGAAAACCTGAACGTTCTGTGTGGCGCGGGCCACGGTCCTGCGGGGGAAAGCTTATCCGCGCAAGGCCTGGGATGCAAGGCAGCGCGAGAGGGATTCCAGCGCGCGCAGCTGCAAAAAACAGCGCCAAATGCGACGGTTCAGTGAGGACTATAGCAGCAGCCCATTGCGAGCGGCAATGACGCCTTTGTGCGCGGCGCGCGATGGAACCGGCGCGGCGTGTGCCGCTGTGGCGGTGCGCACGCGGGGCCGTGGGACGACGCCGCGTACAATGGCAGTGGTCAGGCCACTGGTCTGACCACGGGTTCGGACGCGGGTTCGGATACTGGCGCGGACACGGGCGTGATGCCGGGCGAGGAACGCAGGAAAGCCGCCTGCGCGGACGCTATCCACTGCGGAGACGAGGTTGGGATGAAGAGTTTGCTGAGTTGTGCCGGCGTACTGGTGCTTTGTGCAGGCGCGGCTGCGGCTGCGCAGGATCTGCGCAATGTGACGGAGCCCGCGATTCCGCCGCCGTGCGCGGTGCTGGACGCGCATCTGCGCGCGGATGCCGGTGGGATTGCCGCCGCGGATGAAACGCGGCTGGATACGCGGCGCATTCAGGACGCGCTGAATCACTGTGCGGCGGGCAAGGCGGTGGAGCTGCGCGCGCAGGGCGGCAACAACGCCTTCCTGAGCGGGCCGCTGCAACTGCGGAACGGCGTGACGCTGGTGGTGGATGGCGGAGCGACGCTGTTTGCCTCGCGCGATGCGGCGGTGTTTGAGCGCTCGCCGGGAAGCTGCGGGGTTGTGAACCAGGCGGGACCGGGCTGCCGGCCGCTGATTGCCGCGGACAATGTGCGCGATGCGGGCGTGATGGGCGATGGCGTGATTGATGGCCGCGGCGGGATGAAGATTCTGGGCCGGGAGGTGAGCTGGTGGGAGCTGGCGGAGCAGGCACGCGCGGGCGGGCATCAGCAGTGCTTCCGGCTGATTGTGGCCAACCACGCGGACAACTTCACGCTGTATCGGATCACGCTGAAGAACTCGCCCAACTTTCATGTGGTGTACAACAGCGGCGACGGGTTCACGGTGTGGGGGCTGAAGATTGACACGCCGCAGCGGCTGGCGCGCAACACGGACGGCGTGGATCCGGGCAACGGCGCGCGCAACGTGACGATCACGCACAGCTACATCCGGACCGGAGACGACAACGTGGCCATCAAGGGCGGCGAGGGCGGCGCGTCGCATATCACGGTGAGCCATGACCACTTCTACTGGGGCCATGGCATGTCGATTGGCAGCGAGACATATGGCGGAGTGAGCGGAGTGCGGGTGGCGGACCTGTCGCTGGATGGCCCGGACAACGGCATCCGCATCAAGTCGAACGCTTCGCGCGGCGGGCTGGTGCAGGATGTGGCTTACGACCACGTGTGCATTCGTAACTCGCCCAATCCGCTGTTCTTTGACACGGGGTACACGGCGGCGGGCACGCTGCAGGGCAACCGGCTGCCCACCTACCGCGACATCACGCTGCGCGATGTGCGGCTGTACGGGAGCGGCAAGATCTCGTTCAACGGCTACTCGGCTGCACAGCGCGTTGGGGTGGCGCTGGATGGCGTTTTGCTGGACGATCCGGCGGCCTATACGTACTCGATCCGGCACAGCGATTTTCATCTTGGGCCGGGGCCGGTGAACATGAAGCTGGCGGGGCAGGACACGACGGTGACAGGCAAGGCAGGCACGGACGCGGCGACGGACGCCTGCTCCGGCATGTTTGTGCCGTTTCCCAGGTAGAGCAGCAAGGGAGAGCAGACGCGCGATGCAATGGCGGAATGGGACGAAGTGGTTGGTGACGGCGGGCGTGCTGGCGGGCATGGCCTGCGCGGCGCATGCGCAGGGCGATCCGGGACGATGGTTTGACGCGCAGACGGCCGCGGTGCGCAGGCCGGGGACGACGGTGCGGATTGACCTGATCGGCGACTCGACGCAGACGGACCACGCGGGCTATGGGCGCGGCTTTTGCGCCAACCTGTCAGCGCAGGTGGATTGCGTGAACATGGCCAAGGGCGGCGCGAGCACGCGCACCTATCGCGAGCAGGGGCTGTGGGACCATGCGCTGGCGACGAAGCCGGACTACATGGTGATTCAGTTTGGGCACAACGACGTGGTGACGCCGCAGCACCTGGACCGGCAGGTGCCGCTGCCGCAGTATGTGGACAACCTGAAGCGCTTTGTCGCGGAGGCGCGCGCGGCGGGCATCCAGCCGGTGCTGGTGACTCCGCTGACGCGGCGGTACTTTGGCAAGGACGGCAGGATCCACTCGGACTTGGCGGAGTACAGCGAGGCCATGCGCGGCGTGGCGCGCGCGATGCAGGTTCCGCTGATCGACCTGCAGCGGGAGAGCATTGCGTATCTGGACAAGGCGGGCGAGGCCGAGGGCGACAGGCTGGCGATTACAAAGAAAGACGCGGACGGCAAGACCATCTTCGACAAGACTCACCTGAACTGGCAGGGCAGCTATGTGTTTGGGCGGATGGTGGCCGTACGGCTTGGCGCAGTTGTGCCGCCGCTGCAGAGGTATGTGCAGCCGCAGGCCGCGCCGTTGCCCGCGGAGGGTGTGAAGGAGATGCGCATCCTGAACGGCGCTCCGGTGACGATTGTGCTGGTGGGCGACTCGACCGTGGCTCCGCAGGGTGGCTGGGGGCCGGGCTTTTGCGCCGACCTGACAAAGAACGTGACCTGCGTGGACGATGCGCTGAACGGACGCAGCACGAAGAGCTTTCTGGACGAGGGGGCATGGGCGCGAGCGCTGGCGCGGCACGGCGACTACTACCTGATCCAGTTTGGCCATAACGACCAGAAACCCGACCCGGCGCGGCACACCGATCCGGAGACGACGTATGCCGACAATCTGCGGCGGTACATCCGCGATGTGCGGGCGATCGGCGGGGTGCCGGTGATTCTGTCTCCGCTGGCGCGGCGCACGTTTCGGGAGGGCAAGCCGTGGAACGGCGATCTGCAGCTCTATGCCAACGCGGCGCGGAGGGTGGCCGAGCAGGAGGACGTGAGCTTTGTGGACCTGCTGGCGCTCTCTGACCGGCTGCTGGGCACCCTGACGCAGGCGCAGGCGGACGCGCTGGACGCCGTGGGCCACGCCGACCAGAGGGCGGAGAACGGCAAATCGCCGCTGGACCGCACCCATCTGAACGACGATGGGAAGAAAATTTTCGGCCGGATGGTGGCCGATAACCTGGTGAGGACGTGCGTGGAACTAGGGACGGATGTAATTGGTATTCCAGAGGTTAAGCCCGGAGCGGAGGCGGCTGGGCAGGCGCCCGGCAGCGCGGCGCCTAAGGCACAGCCGTGACCGGCTGCACATCGCCGTTGCGGGCGGCCTGAGAGACTGATCTCAGCCCGGCCTGCGGTCGGCGTGCCCCGGGGCAGGTTTGAGTTTGCGGGCGAATGCGTTCTACAATCGCAGGTTCCATTTGCGCCACCCGGCGCAGGAAGGAGCTTACGGCATGACCTCCACTGCGGGCACTGACCCCTCGGCAGAGCTTGACCCCATGATGAATCCGTATACGGAGGCGGCTCTGCACGGGATTACGCGCGCCCTGGCCTCAGTGGGACGCGCCTTTCTGTGCCTCGATCCGACGTTTCATGTGTTGCACGCTTCCAGCATGCTGGAGGAGTTTCTGGGAGAAGGGGCCGCGGCTGAGCTGAAGGGCCGCCCGGTGGAAGAGCTGCTGGGAGAAGACCTGTTTGGCGCGCGCGGACAACTGCGGCAGGCACTGCTGGACGGACAGCGGCGCGAGGGCTGGCGGGCCACGCTGCGCTTTCGCGACTCGGAGCCGCGGCTGGTCTCCATTACCACCGCGCCCATGCTTTCCGACGACTCGGCCATCTGCGACCCACTGGTGCGGTACCTGATTCTGCTGCGCCCGGCCGAGGAGGAGGGAGCGTGCGGCGAGGCGCCGGTGTTCTGTTCGGGCGTTGTGGGCTGCTCGCCCGCGATGCAGCGCATCTTCCGGCTGGTGGAGGCGCTGCAGCACAGCGAGGCGACGGTGCTGATTACGGGCGAGAGCGGCACGGGCAAAGAGGTGGTGGCGCGCGCCATCCATCAGAACTCGGCGCGCGGAGGCGGCCCGTTTGTGGCAGTGAACTGCGGTGCGCTGCCGGGAGACCTGCTGGAGTCCGAGCTGTTTGGCCACGTGCGCGGAGCCTTTACGGGCGCGGTGCGCGACCGCATCGGCCGGTTCGAGCTGGCCTCCAACGGCACGCTGTTTCTGGACGAGATTGGAGACCTGCCCGCACAACTGCAGGTAAAGCTGCTGCGCGCCCTGCAGGATCGCCAGTATGAGCGCGTGGGCGAAAGCACGACGCGCACCACGCATGCGCGCATTATTGCGGCCACCAACGTGGATCTGCGCGCGGCGCTGCGCCAGGGACGGCTGCGCGAGGACCTGTTCTACCGGCTGTGCGTGGTGCCGATCGAGGTGCCGCCGCTACGCTCGCGACGCGAGGATATTCCGCCGCTGGCCCATCACATGCTGAATCGCATCACGGCACAGCGCGGGCTGGTGTGCCGCATCTCTCCGCAGGCGATGCGGCTGCTGCTGGACTACTCCTGGCCGGGGAACGTGCGGGAGCTGGCCAACGTGATTGAGTACGCGGTGGTGGTGGCGCGGCGCGAGACCATCCTGCCGGAAGACCTGCCGCAGGAGCTGCGCCATGCTCCGGCGGCGACGGCGGCACTGCCGGCGGAGCCCGCGGAGCTGCATACCCCGGCCCATGCCGCGCCCGCGCAGATGCATACGCTGAATCCCGAGGCGGTGCGGCTGCTGGACGCACTGGAGCGCTACCACTGGAAGCGGTCGCAGGCGGCCAAGGCGCTGGGTCTGAGCCGGTCGACGCTGTGGCGGCGAATGCGGGAGCTGGACCTGGAGTAGCGCTTGTTGCAGCGAAACGTTTCAAACTGAAACGTTTCGCTGCAACAACACGTCTCACTGAATTTCCAAAAAATCAGACAAGTCGTGTCGTATCTGTTGCTTGTCGTTTGGCACGTCACGTGCTTATACCTGTGCAGAGATCCCGTTTCAGACACGTAGCTTAAGGGATCCAACAGGAAAGCAGAACGACTATGAACACGCACAGACGACCGACGAGCGCGATTTTTGGATTTCTTCTGGCAGGCATTTTGCTGCTTGGTCCAGCGGCATTGCTGGCAACGGACGGGCACTTTCTGCATGGCGCAGGTCCGGTGAACGAGGCGATGGGAGGCGCGGACACGGGGCTTTGCATTGACGCTACGGGCTCGATTGCCTGGAACCCGGCCTGTACGACGAACTTCAAGGGCCGCCGGCTGGAGTTTCATGCCACGGCTTTTGTTCCCTGGCGGTCGCTGTCGAGCACGGTGGACGCCAACGCGTTTGGTCCGGGCATGCCGGCGGCCACGCTGAGCGGCACCACGGTGAGCCATCGCAACACATCGTTCATGCCGGGGCTGGCCTTTGTGTATCACCCGGAGGGGAGCCGCAATGCGTATCACGGCGCCCTGCTGGCGGTGAGCGGGTTTGGCGTGAACTATGACGAGAACACGAACTTTTCCAATCCGATTCTGACGCCGCAGGCGCCGAACGGATTCGGGTTTGGCCGGCTGCGCTCGAACTACGCGTTGATTACCATGCCGCTGGGCATGTCGCGGCAGGTGACGGACCGGCTGTCGGTGGGCGTTTCGCTGGTTCCGGCCTACTCCATGCTGAAGGTGATTCCGGCTCCGTTTTCCGCGCCGGTGACGGCGGGCAGCACGATGCCCTATTACCTGTCTGCCAACACCAATGCCAAGGCGTTTGGCGTTGGCGCGCAGGCGGGCCTGCGCTATGAGATGAACAAGGTGGTGAGCGTGGGCGTTGCGTATCACTCGCCGGTGTGGTTTCAGGACTTCAACTGGAAGACGACGGACCTGACCGGGGCGGCGCACGCGCTGAACTTCAACATGGATCTGCCGCAACTGGTGACGATGGGCGTGGGCATCTCTCCGAGCGAGGGCACGCATATCGGCGTGGATGCGCGGTGGTTCAACTACACCAACACCTCGGGCTTTGACGAGGTGGGCTACGATCCGGACGACTCGGTGGCCGGCTTTGGATGGAAGAACATCTGGGCCATGGGCGGCGGCATTCAGCAGAAGGTGGCCTCGCGCACCAAGTTGATGGTGGGCTACAACTACTCGCAGAATCCGGTGCCGGACAAGTACACGTTCTTCAACACGCCCGCGCCGGCGATTGTGCAGCATCATGTTTCGGGCGGCGTGGTGCAGAAGTTTGGCATCTGGGAAGCCAACGTGACGTACTACCATGCGTTTCAGAACTCGATTACCGGGCCGTGGATCTCCTCGATGGGGCCGATTCCCGGCACGAGCGTGACGAGCAAAATGTCAGAGAACTCGCTGACGATCGGCTTGTCGAAGAGCTTCTGAAGACAGGCGGCCTTCCGGGGATGCTCTTCCGGGAGGCCGCCTTTTTTTGTGGCATAAGCTTTATGGATTCTGCTGGGCGGCAGTAATGGCCTGGTCGAGCTGACGGGCTTCCGCATTTTCCGGATCAATCTGGAGCGCCTGCTGGATGGCCTGGCGGGCCTGCGACCAGCGGGCCTGGCTGGCCAGCGTGGCGGCCAGATTCACCCACCCCACAATATAGGAAGGCGAGGCTGCAACAGCCGCGCGAAAGTAGGCTTCGGCCTGCGGGGCATCGCCCGCGCGCACGGCCAGGTAGCCCATCTGGTTCTGCGCCTCGGCCAGGCGGGGATTGAGCTGGAGGGCGCGCTCGAGCGCGGCCTTTTCTCCGGCGATGTCGTTGGTCTTGTCGAGGGCGCGCGCCAGCTTGTAGTGGAGGAGCGGCTCGTTGGGATTTTCGTCGAGAGCCTCGCGGTAGTACTTCGCGGCCAGCTCGGCATTGCCGGAGGTCATGGCCTGGTCGCCTTCCACGGCGATTCCGGCGGACTGGCTGCGGCCGGCCTGGGCGCTCTTAAGCTGCTGATAGATCTGGATCTGCCGGCGGGCGCCAGCGGTGTCGCCGAGGCGCTGCAGAACGCGGGCCAGATCGTAGACGGCGCCGGGATCGGTAGCGTCGAGGGCGACGGCCTTCTGCAGGTGGTCGCGGGCGGCGGGCAGATCGTTCATGCGGACCAGCACGGTGCCGAGCAGCTTTTGCGGCTCGGCGGCGCTGGGATTGCGCGTGGTGGACTTTTCCAGCAGGGCGCGGGCCTGCTGCGTATCGCCCGTGGCGGCGGCAAGCTCGGCGTTCAGATAGAGCACTTCCCACTGGTCCGGATACTGTGCGAGCAGGCTGGCGGCCATGGCGGGCGCCTTGGGGGAGTGGTTGTTGACCAGCGCGCGCAGGTAGAGCAACTGGGTCTGCTGATCGGCGGGGTGCTTCTGCAGGACGCTGTCGAGGACCGCATAGGCCTCTTCAGTCCTGCTCTGGAGCAGCAGAACGACGGCCAGCTCATCGGCCAGGGGGATGGAGTCCGGAGCGGCGGTGAAGCCCTCGCGGAGGACGCGCACGGCGTCATTCAGCTTGACGAGCCCGGCGTAGGCCATGCCGAGGTTCAGGTTTTGCTGCGGGGTACGGGGGCGGGTTGCGCCGGGCCGATCCAGCAGGGCCACAACGCCGAGGTAGTCCTTCTGCTGGATGAGGTCGTGGGCGAGGCCGTCGAGCGCGGTGGTGTTGGCGGGGTCGATGGCCAGGGCCGCGCGCCACTCCGTGGCAGCGTCGGCGGGCTGGTTCTGGTGATCGAGCAGGGTGGCCAGCGCCAGATGCGGGCGGATGTCGCGGGCATCGAGCGCGGCTGCTTTGCGGAGGGGGGCTGCGGCTTGAGCGTCGCGGCCGGCCGAGTAGAGGCTGAGGCCCCACATATATTGGATGGCCGCCGAGCCGGGCTGCAGGCGAGCGGCCGAGGCAAAGGCCTGCGCGGCGCAGCCGAACTGCTTGTGGTCGCCGAACCAGCTGCCAAGGGCGGAGTAAGTCTGAGCCGTGGGCTTGCTGCCGAGGCGCGCCTTGAGCGCGGGCGGCGGCGTGCATTGCGCGTGGCCCAGCGTGGCGGCCATCAGCAGGCAGGCTGCGGCGGCCGTCTGCCAGCGCCGAGCCGGAATGGAGGGCGCTCCGGCGGCATGGCGGGCGGGGTTACGAAGATGGGGCAGGTTGAGAGGCGACATCCGAGGGCCGTTCCGTGAGGCGATTCCGCGCACGAAGACGAGTGTATCGCCCGGGAGAGGCGGCAGGCATCCCCCGGAAGTCGGACGGGTTGGGCTGGATGGGCGGCTGTGCGGGAGAGGCTGAGCACGGCGGGCGGAAATTGCCGGCGGGGAAAGATAATTTCAAGATAATGCGCGTGTTATCAGACGAGGAGCGGGGCCTGGCGGGGCGAGAAATTTATTTTTCCAATCCTACTTTCGGCAGATACGAGGTGTTGTGTGGCGAGAGTAGAGTTCATTTCGGCTCAGAAAAGCTTATTCCCGCCAGTGTGTGAGGATTCTGGGGAACTGGAATCAGTGGGGGAACTTCTCGGGGCGTCAGGGACTTGGCGGTCGCGAAGTTGAAAACGATTACGCAATTGGCCGGATGCACAGCTCAAGATGCAATCGGGCACTCGCGGCAGCCAGGGGAACTACTTCAGGAGGTGTACATGCATTTGGTCAACGCGAGGCATCTGCGGGTGTTGCTGGCGGTGGTATTTGCCGTATTGCTCGGCTCCAGCGCGCTCTCCTTCGCACAAGGCACAAACGGCAGCCTGACGGGACAGATCACCGATCCATCCGGAGCAGCGATTCCGGGGGCGACGGTGACACTGACGAACGTCGGCACCAACTACGCGCAATCGATCTCCACGGACAGCACAGGTGTGTACCTGTTCAAGCTGGTGCCGCCGGGCAACTATGCTCTCACGGTCGCGTCACCGGGGTTTGCCGAGTACGTGCAGAAGGGTATTGTGATCAACGCCAACCTGTATGCGACGCAGAACGTGCATCTGCAGGTGGCCACCGCCAAAGGCGAAACCGTAAGCGTTACAGCGGACGCGGAGCTGATCAACACAACCACGGCCGAGCTGGGCACCACGGTGAACGAGTACTCGGTGACGCAGCTGCCGCTGAACGGGCGCGATCCCTCGGCGCTGGCGCTGCTGGCGCCGGGCATGGTGGACGGCGTGAACAAGCTGGGCTTTGTGGTGCAGGGCGGCTTCTCGTTCCCGAATGAGTCCGGTGCGTCGTCGAATGGCGGCCGCCAGGGCAGCACCTATTACATGCTGGACGGCGTGTCGAACATGGACAACTACATGGCGGTGAACTCGCCGACGCCGAACCCGGACGCGACACAGGAGTTCCGGCTGCTCTCCAGCAACTACAGCGCGGTCTACGGCTTTTCGCCGGGCGGCGTGGTCAGCATGGCCACCCGTTCGGGATCGAACCAGTGGCACGGCGGCCTGTTTGAGTTTTTGCGCAACCAGGATCTGAATGCGAAGAACTGGAACTCGCACGAGCTGGATCCGCTGAAGCGCAACCAGTTCGGCGGTTATGTGGGCGGACCGGCGCTGAAGGACAAGCTGTTCTTCTTCTTCAACTACCAGGGAACAAAGCAGGTGGGAACGGGCGCAGCCAGCCAGACGACGACGCCGACGCAGCAGATGCTGAACGGCGACTTCAGCGGCCTGGTGACATATGCGCAGGCCAACAACCCGACCTATTGCGGGCAGGGCGGCGCCGGATACGGCACCACCTCCTGCGGATGGCTGTATGGACCCTTCCAGACGGTGAACGGGGTGCCGAACCAGCTGATCGGCGGCGCGACCGGGCTTGATCCGGTGGCGGTGCAGTTCACCAACGACGGCCTGCCGGGACACTCGAGCGCGGCCTCGGGAACCGGCCCCGGCACGCTGACCAACCAGAACCTGGCCGGCGGCATGTACTACAACGCCGCGGCGCTGAAGCAGAACTACGACGAGTACACGGGCAGGCTGGACTACAACCTGAGCGAGAAGCAGCGCCTGACGTTGCGGTCGTTTGTGGACAAGTTCACACAGCCCTCGGGCGACGTGCCGGGCAACGTGCTGTCTGTGCTGAACCTGACCAACTGGCAGCAGGGCTTTGGCGAGACCATGTGGTACTTCAACGAGCTGCTGCAGCACACCTGGACGCTGAACGCGGACACGGTCAATACGGCCTCTGTCTTCTGGAACGAGCAGAGCGCGCACAACGCGGCAGCGGTGGTGGACCACGGCGGGAAGAACATGTGCTGGTCGCGCTACATCAACGTGACGGAGCTGCCGGGCTCCTGCTACATGGAAGGCGCGTACTTTGGCGGCGCGAACGGCGGCTGGACGGAGCCTTCGCAGGAAGTTCGCTACACGATGGGCTTCTCTGACACGCTGATCAAGACCGTCCATCGGCATACGCTTTCGGCGGGTCTTGACCTGCTGCGGCAGTCGGCGGTGGAGAACACGCAGTATCCCACGAATGCCATCATCGGTTTCGGCGGCGGCTACACGGGCAACGGTCTGGCGGACTGGCTGCTGGGCTACATGTCCTCATTCACGCAGGGCGCCGGAGAGATCGCCGACATCAAGGGATGGCTGGTGGATCCGTACTTCAACGACGAGTACCGCGTGCGTCCGGGACTTACCCTGACGCTGGGCGTGCGCTGGGATCCGGACCTGGCTCCCACGTCCGTGGGCGGCCGCGGCGCGGCGTTTGTCGCGGGCCAGCAGAGCGCGATGTATCCCAATGCGCCGACGGGTTTGATCTTCCCCGGCGACAAGGGGATGAACGCGCAGCTTCGTCCCAGCAACTACGGCTACTGGGAGCCGCGCGTGGGCGTGGCATACCAGCCGCATAACCTGCCGCGCACATCGTTCCATGCGGGCTTTGGCCTGTTCAGCGGACCGGTGGCGTACTCCTCCTACAACCACGTAGCAGACGTGGGTCCGTTTGCCACGACGATTGTGCCGAACGCGCCCTCGAATACGCCGATCTGCTCCACCAACGGCGTGATGAACCCGAACGGCGGCTCCTGCACCACATCGCAGGTTCCGGGGCAGACGGAGACCATCGAAGGCTACATGAACTTCCACAACCCGTGGCAGACGTCGAGCTTCGGCACCAACGGGGTTAGCCCGTTCCCGCCGTTTGCGTCTATCGGCTACAAGCCGCCGTCAAGCTACAACGCGTTCCCCAACCAGGTGAGTTTGGGCGCGTCGTTCGGCCGCAACTTCAAGGCCGGCATGACGGAGGCGTGGAACGCATCCGTGGAGCAGCAACTGAGCCCGACGATGGCGATTCGCCTGGCCTATGTGGGCAGCGAGTCGTACCACCAGTCGTATGTGCGCGACATGAACTTCGCGGTCTACTGCGCCACCTGCAACAGCGGCGGCCACGGATCGACGAATCCCTTCTCGCGGTTCACGCAGATTCTGGAGCAGGACAGCGACGCCACGGGCAACTACAACTCGCTGCAGGTCAACGTCCAGCGGAACATGGCGCACGGTCTGCAGGCGCAGTCGAGCTTTACGTGGCAGAAGACGATTGACGTGGCCAGCGCCGCGAACATCTCCTTCGGCACGCCGGAGATCGGGGACCCCTTTGATCTGCGGTGGAACCGCGGCATCTCCAGCCTGAGCATTCCGTTTACGTGGACCTCCAACTTCGTCTATCAGACGCCGGCGTTGAAGAGCCAGAGGATGATTGTGCAGCAGGTGCTGGGCGGATGGGAACTGAGCCCCATCATCACGCTGCAGTCGGGCTCGCCGTTCAGCATCTCGGGCGGCAACAGCACGTACTGGAACACGATTGACCCGTCGCTGAACGAGAACAACACGGGCTCGGGCTGCAAGACGAGCTGCAGCGACCGCGCCGACCTGGTTGCCGGACAGTCGCTGAAGGTTCGTCGCGGCGGCCGGTCGAGCTGGATCAAGGGCTACTTCAACCAGGCCGCGTTCGTCCCCCGCAAGGACGGCGAATTCGGCAGCAGCGGAAGAAACATGATCTACGGTCCGCCGAGCTTCAATGTGGACTCCGCGCTGATGAAGAACTGGTCGATTCTGGAGAAGTATCAGATCCAGTTCCGGTTTGAGATGTTCAACGCCTTCAACCATCCGGTGATGGGCAATCCGGATACGAACCCGAGCAGCTCCACCTTTGGCCAGATCAACGGCGGCAAGGGCTACGCGGCAAATGCCTCGCGCCTTGGCCAGGCTGCTCTGAAGTTCACCTTCTAACCACCACGGAACCATGCAGGCCCGACCGCGCATCCCGGCGGCCGGGCCTGCTTCTTTGTACGCGCACGACGGCGAGTTGTCAGGGCCTGTACCGTGAGCGAAGATGAGGATAGACCGGGTGCGCGCTGCACGAGCAGAGACAGCACCGGGAGGCTGACCTGAAGCCGTCACCACATCCCACAGCCTTGTTTCGGATGCAGCAGGCGCTTGCCGGCGTGCTCTTGTGCGCGCTGGCGTGTGTCGCGCTGCCGGCATGTCTTGCGGCGTCGGTGCGTCCGGGCGCAAAGCCTGCCGCCTCGCTGAGCGGCGAGCTGAACTTTACGGCGCGCTCGTGGCAGTCGCAGGATGGCCTGCCGGGAGAGACGGTGCAAGCCTTTGCGCAAACGCCGGACGGTTATCTGTGGATTGGCACCACGGAAGGGCTGCTGCGGTTTGATGGCGCACATTTTCAGGTGTACTCGCATGAGAATACGCCGGAGTTGCAGGAGAACAGCGTCTTCTGCCTGCTGACCACGCGCGACGGGCACTTGTGGATTGGCACCGATGGCGGCGGACTGGTGGAGATGCACGACGGTGTCTTTCGCACCTATACGGCGAGGGACGGGCTGACCGATGTGTTTGTGCGCGCGTTGCTGCAGGACCGGGACGGCGCGGTGTGGGTGGCCACGGATAGCGGCCTGTTTCGCGTGACAAACGGCAAGGCAACTCGCATCGATGACCGGCCGGGGATGCCCGCGAATCAGTTTCACGGCATTACGCAGGATCATCTGGGGCGGGTGTGGGCGGGCGCGGGCCGGCTGTACGCCATTGCGAACGGCGTTCCTACGGAGTACACGCTGGAGGGGACGGAGAGCCAGCATCGCGTGAAGTCGATTCTGGAGACCAGCGATAACTCGATCTGGGTGGGCACGGTGTCGGGGCTGTTCCGGCTGCGGCCGGGCAGCTCGCGCTTTGAGCGCGTGCCGGGCGTGTTCGGCACGGTGCGCACGCTGCGCCAGGTGGGCAGTGGCGAGCTGTGGGCGGGCACCATCGGCGAGGGCATCTTTCGCATTCACTATGCCGAGGCGGGCAGCGACGTGGCTCGGCTGACCACTCCGTCGCCGCTGGTGAGCAACACAGTGCTCTCCATCTTTGCCGATGACCGGAACGACGTGTGGATCGGCACGCAGATCGGCATGGTGCGGCTGAGCCCCACGCCGGTACACGTGCTGGAGCTGCCGGCGGCGGCGGACTCGGATTTCGGCACAGTCTCAATGGACACGGACGGCAGCCTGTGGGCGGCGTCGAATGAGCTGGTGCACATCCAGGGAGAGCGCGTGCAGGCCGCGCGGCTGCCCGGCGTGGACAACGTGCATGTGCGCAATGTGCTGCGCGCGCGCGACGGCGCGCTGTGGGTGGGCACCGATGGCAGCGGCATCTATCGGGTGACGGCGCGGGGCACCGAGCACTACATGACCAGCAACGGGCTGGTGAACAACTTTGTGCGCGGCATCCTGGAGGCGCGCGACGGCACGTTGTGGATCGGCACGGACTCGGGCATCAGCCACCTGGACCGGTCGGGCTTTCATAACATGACGATGGACAGCGGGCTGGTGTACTTCAGCATCCGCTCGCTGCTGGAAGACCGCAACGGCGACATCTGGATTGGCACGGAGCGCGGGTTGAGCCATCTGCGCAACGGACAGGTGCTGCACGACGCCGTGACCGATGCGCTGAAGGATGAGAAGGTGTGGGCGCTGCACGAGGACGCCGACGGCGGGTTGTGGTTTGGCACGCGCAGCGACGGACTGTATCGCTATCGCAACGGCAGGCTGACGCACTACACGACGGCGAGCGGACTGGCGAGCAACAGCATCCTCTGCATTCTTGAGGACGCCCGAAAGCACTTCTGGCTGAGCAGCCCGCTGGGCGTGATGCTGCTGAATCGCGCGCAGCTGGATGCACTGGCCGATGGGCGCGAGGAGCGGCTGCGGCTGCGGCTGTATCGCGCGGATACGGGCGAGAAATCCACGCTCTTCTATGGCGGCACGCAGCCCTCGGGCGTGATTGCGAAGAGCGGCGAGGTGTGGTTCCCCACCAACGGCGGGCTATGGAGCATTCGTCCCACGGAGGATGAGCCTTCGGTGCTGTCGCGGGTGGGCTTTGACGCGATTACGGTGGATGGCAAGGCGGTGCCGGTTGCGGCGGAGCTGCATCTGGGCGCGGGTGCGTCGCGCATTGAGTTCCGGTATGAGCCCGTGATGCTGCGCTCACAGGAGGATCTGCAGTTCCGGTATCGGATGGAGGGCTTTGACAACGACTGGACCTTTGCGGACTCGCAGGGGCGCTCGGCGACGTACACGAATCTGCCGGCGGGGCGGTTTACGTTCCGGGTGCAGGCGTGGGAGATGAACCATCCCGAGCATGTGATGGAGGCCAGCGTGAAGCTGGTGAAGAAGCCGTACTTCTATCGCACGCCGTGGTTCATCGCCATCTGCGCCATCCTGCTGGGCCTGTTGTCGGCGCTGGTGTATCAAGTGCGCATGAAGCAGGTGCACGGGCGCTACCAGGCGGTGCTGGCAGAGCGCTCGCGGCTGGCGCGCGAGATGCACGACACGCTGATCCAGGGCTGCGCCAGCATCTCTGCCATGCTGGAGGCGGCGGCCAGTTGCGACCGGGACGACACGGAGTCGCGACTGCATTTGATTGACTACGCCAACACGCAGATTCGCGCCACGATGGACGA
The DNA here is from genome assembly GCA_021781495.1 of Acidobacteriota bacterium. Lineage (GTDB taxonomy): Bacteria > Acidobacteriota > Terriglobia > Terriglobales > Acidobacteriaceae > Telmatobacter. Next base: position 97,780 of record JAJXWS010000001.1, on the reverse strand, counting down.
GGCGCGGCAGGCGGTGTGGAACCTGCGCGCCGGGGAGCAGGCGCCGACCGACCTGAGCAGCGGACTGAAGCAGATGGCGGCGCGGCTGAGTCGCGAGTATGCCGTCGAAGTCCGATGCAGTACGACGGGGAGTGTGTTTCCGCTGGGGCAGCAGGAGACGCACGAGCTGATGATGGTGGCGCGGGAGGCGCTCTTCAACGCGGTGCTGCATGGGCATCCGGAGCAGATCAACGCGGAGCTGGACTTTAGCGACGATGCGCTGGAGATGCGGCTGGTGGATGACGGCAAGGGCTTTGACACGACGCTACAGCCCGAGGATGGCCACTATGGCATGCAGGGCATGCGGGAGCGCGTGAACAAGATCGGCGGCCAGCTTGCGATTGCCAGCCAGCCCGGCCGCGGCACGCGGGTGACGGTGCGGGTGCGGCGGGCGGGCGCGGCGGCGGCTTCGGAATCGACGCTGAAGCAGGCGCTGCGCGGCTGACAGGCTTGTCCAGCCGCCACTATAATCAACCGTTACGCCGATGAAGCCCATTCGCATCCTCATTGTGGACGATCACCCGATCATGCGGGTTGGCGTTGCCGCGCTGATTGCCTCCTCAAAAGAAATGGAAGTGGTGGGCCAGGCTGGAACGGGCGAAGAGGCGCTTGAGCAGCATAAGCGGCTGCTGCCGGACGTTACACTGATGGACCTGCGGCTGCCGGGCATCAGCGGCGTGGAGACGATCCGGCGCATCCGCGCACAGGCACCGGCGGCGCGCTTTATTGTGCTGACCACCTACGAAGGCGATGAGGATATCCACCAGGCCATGGAGGCCGGAGCGAGCGGCTACCTGGTGAAGGGCCTGCCGCAGGAGATGCTGGTGAACGCGGTGCGCAAGGTGCACACCGGAGGACGGTATCTGCCGCCGCCGATGTCGCAGGCGCTGGCGGCGCGCACGCCGGACTCCAGCCTGAGCGCGCGCGAACGCGAGGTGCTGGCGCTGGTGGCGAAGGGCAAATCGAACAAGGAGATTGCCGCCGACCTTGGCATTACCGAGGCCACGGTAAAGTGCCACGTAAGCGTGATTCTGATGCGCCTGAACGCCAGCGACCGTACGCAGGCGGTGGTGAATGCCCTGCAGCGCGGCCTGATCCATCTTTAGTCGGCTCGTCATTCGTGCGGTATCTTTCGAGCGAGTGCAGATGCGCGGATTAGGCCGGCATAGGCCAACAACACACCGGCTGCAAGAATTTATTTCCAATCCGTCTTTCAGCCGATTCGAGACGCGTATGCGAAGGCATAGCATGCTTTGCAGGGATGAAAAGGCCCCTGCGGGGAACCATGTTGCGCGGGCCTTGCACTCCAAATCCTGAAAGGCCTTTCTGGTTATGCGCCGCATTTTCGGCCTCCTCATTTTTCTAGGCATTCCTCTCAGCGCCGTAGCGCAGCCCCAGGCACACCGGCTCCTCTTCAACGCAACGGCTCCCGCGCCCGCTCCGCAGCCTGTGCCCACGCAACTGGGCACGAACCGCGCGCCGGACGGCGAGGTGCTCGCGGTCAACAGCCAGTATCTGACCCGAAACGGCAAGCCGTGGATCCCGGTGATGGGCGAGTTCCACTTCTCGCGCTATCCCGAGGCCTACTGGGAGGAAGAGATCCTGAAGATGAAGGCCAGCGGCGTGCAGGTCATCGCCACGTATGTCTTCTGGCTGCACGTGGAGGAGGTGGAAGGCCGGTTTGACTGGAGCGGGCAGAACGATCTGCGCAAGTTTGCCGAGCTGTGCGCGAAGCACGGCATGCTGCTGTATCCGCGCATCGGTCCGTGGGCGCATGGCGAGGCGCGCAACGGAGGGCTGCCGGACTGGGTGCTGAAGAACAGTGCCGTGCGGTCGAACAACCCGGTTTATCTGGCCGAGGTGCGACAGTTCTACGCGCAGATTGGCGAGCAACTGAAGGGGCTGCTGTGGAAGGACGGCGGCCCGGTGATCGGTATTCAGATTGAGAACGAATACTCGCAGCGCGGCCCCGGGCAGGGACGCGAACACCTGGCCACGCTGAAGCGGATGGCACAGGAGAACGGACTGGATGTGCCGCTGTACACGGTGACGGGATGGGACAACGCTACGGTTCCGGACGACCTGTTTCTGCCGGTGTATGGCGGGTATCCGGATGCGCCGTGGGGCGAGAGCCGCACTGAGCTGCCGCCCAGCGAGGTGTATGCGTTTCGGTTTGCGAGCCGGGTGGCAAGCAACATGGGCGCCATGCCGGTGACGGAAGCGAGCGCAGTGCATACCGCCGGGGAGCGGCAGCAGGACAACCTGCGCAGCCGGGTTCCCTTCCTGACCGCGGAGATTGGCGGCGGGATGCAGGATACCTATCACCGCAGGCCGGTGCTGACGGCGGACGATATTGATGCGATGATTCCGGTGATTCTCGGCTCGGGGGCAAACCTGCTGGGGTACTACATGTATCACGGCGGAGAGAATCCGGATGGCAAGCTGAGCACGTTGCAGGAGTCGCAGCGGACGAACTATCCCAATGACCTGCCGGTGAAAAGCTACGACTTTCAGGCGCCGCTGGGCGAGTTTGGCCAGATGCGCGCGAGCCTGCGCGAGCTGAAGCTCTACCACTACTTTTTGCAGGACTTTGGCGCGCAGCTTGCGCCTATGCGGGTGATTGCGCCGGCGCCGCGTCCGGGCAGCCCGGCGGATATGTCGGTGCCGCGCGCGTCGCTGCGCATGCAGGGGGAGAGAGGGTTTCTGTTTGTGAACAACCACGTGCGCGAGTACCAGATGCCCGCGTGGCCGGCAACGCAGTTTGAGATTCATGCGCCGCAGGGAACGATACTGGTGCCGGCCCACCCTGTTACGTTGCCCGCGGACAGCTACTTCTACTGGCCGGTGAACCTGGACCTGGGCGGCGTTCCCCTGCGCTACGCCACGGCGCAGCCGGTCCTGAAGACGCGCGCCAACGGAGAGGACTTTGTTTTCTTCGCGGCTACGGACGGCATCCCGGTGGAGTTTGCGTTTCCGGCGGAGGATCGCGGCGCAGTGCAGGCCGGGGGGCACGCTGTAACGCAGGCCGATGGCCTTGTGCGGCTGGAGAATGTGGCGCCGGCGCGGGAGGTTGCTCTGACCGTGCACGGCAGGCAGGGCGTGACGCACGTGGTGGTGCTGAGCGCGCAGGATGCGAAGAATCTGTGGCGCGTCTCCGTGGCCGGGCAGCCCCGGCTGCTGCTGACGCATGCGCAGGTCTTCAGCGAGGGTGGCCGCGTGCTGCTGCGGCAGATGGGCGAGAACGAATTTGACGCGGAGGTGTTTGAGCCTGCGCCCGGCCATGCCCGCACCGCAGCAATGCAGCCGCTGTTCCGGCATGTTCACCTGCAGACACCGCGGAAGAAGATTGCGCTTGGCGTGGAGCAGGCGCGCGGCTTTGGCAAGGCGCCCGAGCCGTTGCTTGGCCCCAGCTTTGCGTGGAGATCGCACACGGTGGCCATGGCTCCGGATGAGGCGAGCTTTGCGGATGCTGCCCAGTGGCGCGTAACGCTTCCGAAGGATGCGATGCAGGGGCTGAGCGACGCGTATCTCACGGTTCGCTACCAGGGAGACGAGGCGCGCCTGCTGAGCGGAGAGCATCTGCTGGCAGACGACTTCTACAACGGCAAGCCGTGGCGCATCGGGCTGAAGCGCTTTCTTGCCGGGGAGAATGCGGGCGGCTTCCTGCTGCAGATTCTGCCGCTGAGCCCGAAGGCTGCCATCTTCTTTGAGCCGGGCATGGCTCCCACATTCCGGAACGGACAGGCAGGGGCGCTGGAGTCTCTGGGTGTGGTACCGGAGTACCAGGCAGCGTTGCCGATGTGACGCGGCGTGGAAGGGCCCTGCCTGTACTGTTTGAGAACAGAGGCGGGGCCGGATGCCGGTTTTCAACAAGGATTCACCGGGGGCCGGCACGACCGCGCGCGACCGCGAGATATACTCAGCTCATGGCAGTCAAAAACTACCCTTGAGGGATGGATGGGTCAGCGGCAGACGGATTCAGGAACAAAAGGTCTACAACCTTAGAGGACTTGCAGATCCGAAACTGCTCCTCTCTAATCCGTATTAAGTCGGGCCCCTGCACACAACTGCATTCGGCTACGGGAACGATTCCGGCCGGATTGGAACTCCTCAGATAGTTCGGCGATTTCCTGCACGACGCCGTGACTGCTTCTTGCCAATTTTGCCTTGCCCAGGATGGGACATTCTATGTCTGCTGATGAGCCGTGGCGCGTCTTGCAGGTCGTTGCTAATCACGAAAAGAAAGTTGCCAAACAGCTTCAGACCAGATCGCTCGACCACTATCTCCCGCTCTATACGGAGCGCTCGCGCTGGAGTGACCGCACGGTTATCGTGGAACGGCCGCTGTTTCCGGGGTACATCTTTGTGCGCTTCAGCCCGGAGTCGAGAATTGCCGTGATCTCTGCGCCGGGAACGCTGCGGCTGCTGGGCAGGTCGAAGGCCGATATGGTGGACAGCGCCGAGATTGAGCGAATCCGCGCGGCACTGGCCGGCGGCTACCAGCTGCGTCCCCATCCGCGCATCAGCGTTGGAACCCGCGTGCGGCTAACGCGCGGCCTCTTTGAGGGCAGGGAGGGCGTGGTGACGGATCTGCGGCCACACTGCAGCGTGGTCATTGCACTCTCTGCCACGGATCACTACTTCTCAGTGCAGACGGAGTTACGTGACTTGGAAGTCATCCGGAAGATGGTGGAGTCCACGCGAGATTCCTATTCCACCAGTTCTGCGCAGTTGAATCGCTAAAGACAGTTTTTTGTGGGCTACCGGCTGCGACGATAACCAATGCGCGCGGCAGCACGCCGCAGCGCACCAAGGGCGCTGACTTGCCGCAATGAAAATCCCCGGCAGCGCGTGTGCGCTACCGGGGATTTTGTGTGACTGCGGATTCGGTTCGCTGTGTTTAGCGGCTCGCGGGGGTTGAGGACTCGTTGGCTTCATACAGGCCAAGGGCCAGGCCGGTTGCTCCGCCCACGATGATTCCGCCGATGATCAGCTTCTTCCGGTTGGACAATCCGCCCTGGGTGGCGGCGGGCTGCGGGGCCTGCGAAGAAGAGCCCTGCGCGGCGGGCGTTTGCGCGCTGGTGCCGCTGGCAGTGATGACGGAAGAGGCTCCGCCAGCGGGCTGAATGTTGGGATCGAGGGTGCCGCTAACCGTGACCGTCTTGCCGACGAGGTTCTGGAGGTTGCTTCCCTGCACTTCGTAGAGCATGCCCGTATCTGTTGTCTTCAGGTAGTAGTGCCCTGCCGACTCAGTGAATGCGCCGGTTGCCGTGACCTGATAGGAGCCCTCAGTGGCGGCCTGCAGGGAGCCGAACGACAGTGCATGTCCGGGAGTGACGTGGGCCAGGAGCAGTCCGCGGCTGTCGCTCACGCGGAATCCGCCGGTCAGCGCGGCCACTTCAACGGTGTTTGCCTTGCTGACGGAGACCACGCCGCGCGAATGCGGCGCATCCGGAGCCACGAGCAGGCCATCGGCGTTGACCGCGTAGTTGCTTGCGGGCGTCCACTCCGTGGAGCCGTGCTGCAACACCATCCGGTCGCTGTAGAAGGCTCCGCGCGAGTCAGTGGCAAGCTTGGCCTCGCCGCCTTTGCTCAGGCGCAGCGCCACGGAGGCTTGTCCGCTCTCAACCACGGATCCGTTAAAGAGCGTTGCATCGCCCTTCACGCTGTAGCCATCCACGCGCATATCGCCCCGCGCACTGGCGGTGCCGATTGCGGATGTTCCCGCTGTTGCATACGGCAACATGCTGAGCAGCATTACAGCAGCAGGCAATTTCTTATTCATGGACTCCTCCGGATTTGGAAGCAGACTTCTCTCCCACACTACATATATCGTAGTCAGGAGCCGAAATCCAAATATTTTTTGTCAAAAAAGCGAACCGATAGTAACACCCTAAGCTTCGTACTACCAATGTCATACGGGCAATTGCGGCCTGGGTGGGTGGTATCTGCCCGGTTGCGCTATGCTTATCAGGCAGGCGAGAGATTCCCTGCCCCGTGGTGTTGATTCCGGCGCGCGCAGAGCGCGCCATTGCTCAGGCCGACCCGCATGCAGCCAGCCCGCAGAGTAGTTTCCCGTGCCGTACGCCTTGTGGTGGCGGGCGTGTGCCTGTTCGCCATGTGGGACAGCTGGAAGCTGGCGCGGGCGGATTTTCTGTTCCGGCAGGACACGAAGGCGTCGATTCGCGAGGCGATCCGGCTGGCTCCGGATGCTTCAGCCTACTCCATGCGGCTGGCGCAGCTGGATGACGATCACGCGCAGGAGTTGCTGGAGAGGGCCCTGCGGCTGGACCCCTACAACGCGCAGGCGGATATCGAGCTGGGCCTGCGCTACGAGGCCGAGGGCGATGCGGGCCGGGCGGAGAAGCTGCTGCTGCATGCCTACTCGATTGACCACACGTATGTGCCCCGGTGGAGCCTGGCCAACTTCTACCTCAGGCAGGGCAACATTCCGGCCTTCTGGACGTGGGCTCGCGCGGCGGCGCAGATGCCGGCGGACGATGTGGGAGCCTTGTTCCTGCTCTGCTGGCGCGTTTCGCCGGACCCGGCGGTGATTGAGCAGAAGGTGCTGAATGACAATCCCGCGGTGATTCGCCAGTATCTGCGGTTTCTGCTGGGGGTGGGGCAACTGGACGCATCGGCCCGTGTGGCCGCCTGGCTGGTTCGTGACGGCTCACAGGCCACGGATGGACCGCTGCTGTTTTCGTTGATCGATGGACTTGTGCAGGTGGGGGATGCCGGCGCGGCCACCAACCTGTGGCATGGGCTGCAGGCGCAGGGATGGGTGCCGGAGGACAAGGGCCTGCCCTACAACGGATCGTTTGCGCGGCCGCCGCAGCCAGTGCGCTTTGACTGGGCGCTGGGCACCAACGACGGTCTGCACTCCTGGCCGGGCCCGTCGGGCCTGGAGGCGGAGCTGAACGGCAACGAACCGGAAAGCTGCACCCTTGCGGAGCAGACGGTGGCCCTGGCGCCCGGCAACTACAGCCTTGCGTACTCGTATCGCACGGAGAACATTCCGCCTGATACGGGAATCCGCTGGCAGATTGTGGATGCCAAATCGGGCAAAGTGCTTGCCGAGTCGCCCTCTCTCTCCAGTACCATGATGTTGAGCGCCGGTGTGCCTTTCACCGTGGGGCCCGAGACACCGCTGCTGCAGGTGCGGCTTGGCTATCAGCGTGCTCTGGGCACGGTTCGGGTCTCTGGCGCGGTGGTGATACGTTCGACAAGGATTCAGACTCGACCCTCGGCATGAAATGCACGTTCTGTACCAGCACGGATATCCGGCCTTCCCATCGACACAAGTGGACTGACACCTTCCAGGGCCTGCTCGGCAGGCAGGCCTATCGCTGCCGCCAGTGCAGACGCCGGTTTTATGGTCCCAGGACGGCCGACCTGGCCGGGTCAATGCGGCGCCATTCGGTGCGGTACAGAATCCGGCGCCAACTGGATGTGCGCTATCGCAAGCAGCTGATCCGGAAGCTGATTGCGGCCGGCGTTTTTGTGCTGATGCTGGTGGTGTTCTGGATCTTCCTGCGCTACATCACCACGTATCGGCCTCCTGCGGACGACTCCAGTTGGAACCAGGCGCCGCCGGTGCGCGCGGCGCAATCCGCGCAGCCGATGTAAATTGCACATGCCTGCACGGCGTTGATGGCGGCGCTGCGGGCCCGCCTCAGGCCCGGGACAACACCGCGACCGGGGCCGGCCTGGGCGCCTGCTCCGCGCCGCGGTCCGCCGCGCGCGTCGCGTAGAGCACGGCCAGCAGGGCGAAGATCCATCCGGAGACGGCGGGCCGCGGGAAGGGATAGTCAAAGCAGGCGTGCGCCATCACGGCAATCAGGCCGATTCCCCAGGGATGACGCAGCGCGGTGGGAATGGCGGCCGCGAAGGGGATGAGGACGAGCAGCAGGAATGGAATGCCGCCGTCGGCGGCAAACTCGGCCCAGTCGTTGTGAGTGTGGTTGGCGTAGAAGGGGAAGTCCTTGACGGCGAAGCGCTGATACACCTCAGGGAATGTGCCGAGGCCGAAGCCGGCGAGGGGCCGGTGCTCAGCCATCTTTACGGCAGCGATGAGGAACTCGCGCCGGCCGCTGAACGGGTCCTTGTCCTGGAAGCGATTCCAGACGTTCTGCCAGCCCACGGCCACGGTAAAGACGGCGGCGACCACGGGAATGAGCGCCAGGGTAAGTATGGCGGTACGGGTGCGAACGGAGCGGCTTGCGCGGCGCAGGATTAGCAGCCAGTACGCGAGCATGACCACCATCTCCACGGTGCAGATAAAGGCCCCGCCGCGCGATGCGGAGCCGACGGCGGAGGCGTAGAGGACTCCGCCGGAGAGGGGATACCACCAGGAACGCCAGCCCTGCTGCAGAGCTCGCCAGAGCGCAATGGGCAGGGAAAGCTCAAGGAACTGCGTGTAGTTGGCGTGGTAGGGGAAGGTGGCGTACACGTCGGGGTATCCGGTGGGGAATATCCAGAGGACCTTGCCCTCGGAGGTGAAGAGCTGGGTGAGGCACAGCACCGCCATGACGGTGGCAAATCCGAGAAAGAAGCTGAGGAAGATGCGCCGGGCGTTTGCTGAGACGGTGACGGCGCGGGTGAGAAAGAAGACACCTGCAAGCGAGCCCCAGCGCAGGACTTCGCCGCGTGTTTCAAAACTGGAGGCCGTGGTGTGGATGGAGATCTGGAGCAGGCCCCAGAGAGGCAGGACGTAGATGAGCCACTCCAGCGCGCTGCCGGCGACGGGCAGTGCGCTGCGACGCAGGCTGCTGAGCAGGTAGGCCGCGACCAGCGCGTAGATGCCGATCTGGAAGGTTTGCAGCGCCCACGCCTGTTTGACGAACACGGTGGCGGTGGCAAAGCAGAGCATGAGAAACAGGCCCGCTGCCCAGAGCGCGGAGGGACGCAGGAGCGCGGAGATGGAGAGGTTGCCGAGTGCGGATTCCCCGGAGGGGCGGATCGCCTGCCGCGTGATCATGGTTTGCCTCAGTGGTGTTGGATGCGCCTGAGAGGCTCCACGGGGAAGCCGCCGAACCGGCACATGGACCTGCTGCCTCCGATTATCCATGACGCAGGGCAGGTTGCCCATGCGGAGGAGCGGCGAATTGCCGGGAAGAGCGGGAGCGGGGGTGCTAAGCTGGGCCGGAGAAGCAGGATGCGACGGATTGAACCCGCTCATCTTACGTGGCTGCCGGGGACCGCGGAAATGGGTCAACCTACCTATTGTTCCCCTGTGCGGGCGGGGAGAAGAATCAATAGATTCGTCATAACGGTTCGAGGAAATCCAGCATGTATAAATTTGTCCTGAGCGCGGTCAGCTGCATTGCGCTCGCACTGGGAAGTTCAGCCGACTTGTCAGCCCAGCAGGATACTCCGGCGGACCTTCGCGCCCCGGCCACACCGCTGATTACGCACGATCCCTACTTCAGCATCTGGTCCGACGCTGACCGACTGACCGACGGGCCCACGCGCCACTGGACGGGCGTGCCGCAGCCGCTGAGCGGCTTTGTGCGGGTGGATGAGAAGACGTATCGCTACCTGGGCGATGCCCACCGCGAGATTGCGCCGCTGGAGGAAGTGGGCCGGACGATTACGCCGACGCGCACGCTGGTGACGCTGGAGAGTCCGGAGGTGGAGCTGCGGCTCTGCTTCTTTACGCCCGCGTTTCCAGACGATCTGCGCGTGATGGCGCGCCCGGTCACGTACCTGACGTGGCAGGTGAAATCGCGCGACGGCGCGCAACACGACGTGACGCTGTATCTGGACGCCGACGGCGCCCTGGCGACGAACACGCGCGACGAGAATGTGGCGTGGTCGCGGGCGCGGATTCCGGGAATGCATTTACTCCGCGTGGGCACGCAACGGCAGTCGATGCTGCGGCAGTGGGGCGATAATCTGCGCATCAACTGGGGATATTTCTACCTGGCGGTTCCGGACGGGCAGGGAGCGGCCACGACCGCGGCAGGCAATGCGAAGGACCGCGACGAGTTTCTGCGCACGGGCACGCTGGCCGGCACGGATGATCTGAATCAGCCGCGCGTGCCGCAGAGCCGCTATCCCGCGCCGCCGCTGCTCAACCTTGCGCTGCCGCTGGGCAAGGTCGGCGCGAGCGCGGTGAGCCGCCACGTGCTGCTGGCGTATGACGACGTCTACTCCGTGGAGTACATGCACCAGAAGCTGCTGCCCTACTGGCGCAAGGAGTTTGCAAGCTTTGCCGACCTGCTGCAGGGTGCAGAGCGGGACTATCAGCCGCTGGAGCAGCGCGCCGAGGCCTATGACCGCGAGCTGGAGCACGACCTGGTGCAGGCGGGCGGCCGGGAGTATGCGGCGGTTTCGGTTCTGGCCTTTCGCCAGGCCATTGCGGCGCACAAGCTTGTGGAAGACAGCGCGGGCGTTCCCTTCTTCATGCCGAAGGAGAACTTCAGCAACGGCTCCATCTCCACTGTGGATGTGATCTATCCTTCGGCGCCGATGTTTCTGTTCCTCAATCCCAAGCTGGTGGAGGCGCAGCTGGAGCCGGTGGCGCGTTATGCGCAGTCGGGGCGCTGGAAGTTTCCGTTTGCGCCACACGATCTGGGTGTCTATCCGCTGGCGAATGGCCAGCTCTACGGCGGAGGCGAAGAGAGCGAAGTGGATCAGATGCCGGTGGAAGAGTCCGGCGACATGATTCTGCTGTTTGCCGCCATTGCCCAGGCCGAGCACGATACGAGCTTTGCGCGGCGGCACTGGCCGCTGGTGACGCGGTGGGCGGAGTACCTGCTGGACAAGGGATTCGACCCCGCGAACCAGTTGTGCACGGATGACTTTGCCGGGCATCTGGCGCACAACACGAATCTCTCCATCAAGGCGATTGAGGCGCTTGCCGCATATGCGCAACTGGCGCGAAAGCTCGGCGACGAGGCCGCGGCGACGCGCTACCAGGCGGCGGCGCAGTCCATGGCCGCCAAGTGGGTGAGCATGGCAAACGATGGCGACCACTACCGGCTGGCTTTTGACAAGGCGGGCACGTGGAGCCAGAAGTACAACCTGGTGTGGGACCAGATTCTGGGGCTGCACATGTTTCCGCAGCAGGTGGCGCAGCGCGAGGTGGCCTTCTACCTGCGTCACATCAACCCGTACGGACTGCCGCTGGACAATCGCGCCACGTATACCAAGCTGGACTGGACCATCTGGTCCGCGACCCTGGCCAGCAATCCGGCGGATTTCCAGTCGCTTGTGCATCCGGCGTTTGTGTTTCTGGGCAAGACGCCGGATCGCGTACCGATGACCGACTGGTATGACACGATCACCGCGCGCGAGGTGGGCTTTCAGGCGCGCTCGGTGGTGGGCGGAGTCTACATCCGCATGCTGGCGGACACCGCGCTGTGGCAGAAGTGGTCGAGCCGCAACCAGGGCAAGTAGTCCGGTACTGAGAGGGAAAGCAGCGGCCTGCACGGCTATGCAGGTCGTTGCCGCCGCATGCGCGGGGCGTTGCATGCGGCGCAGTGCGCGGTGTTGTATGCTCCAAAGTATCCGGCGGCGCAATGCGGTTGTGCGGCAGCGATGAGGGGATGCAATGAAGCAGGGGCAGTGCGGAGGGCAGCATCCGGTGTGGGGACGCGCATGGGTCCTGCTGGCACTGCTTGTCTTCTGCCCTGGGTGCCGGCACAGGCAGCCCCCCACGGTCATGGTCATCACGCCCACCGGAGGCATGGAGTACTGGGAGAACTTTGATCATGCCGTGCGGGCCAACGCCGAGGCCGCGGGAATCCGCACCGAGCTGGCCGCGCCACAGTCCGTGACGGATTACACCGAGCAGGCGCAGATGGTGGAGAACGCGATTGCGCGCCACGTGCAGGGCATCATTGTCTGCCCCGCGCACCAGCTTGTGCTGGCGTCCGTGCTGCAGGATGCGGTGCGGGCGAATATCCCGGTGGTGATTGTAGGCAGCCCCATCGCGCTCTCGACCAAGGACCCCGCTGCCTTCATCGGCCTGGACGAGGAAGAGATAGGCCGGCTGGCCGCTCGTCGCTTTGTGGCCCTGCTGGGCGGCAAGGGCGAAGTGGGCGTGGTGGGCGTGAGCCCCACGGTGGAAGAGAGCTCGCTGATTGAGAAGGCCTTTGCCGATGAGATTGCCCGCTCTCCGCGGGTGAAGCTGGTGGGCGTGAAGTATGGCCTGTCTGACTGGGCGCGGGCGCACCAGGCGGTGCTGGACCTGCTGACGGAGCATCCGAATATCAAGGGCATCTTTACCACGGACGAGTTCTCCACGCATGCCGCTTCGTATGCTTTCGATCCGCACACGCATAAGCGGCCGCTGCTGATCGGCGTCTCTGACGAGAGGAATGAGCTGCAGGGCTTGCGTAGCGGCCGTATCGATGCGCTGATTATCAGTGATCCTCATGAGCTGGGCACGCGTGCCATGCAGGCCATGCGCGCCGCGCTTGCGGGCAAGGATGCGCGCAGCTACTCCACGCAACTGCCGGTGGCCATCATCGATCGCGACAGCATGGATGCAAACCCTACGGTGGCGACGCTGTTGCGGCGAACGAGGTAATCCGCCACGGCAGGTGCGTAGGGGCTTAGTTGGAACTGACCTGGACATTGCGCCAGGAGGCCTGCGCATAGAAGGACCGCAGCCCCGCCACGCCCTGCGTGAGGCACTGCTTGTCGTTGTACTTGAGACGCGCGGCAGGGCCGCCGTTCACCGGGCTGAGCGCAAACGCGATCTCGCAGCCATGGGCGGAGAGATCGAGGTGATACCACGAGCCCACAGAGAGCGGAGTGACCAGATGCGCGGTTGCCAGTTCGCGCCAGTCATAGGATGCGCGGCCGAGCAGGATGACCTGATCGTCGGGGCGCACGCCTGCGTAGTATCCCTCGTAGGAGTCCACGCCCGGCTCGGGATCGGTGGTGCGAATGACCAGGCCGGCATCGCCGTAGTGCGTCTCAGGAAAGAGCAGATCGAAGCGGATATCCGCGCTGATGTGATAGTCGGTGCCCAGCGAGTGAGGAGCGATGAGCATGTCTCCGCGGCCGTAGTTGGAGTTGGAGAAGATGCCGCCGTGCTCGTTCCATCGCCCGCTGATCTGCTGCCAGCCCTGCAGGCTGGCGTAGGGGCCGCTGGGCTGGGTGCGGGTTCGTATGCGATAGGCGATCGATGCCCCGGCCGTGAGCGCCAGGGCAACAGCGATGACCGCAAGCCATCTGCGTTTGTATCTGCGGAAGAATTCCATTGCAGGCGAGTAGAGTATATCTAGGTTTGCATTGCGTAATCCATTCGTCATTCGCGCGGTGTGTAAGTCCGGCTATCTGGGCAGCGTTTTTTGTGCATGCGCTCTGGTTGCATTGCTCCTGGTGCCTGCGGCGCGAATGGCCGGTGCACAGGAGTCGAGCGAGCCGCATCTGCAGTCGATTGAGTCTGCCATTCAGGCGGCCAGTTTTTCCGCGAGCCCGGTGCCGGTGGTAGTGCGCGGCATTGTCACGCTGAATCAGCATCGCATTGTGATTGAGGATCGCACCGGGGCCGTCGAGGTGCAGTCGCCCAGAACGGAGCAGATTGCGCTGGGAGACGAGGTGGAGGTGACCGGCCGCATGACGATTGCGCCGGAGCCGCAGGTGCAGGAGGGGCAGATGCGGCGGTTGTGGGGAGGCTCCATGCCGCTGCCGCTCTCCATTACGCCCGACCAGGCAGCCGACGGCGAGAACGAACTGTTTCTGGTGCAGACAGTTGCCGAGCTGGTGGACTTTACACCGGCGGGGCTTACGGGCGTGCGCCTGAACCTGCGCGGAGGACATCAGAATTTTTCCGCAGTGCTGCCCAGTGACAACGTGGATGGCGAGCTGCCGGTACGGTCGATGCAGCCGGGTGCAACGCTGCGGCTTACGGGCATCCTGATGATTAACCATGGCGTGGAGGCGCACGGCGCGGAGGCGGACCACGGCGATGCCTTTACGCTGCAGTTGCGGACGCTGGAAGACATTGAGGTGATAGAGCCGCCCTCGTGGTGGACGCGGGCGCACATTCTGATGCTGGCCGGCGCTGCCACGATTCTGATTCTCATCGGCATCAACAGCTATTACCGCATCAAGCACGCGCGCTATCGAGCGGTGGCGGAAGAGCGCGCCAGCATTGCGCGCGACATTCACGATACGCTGGCGCAGGGATACGCGGGCATTACGCTGCAACTGGAAGCAGCCCAGCAGATGATTCAACGGGATGCCGAGCGGGCCGGAGAGCTGCTGAGCGAGGCTCTGCAAATGGTGCGGCACAGCCGCGATGAATCCCATGTCTCGATTGATATTTTGCGCTCGCTCTCGCGCAACGACCGGTTGGACGTGCTGATTGCGCGCTGCATTCAACAGCTCCGGTCCGCGTCAGAGTCCACCATGGAGCAGCATGTGCTGGGCGAGCCCGCGGTCTTCTCCTACAACACGGTGAACAACCTGTTCCGCATTGTGCAGGAAGCGCTGGTGAACGCCGTCAACCATGCCCATGCGCAAAAGATTGTGGTTCGCGTGGTGTATCGCAAGGGAGAAGTGATGGTGGAGGTAAACGATGATGGAAGAGGCTTTGACCCGGCCCAGGTGCTTGGTCCGCAGGAAGGCCACTACGGCCTGATCGGGATGCGCGAGCGCTGCGCTGCCATCAATGCGGAACTTGAATTACGATCGACATCGGAGGGAACCACGGTTCGCGTGAGGGCCGCAGCATGACAAAGGAAAGAAATACCGCTCCCGCGCGGCAGCGGCACACGGATGGCCACGCAACGGAGCGCTCCATCCGGATTCTGGTGGCGGACGATCATCTTGTGTATCGCATCGGCATCCGCAACCTGCTTGGATCCGAGCACGGTTTTGAGGTGGTAGGCGAAGCCTCAGACGGAGCGCAGGCCATTGAGCTGTTCCGGGGGCTCAGGCCCGATGTGGTGCTGCTGGATCTGCGCATGCCGCAGAAGGGCGGCATCGAGGTGGTTCGCGCCATTCGCAAAGAGGCCGCCGATGCCCGCATCCTGATCGTGACCAGCTACCAGACCGAGGAAGAGATCTTTCAGGTTTTGAACGCCGGCGCGCTGGGCTACATCCTGAAGGACACCGGGCGCGAGATGCTGATCAAGGCAATCCGCGCCGTCCATGCGGGCAAGGGCTGGATCTCGCCCAGCATTCAGCGCCAGTTTGCGGATCGCGTGCTTCGCCAGCCGTTGACGGCGCGCGAGCTGGAGGTGCTGAAGCTGCTGGCCCGAGGCCTGACGAATCGCGAGATCGCCTCAGTGTATGGCATCTCGCCCAGCACGGTGAAGAACCAGGTGAGCAGCCTGCTGGCGAAGCTGGAAGTCTCTGACCGCACAGAGGCGGTGAGCTTCTGCCTGGCGCGCGGCATCGTGCAGCCGGAGGAGATGTAGCGCAGCCGCAGGCCCCCGGCCGTCCTGCACAACATGCATTTCGAATCACCGCACGGGAAGAATGCCGTCGCGGCGCGATGTCTTGCGCGCTTACGGGCGGGCATGCGGCGCGGCATGAAGTGATTGCGGCCCGCTGCCGAAGGGAATTTCCCGGCAATTGCGGAGTTGGCAGTAGACCATCGTTCGTGGGCATTGTCAATAGGCTTACCCGCTCAAGATTTTCTTTTCTCAGATGAATAGCCTTTTCCGAGTTGGCGGCCTGCGTCCGTTTTGCGGCGCAGGTGTGTTTCCACGTACAGAGCGGGGCGGTCTTCTTGCAGTTCTGAGGAGCCAGCACCCTACAGGGCAATTCTGGAGGCAATGAAAGTCCATGAGAAGGTACATGCTTGGGAGATGCTTTGCGGTCGTCGCACTGCTTCTGCTTGCAGTGGGTTTGCAGGCACAGTCAGTGCACGGTTCGCTGGCCGGAGTCGTGACTGACTCGACAGGCGCAGTCATCGCCGGCGCGAAGGTGACCATTGTTAACTCGGCCACCAACTCCACATACAACGCGGTAACCACCTCGGTGGGTCTGTATCGCTTTGAAGACGCGGCTCTTGGTACCTACACGGTAACCGTGAGCGCGACGGGCTTTAAGACCACTGTTACAAAGAATGTGCTGGTGCAGATTGGCACGGTCGCGTCTCTGGATGTGATCCTGCAGCCGGGCTCCATCTCAGAGGAAGTGACGGTGAGCAGCATTGGGCCGACGCTGGAGACGGAGTCGTCCGATGTGGGCGGCATCATTACGGAGAAGCAGATTACGGATCTTCCGCTTGCACTGGGCGGCGTTGGCGCCATGCGCGCAAACGAGGCCTTTGTGTTTCTGCAGCCGGCAACCACGGGCCCCGGCGCGGCCAACA
The DNA here is from genome assembly GCA_021781495.1 of Acidobacteriota bacterium. Classification (GTDB taxonomy): domain Bacteria; phylum Acidobacteriota; class Terriglobia; order Terriglobales; family Acidobacteriaceae; genus Telmatobacter. The sequence goes on along the minus strand of JAJXWS010000001.1, from coordinate 81,456 downwards.
GCAACAACGGCATCTTTCTTTCCAAGGTTGCCGGCGGACAGAACTACGGCAACGAAGTGCTGATTGATGGCGTGAGCCAGCAGCGCAGTGAGAACGGCTCCTCGTACGACGAAGAGGCGCCCTCAGTGGAAGCGCTGGCGGAGTTCAAGGTTACGACATCGCTGCCCGAGGCCGAGTATGGCCGCACGACCGGTGGCGTGGAAGACTTTGTGACCAAGAGCGGCACCAACGCCTATCACGGCACCATCTACGACATCTATCGCGACACCTCGCTGGATGCGAACACCTTCTTCAACAAGGGCTGGCGCTCCTATTACTGCACCGGCACCAACGACACTCCGCAGTGCCGCAACCGCTACAAGACGCCTGCCGACCACAAGAACGACTACGGCGGCACGTTCGGCGGCCCCATCCGCATTCCCAAGCTCTACAACGGGCGCGACAAGAGCTTCTTCTTCTTCTCCTGGGAGCAGCTGAAGTACACGCTGGGCGCATCGGTCACGAGCACGATTCCCACGATGTCTGAGCGGCAGGGAGACTTTTCGGATCGCCTGACCAACATCCAGACCGGCACCAACCCGTGCGACGGCACGCCCGTCTACCAGGGCGAGATCTTTGATCCGGCGAGCACGCAGACCGTGACGCTGCCGGGCGGAGGCACCACGGAATGCCGCACGGCCTTCGGGACCAACCAGAACCCGACGAACGTGATTCCGGCTGGCCGGCTGAGCACGGTGGCCAAGGCGCTGGTTGCCTATTACCCCAAGCCGACCACCAACGACGTGTTCAGCAACTACACGCAGTTGTCTCTGAAGCCCATCACCAACACCACCTACAGCCTTCGCATTGACCACAACTTCAGTGACAAGGCGAAGATCTGGGGCTCCTACAACACCCGCGAGAACGATCTGTTCACGGGCGGCTTTGCCACACTGCCTTCGCCGGTCAGCACGCAGGGCTGGTACCAGGACTTCACCACCCACTTCTTCCGCATGGGACTGGACTACTCGCTGCGGCCCAACCTGCTGAACTACCTGGTTATCGGCACCAACCGCAGCAACAGCAAGAACTACTCGCAGGCCGTGAACCTTGGGAAGAACTGGAGCCAGCTTGTGGGCCTGAGCAACACGGGCGGCAAGAACTTCCCGCTGATCAACACGGGCGATGCCCCGCTTGGCCTGGGCTTTGGCAATAACGGCGACAACGTGGATAACGGCATTCGCCTGAACGATGCCCTGGTGTGGACGCACGGCCATCACAACGTGAAGGTCGGCGCCGACATCCGCTTCCAGCAGTACTCGCCCATCAACGGCAGAAACGAGTGGATCAACTTCAGCGGCAATGAGACGGCCGGAGCCATTGCACAGGGCGGCGGTCTTGGATTTGCCAGCATGATGCTGGGCGAGGCAGACAACGGCGGCACGAACGTCGTTCTGCGCGGCCAGCGGTGGACCTCCTGGTACTATGCGTTCTTCATCCAGGATGACTACAAGATCACACCCAACCTTACGCTGAACATCGGACTGCGCTACGACGTGGATGTGCCGCGCACTGAGGCGCACAACAACACGTCCAACTTCAGTCCCACGGCGATTGACACGGCATACGGCATTCCCGGCGCGCTGGTCTTTGGCGACAAGTGCAACGGCTGCAACACGCGCTGGGCCAACACCTGGCACAAGGACATCGGTCCCCGCCTGGGCTTTGCCTGGACGCCGGACTTCCTGCACCAGAAGACGGTTATCCGCGGCGGCGCCGGCATTATCTATGGCCCGCTGGTGTATGACGACTTTGGCGGCAGCATGGTCACCGGCTACACGGCCTACCCGACGGCGCCCAGCCACAACGGCTTCGATCCGTCGTTCCAGATCGACAATGGTATGCCCGCGTTTACGCCGCCTCCTGACGAGAATCCGGGCTACTTCAACGGCAAGTATGTGCCCGGTTCCTACATTGCCCCCAGCGCCGGCCGCCCTGCGACGGTGTACAACTGGACACTGCAGGTGCAGCATCAGCTGGCGGAGGACCTGATCCTGACCGTGGGTTACATCGGCAACCACTCCACGGATCTTTCGTCGAACCTGCTTAACCCGAACAACATGCCGGAGAAGTACTTCTCCCTGGGCAACTCGCTCTATGAGCCGTTCAAGGGGAACTCCGCCGGCATTCCGCTGCCCTTCCCGCAGTTCCTGCAGAACTGGGGCGGCAATCCCTCACTGCAGTCGGCCCTGCGGCCCTTCCCGCAGTACGACTTCATCGACCAGGGCTGCTGCCTTGAGAACGTGGGTATGTCCAGCTTCAACGCACTGGTGGCCAGCGTGACACGCCACTTCCACCAGGGCATGAACCTGCAGGCCTCCTACACCTACGGCAAGACCTTTACGGATGCGGACAGCGCGCTGCCCAACTCCGGTGTGGGTATCTCGCAGGATATGAACGTCAACAACCTCCATGCTGAGAAGGCCATCTCGGCCATGGATATCCGCCATACGCTTGTCATCAGCGGCTTTTATGAGCTGCCGTTCGGCAAGGGCAAGCGCTTTGCGAACCACGGTGCTGTGTCCTACATCCTGGGCGGATGGGAACTGGGCGCTGTGCAACGCATGCAGTCAGGCCAGCCGCTTTCCTTCGGCTGCGGATGGGGCATTCCGGGATTCCAGAACTGCATTCGCTTCAGCAGGCAGCCGGGAAGCTCTTTGAAGAGCGCGGTGTACAAACGCGGCGCAAAACACATCAATCCGTTTGTCGTGGTGCCGCCGGGAGGATCGCTTGATCCGAACGTCAACACCATGTTCAACATGGAGTACAACGACGTAACGCGTACCGGCTCGCCGGTTGCAGGGGCGCCGATCGCCTTCTACGACCGGAACAACAACTACAACCGCGACTGTACGGCGGCCAAGCTGGCGAACTGCAACGGCTCGCCAAACCAGCCCTACAGCTTCGGTGTCGGCATTCCGCGAACCACCAGCGAGGTGCGCACGCCGCCGTACTTCAACGACGACCTGAGCATCATCAAGAAGTTCCCCTTGTATGAGGACTACACCCTCAGCATCAAGGCGGAGCTGCTGAATGCCTTCAACCAGCACACGTTCACCATTCCCAACCTGCAGCCGTACAGCTACGGTACGTTCGGCCTGCCGCAAGGGACCATCAACTCGCCGAGAAACATTCAGCTAACCGCGCGCTTTACGTTCTAGCCGCGGGTGTTTCCAGGCCCGGCGGGGATATGGAGCGCGTCCCATATCCCCGCTGTTCACCCTGTATTACGGCCGGGTTGTACCAGGCCGCTGCATTGCGAACTCAAGGTCAACCGCAGTAGAGTGCTCTTCGTTCGAGTGATTGCAATGTTTCATCAAGGGGACCATCTTCGAATGAGAACACTCTGCTCGCTACTGATGTTTTGCAGTCTATTGGCTGCCTCGCTGCTGCCGGCGCAGGCGCCTTCCTCAGCGGACGAAGCGCTCCGCAACGGCACGGACGCCATGCACGCGGGCCGGTTCGATGAAGCGGTGAAGTGGTTTCAGCAGGCCGTGAAAACAGAGCCGAATAACGCTACCGCGCTGATGGCCCTGGGTGTGGCGGACCTGCGGCTTGGCAAGTCTCCAGAGGCAGCGGATCTGCTTTCACGCGCGGTTACACTTGTTCCCGACCTGCCGGGCGCGAATCTTTTTCTGGGCATTGCATATGCGCAGATGCACCGCGTGAACGATGCGGTGCAGGCACTGCAGCGCGCTGCCGCGCTTGATCCGCAGAACGCCCAGGCAGAGATGTGGCTGGGCGTGGTTGAGCTGCAGGATGGACATCCGGAGAAGGCCACGGCGCCGCTTGACCGTGCAGCAGAGCTGGCTCCAAACGATCTCAACATCCTTGAATATCGTGGCAAGGCACACAGTGACGTGGCGTTCGCCAGCTATGCGCGCATGGCGGCGATCGATCCCAACTCATGGCATGTCCACAAGGTTCAGGCACAGATCTACGCACAGCAGAATCAGCACAAGGAGGCCATCGCGGAGTATCTGGAGGCAATCAAGCAGATGCCGAACAACTCCGACCTCTACGAGCAACTGGCCGAGGAGTATCGCAAGTCGAGCGAGGCGGACCTGGCTCAGAAGGCGTATGCCAAAGAGCTTGAGCTGAGTCCTAACAACCCGATCGCGATGTACAACCTGGCCAAGATGGACATCGAAACAAATCATCCGCAGGAGGGGCTTGTGCTTCTGCGCAAGGTGGTGGCCAACTACCGGAACGTTCCAGCCACCTACTTTTATCTGGGTCTGGGCGAGTTCGATTTAGGTCATATTCAGGATGCGCTTGTGGCTCTGGAAAAGGCGCGCGCCATGCATCCCGAGCCGGAGCTGGCACCGCGCATCGAGTACGAACTTTCGCGGGTCTATCACAAGCTGGGAAGGCAGCAGGATGCCAACCGGGCTGTACAGGAATACACGCGGATGAAGGCTGAGAACGCGAAGCTGAATCCGCAGGCACTGAGCGCGATCTCCGCCGGATTCGGGTCCGCGCCAATGCCCACCGCTCAATCTAAAACCAAGGAGTAGTGCGCGGCCTGCGCCGGGAACGATCTACGCACAGCGCTCCTTGCAATCCTCTTACTGGGACCATTCATGCGCTGCTATCGGTTGTTTGTATCGTTCGCACTCGTCTTTCTCGCCTCCATCTTCTTATCCGCGTGTTCGGGCGGATCGGGCAACTCGACGCCGACCGCCTCGTCGACCACCACCACGCTGTCCTCTTCGGCGGCGACCATCAACGTGGGCAGCTCCATCACGCTCACGGCCAGCGTAACTTCCGGCAGCACCGCTGTCGCCTCGGGGTCAGTGTCGTTCTACGATGGCGCCACGAGTCTTGGCACCGGGACCTTGAATGCCTCAGGGCAGGCGCAATGGTCGGGCTCAACACTGACCGCCGGTACGCACAGCATCACGGCCAGCTACGGGGGCAATGCGAGCTATACGGCTTCCACGTCCGCGGCCGTGCAGGTGACCGTAAACAAGCTGGTGAGCGCGCTGGTTTTGACGAGCACAGCAGCGGCTTCCACGCAGGGGCTTCCGGTGGAGCTTGTAGCAGCGGTTACACCCGCTACGGCCACGGGCACGGTCACCTTCAGCAGCGGATCGACCGCGCTGGGAACGGCGGCCGTCGATCCGCTGGGCAACGCGCACTTCACCTCCACGCGGCTGCCTGTGGGCGCGGATACGGTTATGGCGACGTACAGCGGAGACGCTACGTACGCCACCTCCGCCGCTCCTTCTGTCGCCGTCAGCATCAGCGTGTCTGCGGCCACCACCTTCAGCAATCCGCTGACGCTGAATCTGTCGGGCTCGCTTACCGCGGTCAGTTGCGCGGACCCCGCGATTTACAAGGATCAGAGCGGGAGCACGGACACGTGGTATCTGTACTGCACCAGCGATCAGCTTTATCCAAACGATCCCAATCCGCATTACATCAATATCTTCAGCTCCACGGACCTGGTGAACTGGACCTATCTGAACAATGCCTTTGCCGGTTTGCCAACCTGGGCTAACGTGAGTGGGGCCTCGCTGTGGGCGCCCGCCATCAAGTATTTCAACGGCCAGTACTATCTGTACTATGCCGCCTCGGCCACCAGCCTGCCCGGCAACGGCTCGGCCATTGGAGTGGGCACGAGCAGCAGTCCCGCGGGCCCGTTTGTAGACAGCGGCACGCCGGTGGTTGCGCCGGAGCTGGCGACGAACTGCTGCTCAGGGTCCTATCGCTCCACCATTGATCCGGATGAGATTCAGGATTCCTCAGGCCAGCGCTACATCCTGTTCGGCAGCTTTGGCGGCGGGCTGTATGTTCGCAAGCTCTCGGCAGACGGGCTCACCTCAGATGCGACGAGCGAGCAGCAGGTGGCCGTGGACAATCGCTATGAAGGCGGCAACTGGTGGTACCACAACGGCTACTACTATCTGTTCGCCTCGTCCACCAACTGTTGCAACGGCCCGCTCAGCGGATACAGCGTGTATGTGGGCCGCGCCACATCGCCCATGGGGCCGTATCTGGATGCGCAGGGAATCTCGATGCTGGCCACCAATCCGGGTGGAACGCCGGTGATTCGCATGAACGGAAACAGCGTCATCGGCCCCGGTGGCAACGTGGTCTTTACGGATGAGTCCGGACACGACTACATGCTCTATCACGGCATTCTTGCGGCAACCCCGTACTACACGGGCATCGTGGGTTACACCGCGCGGCCGGGGTTCATTGATGCGCTGGACTGGGTGAATGACTGGCCCGTCGTGCGTGGTGGCTTTGGCGCATCCGATAAGGACGCACCGCAGCCCATGCCCGCGGCGCAACCCGGCGCAACCAACAGCTATGTCGCCACGCTTGCCGTGCCGGACGCGCCCGGCACGCCCCTGCCTGCGTTTTCAGACGAGTTCAACAGCACGACGCTGAGCTCGCAATGGTCTTTCCTGAACGGCACGCCCGCCTACACGCTGACCGGTTCAGCCTACCAGGTGACTTCAGTGGCGTATGACCCGATCGGCGCCATGCAGAATGTGCCGATGATTGAGGAGCCGACCCCGGCGGGCGACTACATGATTGAGACCAGGCTCAGCATCAACCTGCCCACAAGCGGCGTGGGCCCCAACTACGCGCAGGCTGGCATCCTGCTCTACAAGGACGACAGCGACTTTGTCCGCGTGGACCTGTACAACAACAACGACACGCGCCAGATCGAGTTCATCAAGGCGCAGACGGTGCAGCAGACCGGGTATCCCACCTGGGGTGCGACCAACCTAGGCCCCGCGGCGATTGCAACCGAAGTGAGCGCGTGGGTGCGCCTGGTGAAGCGCGATGTGGACGGCGAGGAGCACTACACCGCGTACAGCAGCAATGACGGCGTGACGTGGATCCAGGGCGGTACGTGGGTGCATCAACTGGGCAGCGGGGCAAAGATCTGCCTGTACGCCGGCAACCGCTCGGGCTACATTGCGCAGTTTGACTATGTGCACGTTACCACTTTGCAGTAGCAGACTGGCGCCCCGCCTGCACAGCCATGCATTCGCGGGGCGCCGGAGCAAGACTGGTTTGTTTCAGCGAAGGAAGGAAAGTTGTGATCAAGCGAGTTCTTCTGGGTGCATTCTCACTGTGCTTCGCGGTCAGCGCGCAAGGACAGATTACGGTTGTACAGCCGATTCCGCAGACAGCCACCATCGACGTGTATGCCGCGAAGGTTGCGGGCCAGGCGATTCCGCACACCATCTTCGGAACGTTTCTTGAGCCAATCGGCAACTCCACTTACAACGGACTCTGGGCAGAGATACTGCAGAATCCCAGCTTCGAGTCGGGCCTGTGGAGCCCCGACAAAGTGGAGCAGATGCTGCGCGAGCAGCCCGATCTGCGCCGCGCGGGCGACCTGGATCTGCCGCTGCCGTGGGAGCCGCTGGATGCAGGCCAGGGCAACCGCTATGAGATTCACTATGGCGACGCGGCCAACTCGTGGCAGTCGCTGCGTGTGTTTGGCGTGCCGGGCCAGGCTACCGGCATCCGGCAAAGGGTCTATCTGCCGGTTCATCGCACGCGCGACTACGTGGGCAGCTTTTATGCCAAGCACCTGAGCGGCGACCACGCAATCACGGTCTCATTGCGCATCCGGAACAGCAACGATGTGCTCGCCTCGCAGCGCATGGACGTGACGGACGCGGACTGGAAGAAATACTCCTTTACGCTTCAGGTGGCGGAGGGAAAGCTGCATCGCCTGGACCCAGCGGACTTTGTTGTGGAAGTTGCCGGCGACGAGCGCGTAGAGCTGGACGAGTTCTCGCTGATGCCGGCGGACGCAAAGGACGGACTGGATCCGGACGCCGTTGCCATGGCCAGGGAGATGCATACGCCGCTGGTGCGCTTCGGCGGCAACTTCACCTCGTCCTACCACTGGACGGACGGCATTGGCCCGCGCGACAAGCGCATCAGCCAGATCAACAACTCCTGGGGTATTCCCGAGTACAACACCTTCGGCACGGATGAGTTCCTGGAGTTCTGCCGCCAGATTGGCGCGCAGCCCCAGTTCGCGCTGAACATGGGCAGCGGCACACCCGAGGAGGCAGCGGCGTGGGTGCGCTATATCGACAGTCACTGGTCCACGCACTCGGGCCTGCTGTGGGAGCTGGGCAATGAGCTGTGGGGCAACTGGAACCTCGCGTATCCCACGCGGCAGGAGCTTGCCGCACGTACTCTCGCGTTCAGCAAGGCGGTGCGCGCCGTCGATCCCACGGCACGGCTGATCGCTACGGGCGCGGACCCTGAGGTGTTCGAGAGCTGGAACGCCATTCAGCTTACCAATCCGCCGGGAACCTTCGACTATCTCTCCACGCATTTCGTCGTCGGCACTGGAGAGGTGCAGATGAAGAACCCCACGGCCGAGTCGATCTCAGAGGCGGCCTTTGCCCTGCCCGTTGAGCTGGAGCGGCGCCTGCGCAAGGCACAGGAGCAGATTGACGCAACGCACGGATACAAGGACAAGGCGCATATCGCCTTCACAGAGTGGCTCTTCATCGGCCGCAGGCCAGGGGCGCCAAACTTTACCGACATGGGCGGCGCCGTGGTTACGGGCGGCTTTCTGAACATGCTGATGCGCAACTCCGCCGTTGTGCCCATTTCAGACATGACGGGCATCATGGAGTTTGCGGGCATCTGGAAGAAGCGCAGCCAGGTGTATGCCACACCCGCGTACTACGCCTTCCAGATCTACGCCGGCGCGGATGCCGCCAACCCAGTCGCCGTTACGACGCACGCCGGTTCCTACTCCGTGGAGCATGGCGTGCAGCGCCTGCCGCAGATTGCGGATGTGCCTTACCTGGATGTGGTTGCCGCGCGCAGCCACGATGGCAAGTCGATTACGCTGTTCTGCGTCAATCGCAGCGTCACCACGGACATCGCCACCAGCATCCGCCTGCATGACTTTGCAGGAGCAGGCTCGGCGCAGGTGCAGGTGCTTCGCTCGGCGGCGCTTGCCGATGCCAACGACGAGATCTCTCCCCGGCGCGTGGTCCCCGGCACAAGCGAGGAAAACGTGCCATCCGGCGAGTGGGTGCACACGTTTCCACACGCCAGCGTTACGGTCATCACGATTCACGGCAAGTAGCAGGCGCCCCGGTTGCGGGTGCGTGCGGCAGGAAGCTCAGCGCGGCGATGCACAGGCGGTTGATATCCGCCCTGCATGCCGCGCTGCTTTGCTTTATTTGCCGATGCAGAAGGTGGAGAAGATCAGGTTCAGGATGTCGTCCGGCGTGGTCTGGCCGGTGAGCGAGTCCAGCGCCCACAGCGCGCGGTATAGATCCAGCAGGATCATCTCGTGCGGAATGCCGCCGTCGTTTGCCTTTGCCGCATCGGCCAGCGCGGCGCGCGCCGTGGCGATTGCCTGCTGATGCCGAAGGCTGGTCAGCATGCCCGGCTCCGCGGCGGCGCCCCCGGTGGCCAGCGCCAGAATGCGTTCGCGGAGCGCCGCGATGCCCTCGCCCGTGAGCGCGGAGGTTGCCAGCGCGACCAGGCCGGCAGACTCGGTGGCGGCCAGATCCAGGCGCACGCCGTCGGTGCCAGCCAGGTCGCTCTTGTTTACGGCCACAATCGCCGGGCGGCCCTCGACAGCCGCCAGCAGTGAGTGTTCTTCATCGTTCAAAGGCTGCGTTGCATCCAACACAACCAGGACCAGCGCTGCGTCGGCCAGGGCCTCGCGGCTGCGCGCAATGCCCATCTGCTCGGCCTCTTCGTGCGCCTCGCGCAGGCCCGCGGTGTCCACCAGCTCCAGCGGAATGCCGTCCAGCGAGATGCGCTCCGTCACCAGGTCGCGGGTGGTGCCCGGCGTTGCCGTCACGATGGCGCGGTCGCGCTCCACCAGCCGGTTGAAGAGGGAGCTTTTGCCAGCGTTTGGCCGGCCCACAATGGCCAGCGACAGCCCGTCATGCACAATGCGTCCGCGCGCAAAGGAGGCCTCGAGCGCAGCCAGCGGCGGCTGCAGCGTGCCGATACGGCGCGCAATTTCAGTCAGCGGAGTGACCTCGACATCGTCCTCGGCAAAGTCGATGCCTGCCTCCAGCAGCGCGATCAGCTCCAGCAGGTCCTGCTTCACCGGAGTCACACGGCGGCTGAGTGCGCCACCCATCTGGCTGGCTGCCTGGCGAGCCTGCGTGAGCGTCTGCGCATCGATGAGGTCGCGCACGGCCTCGGCCTGGGTCAGGTCCAGCTTGCCAGCCAGAAAGGCGCGCTGCGTAAACTCGCCCGGCTCGGCCAGCCGGGCTCCCAGCTCCATGGCGCGACGCAGGAGCAGGTCCAGCACCACGGGCGAGCCGTGCGCGGCAATCTCCACCAGATCTTCGGCCGTGTAAGAGTTGGGCGCGGCAAAGAAGGTTATCACCGCCTCGTCAATGCGCTCGCTGCCCGCCTCCGGCGTATCCAGCACGTCGGCCAGGCGCGCGCGCGCATGTTCCAGCGGCTTGTGCAGATTCACCAGATCCGCGGCAATAGTGGCGGCCTGCGGCCCGCTGAGCCGCACAATTCCGATGCCGCCACGGCCCGGCGGCGTGGAGATCGCGGCGATGGTATCCGTGGTTGCGGCTGCGTCCTGCATTGTTCTTCACCAGTGTAGAGGCTGCGCAACAGTTGCGCTCAATTCTGCTGCCAAATCTATCTGCAAAAACCTTTTAGCAGGCTGGCGGAAGGTATAATTTTCATCAAGCAATCTGCATGGAAACGGTTTCGCTGTAAACGCAGCATACCCCTGCAGTGTGCCTCTGATTGCAGTTCTTTCGACCTCCGGCATCGCCCTACCCACGCTGGAGTTCCATTTCCGGGCGGGCATTCCACGGGCGAATGCCACGGACAGGATTTTTTATGAGCATGCAGGCGGCAACCGCATGCCTTGCAGCTCATTCTCAAGCGCCGCGCACATCCCATCAAGAAGGTAGTATGCACAGGAAAGTTCTCTTCGGGGATAAGGTCATCCCGGCAAAGCAAGGCAAGTCCCTTTCCACTTTTCTTATTCTGGCACTGCTGCTATGGCTTGCAGGCGCGGCCGCAGGCGCGCAGCAGGCTCAGCAGGCCGCGTGGCAGGGCGTTCTTCGAGATCCGTTGAGCGCGCCCATCCCCGGCGCATGGGTTTCGCTGAGCGGCGCAACCGGCTCAGCCCGCGCCGTGACCGGCAACGACGGGCATTTTCAGCTGAAGCCTCTGCCCACGGGCCGGTATCGCCTTACCGTGCAATCGGGCGGGCGCAAGGCGGACTATGCCCAGCCGATTGACCTGATTCTTGCCGCGCCGGCCGTGGCCATTTCGCTCTCCAGCCGTGGTGAACTGACCGTGGCCACGCTGACGGGGCAGACCGGCACGGGCGGCGAAGAGCTCTCCAGCCAGGCCGTCAGCTCGTTGCCGCTCAACAAGCGCGACTTCAGCTCGCTGCTGCTGCTGGCCGCCGGCACCATGACGGATGCCAACGGCGCCACCAACTTTACCGCGCAGTTTGCCATCAACGGCCAGCGCGGCGTTGAGGCCACGTTCGCCATGGACGGAGCCGACATCAGCGATCCCGAGATGGGCGGCTCAACCTTCTCCAACTTCAACGTGGATGCCGTGGAGGAGATCCAGTCCAGCTCCGGCTGGATGCCTGCCGAGATCGGTCGCGGCGCAGCGGGATTCACGAACATCATTACGCGCTCCGGGGCCAGCGGCTTTCACGGCTCCATCTTTGAGTTTGTGCGCAACTCCGCCTTTGACGCGCGCAACTACTTTGACCATCCCACGCCTGCGTATCCGGGCCGCATTCCGCCCTTCCGCCGCAATGAGTTTGGCCTGACGAACGGCGGCCCCATTTTCGTTCCCCACGTCTACGATGGCCGCAGCCGCACGTTCTACTTTGCGCAGTACCAGGGCTTTCGGCAGGTGCTGGGCACCACGCAGGTGATGCCGGTGCCCACGGCGCAGGAGCGCGCCGGCATGGACGTGGTGACCTATCCGGACGGCTCCACGGACACGCTCAACGTGCCGGTCGATCCCAGCATTGCCGCCATCCTGGCGCGCTATCCGCTGCCCAACTATACGCAGGGCGCGTTTCAGGATCGCACCTACGCAACGGCCTCCAAGGTGGTCACCGATGCCAATCAGTTCTCAGTGCGCATTGACCACAAAATCTCGCCCAAGGACCAGTTCTTTGCGCGCTTCAACCTGGATGACCTGACCGGGCCCACCACCAATCCCGACCAGACCGCCATCGATCCCAGCTTCGGCGTGCACTATCTTGACCGCCAGCGCAACGTGGTTGGCACCTATACGCGCACGGCATCGCCGCGCCTCATTCTGCAGTCGCTGCTCAGTATCACGCGCTCCACGCCCGGCTTTCCCACGACGGACTATACGGACCCCGCGGTCAAGTTCAACGACGGTTTGTTTGAAGCCTTTAACGGCGCGGGCGGCTCCGTGATGCAGGCCTACGGCAATCTTTTCCAGGGCCGCCAGACGATGGCCTATACCACCTCCCGCCACAGCATCAAGGCTGGTTTTGAGGCTCGCATCAACCGCGACACCACATACTTTGGCACCAGCCCCAACGGCGAGTACGACTTTGGCGGCGGCACGGCCTATGCCACAGAGGCAATCCCTTCGCAGAGCGGCAAGCACGACATTGCCGTTGGCGACCCGCTGCCGGACACGCTCTCCGGCTTTCTTTCCGGCAGCGCCTTCGTCTACTCCGTCGAGCTGGCCGCGCCGGGCATCTCCGGCGGCGATCACATGGGACCCGCGGCCATCAATCGCGAAAATTACGCGCTGTGGCTGCAGGATACCTGGAAGATTACCCCACGCTTCACGCTCGACTATGGACTGCGCTGGGACCTCTACACGCCAATCAGCGAGCGAGCCAAGCGCACCAGCGCGCTGCGCTACATCGACGGCGTGCAGCAGTACGTCGTCAATCCGCAGCCCGGCTACCAGTTCAGCAAGCACGGTTGGGAACCGCGCGTGCAGGCCTCGTGGCAGGCGACAGACAATCTCTCGGTGCACGCGGGTGGCAGCATCATGGTCATCCCGCCCAACATCTGGCAGGACAACTTCCTGACCGGCTCCGCCCCGTTTGCCGTTACGCCGCGACTTGTCGCCGCGCAGGGCGCGGCAATCCCTTACGGATTCAAGCTCACGCCGGCGCAGCTGCCGGAGGCTTACACCCTCGCCGGCAAGCCTGTCTTCGGTTCCAACCCCTACACGCCGGCCGCGCCGAACACCATCATGGATGTGGATCGCTATGAGAAGGACATGGCCGCGCTGACGCCCAGCCACGTGGTGAGCGCGCTCAACCTCAGCGGCATCGACCTCTCCTTTGGCAATGGCACGCTCTATACCTGGACGGCCGGGTTGGAGCGCAAGCTGGGCAACCTGACCGCAGACGTGAACTACGTGGGTACGGCCGCGGAAAAGCTGCCGCGCTACAGCTTCCCCAACGCCTATCCGGGCGCCTCGCCCGGCTTTGCGCCGCACACGCAGTTTGACAGCACGGGCAACGTCATCGGCGGCTTTGGCGTGGAGAACGTGATTGTCTCTGATGCGCACTCCACCTATCACGCGCTGCAGACCTCGCTTGCCGGGACCATTGGTCATGGCGGGCCGGGCGTTCAGGCAAGCTACACGTGGGGCAAGTCCCTTGACGATACCAGCCTTGTGCTGGGCGGCACCGGCTCCACGGGCGCCGTGGCGTCCGGCTTCTCGCAGAACCCGTATGACACGCATCCGGAAAAGGGCCCGTCCGCATTTGACGTAACCCACTCCTTCGGCCTGAGCGTTGCGCAGGATCTGCACCTGAGCAGCGCGGCGTTACTGCGTCCGGTCAGCCGCAGAGTCACAGACGGATGGGAGCTGCTGAGCATCTCCAGCCTCAGTTCCGGCTCGCCGTTTACCGTCTTCTCCGGCATCCAGCAGACCGGCTACGGGTCCAATGGTGTGGACCGGCCCGACCAGATTGCCACGCCGCATCTCTCCACGGCGCGCAAGAATCGCCAGGACTACTTTGGCCAGGGAGCCAACAACGCCTCGGCGTTCTTCTCGATTCCCATTCATTTGCCGGACGGCAGCGGACCGAACCAGGGGCGCCTCGGCACCCTTGGCCGCAACAGCTTCCGTGGCCCGGCTTTCTACAACTTCGACTTTGCACTCATCAAGGACACGCCCTTCGGCCGCCGCAAGAGTGGGGCCGAGCGCGTTGATCTCCAGTTCCGCTCGGAGTTCTTCAACCTGTTCAACATCGTCACCATGGGCCTGCCCTCCAACATCCTTTCGGGCTCAGGCTTTGGCGAGATCAGCAAGACCGCGGGCAACTCCCGCCAGATTCAGCTCTCGCTCAAGCTCATTTACTAACCAACGGCGCGCATCGCAACGGTGCGCGCCGCGCCTCCCGGCCAGTCTGCTATAAAGGGTGCGTTCTTTCGGCCTGCTCTCACGGCGCACAGGATTGCGGCGTGGCGGGCCGTGGAGGCGATCATGCAGCTATTCCGTTCCGCCTTTGTCGCGCGTCTTGCGCTGGCCGCTCTCACGCTTATCTTTGTCGCGCCCGGTGCAACGGCGCAAAAGCACGGCGCAGCGCAGTCCACGGCGCCACGCGTCGATCTGAGCGTTGTAAAGCCGGAGAGTGTCGGCTTCTCTTCCGAGCGCCTTGAGAACCTCCACGCCCTGCTGCAGCAGGTGGTCGATCAAAAGCAGATTCCCGGCATCGTCACCATTCTTGCGCGTCACGGCAAAGTGGTGGACTACCGCACGTACGGCGTGCGCGACTTCGCAAGCGGCACGCCCATCCAGCGCGACGCCATCTTCCGCGACTTCTCCATGACCAAGCCTGTCACAGGCGTGGCCATGATGATTCTGTATGAGCAGGGCAAGTGGCTGCCCAGCGACCCCATCGCCAAGTTCATTCCGGAGTTTGCGCACCTGAAGGTCTACAAGGGCGTCGGGGCCGACGGCAAGATGATCCTGGTTGACCCGGACCATCCGCCCACCATGCGCGAGCTGATGTCGCACACGGCGGGCTTTACCTACGGCGTCTTCGGCAACACTCCGGTGGATGCCATGTATCGCGACGCGAAGGTTCTGCAGTCCAAAAACCTGCAGGAGATGGTCGACAAGCTGGCGAAGATTCCGCTGCTGTATCAGCCGGGGCAGGGCTGGACCTACTCGGTCTCGATGGATATCGAGGGGTACATTGTCGAAAAGCTCTCCGGCCAGTCGCTGCCCGACTTCATGCGCGACCACATCTTTACGCCGCTGGGCATGCGCGACGCCGGGTTCTACGTGCCTGCCGACAAGCGCAGCCGCTTTGTTACCCTGTACCGCGCCACGCCGGACGGCAAGCTGGCCGTGGATGATGTGACCGGCGGCCGATATGACGCGCAGCCCGGCATGCCCTCGGGCGGCGGCGGCATGGTTTCGACGGCAGAAGACTATTACCGCTTTGCACAGATGCTGGAAAACGGCGGCCAACTCGGCAGCGCGCGCATCCTTGCGCCGTCCACCGTGCGACTGATGGCCTCAAACCACGTGCCCGCAGCGCTGCTGAATGGCAATTACGGCATCGGCCTGCAAACGCTTCGACCGGGCTTCGGCTATGGCTACAACTGCGCCGTGGTGTTTGATCCGCCCGAGGCCAACCTCTCGGACGGCAAGGGCACGTTTTTCTGGGACGGGCTGGCAGGCACATGGTTCTGGGTCGATCCCACCAATGACATCGTCTTCGTCGGCATGATTCAACGCGTCCTTGGCCCCACCAGCCCAAATCTGGAGTACCAGAGCCGCGCCGCCATCTATGGCGCGCTGGTTGATCCGGCCAAATAGTCTGCGCGCTGCGCCGCAGCCTGCCCGCCGCCGGATGCTACACTCCCACGAGCGGGAGTGTGCATGCGCGCCACAAAACTCGAGTTTCGTCTGCGACTGGTTATCATCGCTCTCATCCTTGCCCTTGGTTTCTGGTCACCGTGGATTGAGGCCGTACATCTGGGCCGTCGCATTGCGCTGCTTGAATGGCTCGCCCTCGGACTCAGCCGCTTAGGCCTGCTGCGCTTTACCGTCGCCTCGCCAGCCGTCATTCTCGCTGGGGCGGCCATCGCTGCGCTCGCGGTGATTTTGCGTGTGTGGGGAACTGCATATATGGGCCACGGAATCGTTGCCCACGCGGAGATGCAGGCCGGGCGCATCATGGCCGACGGGCCCTACCGCTTCGCACGCAATCCGCTGTATCTCGGCACGTGGTTCATGACCATCGCTATGGCCTTCGTCATGCCGCCCACCGGCGCGCTCTTCGCCGTGCTGCTCGTCGGCTTCTTTCTTCTTCGCCTTATTCTCGGTGAGGAAGTCTTCCTGGCCTCTCAGCTTGGCGAGCCTTACCAGGCCTATACGCAGACCGTGCCGCGTCTCTGCCCACGCCTGCGTGGAGCCCCGCCCAGTGCCGGACACAAGCCGCAATGGGTCCACGCCATTCTTGCGGAGATCGGCCCTATCGGCGTCTTTGTTGCGCTTGTATTTCTCTCGTGGAGTTACGATAACCTGCTCATGATCCGGGCTATCCTCATCAGCTTTGGCGTCTCGCTCGTGGTGCGCGCCGTGCTGCCGCGCCGCTAGTCTTACGACGTCGCTCCCGCCTCGCGCTGCCGACCTACGCGTCCCAGGTGTGTCCAGCCAAAGCCTTCGCCATACTTCAGCCCGTAGCCCAGCAGCCGGTCCACGCCAATGTGATTTGCCCAGACAAGCGCCGCTGGCATCACCGCGTGTGCTTGCAGCAGCAGTGCGCACAGCGCAAGCACCAGCGGCCCCACATAGGAATGGAATGCGTTGTATACCCGCGCCCCCCTGCACGAGCCTGCCAGGTAGCCCAGCATGGAAAGGTCCGGCGCCAGCCACAGCGCCGCGAACAGCCACCAGTTTGCTCCCGTACGCGCATACAGCGCCAACGTCACCGCTGCCACCGCCAAACCTTCCAGCCGCAACAGCAACTGCACGCTTCCTGCCCGCGCCGGAGCGCTCACAGCCCGCTCATTCAGCCCTGCATCGCCTGCCATGCCTCATTCGATGTCACCTGTGCGCCGCAGTATGCGCAAAAATGTTGCGTCTCGGTACCCGGAAACAGCAAAAGGAGAGAAGCCTTGCGGCCTCTCCCCTTTTGCGCCTTGCCCCAGTCCGGAGGAGGAACTACTTCTTGGGCGGTGCGATCACGTCCTTGGCGGCCTTGGCCACGCGGAACTTCACAACCGTCTTCGCCTTGATCTTGATTGCGGCGCCGGTCTGCGGATTGCGGCCCATGCGCGCCTTGCGCTCTGCCTTGACCAGGCGGCCGATGCCGGGGATTACGAATACGCCGTTCTTCTTGGTCTCCTTGATGGCGGTCTCCGCCAGCAGGTCCAGGAAGGCAGCCGCTTGCTTGTTGGTCAGTTGAAGCTTCTCGGCCATGTGCCGCGTCAGGGCGGTCTTGGTCATACCAGTTGCCATTGTGTGTTCTCCTTCTGGGCGTGCCCTCGGGGCAGCCGATTGTTGCCTGGGTTCTCTTCCGTCCGTACCCTTTGAGGAAGCCCGTCGCCGGGGCCGGACGTTTTCCGCATGAAGGCCGTGCGACCAAGGCAACGTGTCCACGAAACCCCTGTATTCATGCGGGTTCTTCAAAACCCCGTCGTTGACCACAATGCCCCTTTGGGCCGGTCAAAGTCAACGGAAAAACTAGGGATTTCCACAATTTTCTTGGGTATTTGTGCCTATTTTGCCTATTTTTGCGGTTTTTTGCCTGTTTTAGCAGGCTTTTCGCGGAGCAACAGCCGCGCAGGCGCGCAAAATCAGCGCTTTTGCGTGTTCGCTAGCGCAGCCCGAAGAGCACCTTTTTCTTTGGCGCCAGCGCGGCCACAATCGGCGTATTCAGCGCTTCAACGACCGGCGCTGCCAGCTTGAGGTGCCGCGTAATTGTTGCCGCAAAGTCCGGCTTCAGCGCGGCCTGGCCGGGCAGCGTGGCGGCCAGTCCCCACTGGCGGCACTGGATCAGGTCCAGCGCCGGGTGCTCCTTGGGGAAGCCCTTTGGCGGCCGGGTCAGCGCGTTGCCTTCAAACTCAGTGAAGGCCTTTCGCAGCGCCGCCGCGCGCAGCACCTTGCGAAACTCCGCGTGGTGCTCCAGCAGCCAGTGGCGAATGGCGGCGAGCTGTTCCTTCTCCGGCATGTATGCGCCTGCCGCAATCACCACTTCCTTTGCGCTCACGTGGAAGTAGTAGCCCGCGCCGGAGGTCTTCTGCAGTCCCTGGTGCGACCACCATGCGGCGATATGCGTCTTGTAGGGGCGCTTGTCGTTGCTGAAGCGCGTGTCGCGATAGATGCGGAACAGAGACTTTTCCGCGGGCCGCACATGCTCCGGCGCGAACTCCAGCATGGCGTCCGTCACCCGGCGGACGATGGCCAGCATCGGCTCCTTCAACTCTGCCTCAAACACGGCCTTGCGCGGCGTGAACCACTCGCGGTCATTGTTCCGTGCCAGATTGCGCAGAAAGGTGAGCGCGGCGGGACGAAAGTACGGCAGCGCAGCCTGGGGAGCAGGTTTTGGGGAACGGGCCATGGCGCAACCAGTTTAGCGAATCACCTTCAGCGCGCCGCGGAAGAGGCCGTCGAAGTCGTCCTTGAGCGCGGCATCCTTCGCCACGGCCTGCTCGATAGCCTTCTCCGCCGCGGGCCGCTGGTAGCCGAGATTGACGAGCGCGGAGAGCACATCGTCCACCGCCGCGCCCTGCACCGCCTTCGGCGCCGGGGCCACGGCAAAGTCGTCCAGCTTGTCTTTCAGCTCGACGACGAGCCGCTCGGCCAGCTTTTTGCCCACGCCGGGGATGCGCACCAGTTGCGCATGGTCCTGCCCGCGAATCGCCTGCACCGTGCGCTCGCTGGAGAGGCCGCTCAGCATCTTGATGGCCAGCTTGGGCCCCACGCCGCTCACGGTAATCAGCCGCTCAAAGAGGCGCTTCTCCTCGCGGTCCAGAAAGCCGAACAGCGCAATCTGGTCCTCGCTGACCTGCGTGTGGATGTGGAGCGACGCCTCCGCGCCAACGGAGGGCAGGGCTGTAAACGTGGGCACGGAGATGGTGACGTCGTAGCCGACGCCGGCGCACTCCATGATGGCCTGACCGGGTTCTTTGTGGATGAGCTTGCCGCGCAGATGAGCGATCATGTGTGCCCTATTGTAGAATCCCCATCCGCTTCGCCACGCACTCCAGCGTTTCCAGCGCGCGGTCGAGCTGCGCGCGGGTGTGCTCGCTGGTGACGATGAGCCGGATGCGCGCCTTGCCCTCCGGCACGGTGGGGAAGGCGATGCCGGTGCCCATCACGCCTTCGTCGAACAGGGCCTTGCTGAACTCCATGGCCGCGCGGCCGTCGCCCACGATCACGGGGGTAATCGGCGTTTCGGTGGCGGGGGTGTTCACGCCGCCAATGTTGAAGCCTGCGCGCTTGAGCTCGCCCTGCAGATAGCGGGTGTTGGCCCACAGCCGATCGATGCGTTCCGGCTCGTTCTCCAGGATGTCGAATGCGGCGATGCACGTGGCCGCCACCGACGGCGGATGCGAGGTGGAGAACAGGAACGGCCGCGCGCGGTGGTAGAGGTAGTCGATGAGGTCGCGCGAGCCGCACACGTAGCCGCCCAGCGCGCCAATGGCCTTGGAGAGCGTGCCCACCTGAATATCCACGCGCCCGTGCATGTGGAAGTGGTCGATGCTGCCGCGCCCGTTGCGGCCCAGCACGCCGGAGGCATGCGCGTCGTCCACCATCATGATGGCGCCGTATTTTTCCGCCAGCGCGGCCAGCTTGTCCACCGGCCCTATGTCGCCGTCCATGCTGAAGACGCCGTCGGTAATCAACAGCTTATGGCCGGGCTCGCCGGCCACCTCTTTCAGCAGCTCCTCGCAGTGAGCAACGTCCTTGTGGCGAAAGACCTTGATTTTGGCCCGCGAGAGCCGTGCGCCGTCGATGATGCTGGCGTGGTTGAGCTCGTCGGACAGGATGTAGTCCTCTTTGCCGAGGATGGCGCTGACCGTGCCCGCGTTGGCCGCAAAGCCGCTCTGGAAGACCACGCACGCTTCCACGTTCTTGAAGCGGGCAATCTTCTCCTCCAGCTCCATGTGGATGCGCATGGTACCGGCGATGGTCCGCACCGCGCCGGAGCCCACGCCGTAGGTGCGTGTGGCCGCAATTGCCGCTTCAATCAGCCGGGGGTGGTTGGCCAGTCCCAGGTAGTTGTTGCTGGCCAGGTTAATGACTTCCTTGCCGTCGTAGTGGCACACCGGCGCCTGCTGATCCTCCAGCACGCGCAGCTTGAAGTAGGTTCCCTTGGCACGCAGCTCGTCCAGCGCAGCGGTCAGGTGGGCAAGTTGCGGACGCGCAGCCGTCTCCGTCATGGCGGTTCACCTCAACCTGCAAGCATAGCGCGAGCCGCCGGGCGGCGCCGTGCGCGGCGTCCTTGCGGGGCCGACCTTTCGCGCCTTTCTGCGTCCAACAGGCATGCCGGGTGGCCTGCCCATGCCCCCGCCGGATACAATGGTTCTACATTGCCTCAATTGGGCGAACCTCGATTTTTTCTGGAAATCTGGAGCAGGTGCACGTGAGACGTTTGATCAGCCGCAGTCTGCGGTTTGAGTTGGTTGCAGGACTGGGTATCGCGCTGGCGCTGCCCGCGCTGGCATTGCCCGCTGTAGATGCGCGGGGCCTGGCCACGCAGACGATGCTGAGCACGGAAACCCGCGACCAGGGCGGCCATACGGTTGCCACCCTTTCGGTCTCCGTGACCGGCGCAGACGGCCAGCCCGCCACCGGCGCCGTCGTGATTCAGGATCATGGCAAGCCGCTGGCCGGATTCGCGCTGGATGCGCAGGGCCGCGCCACGCCGAGCCTGACGCTGGCCGGCGGCGACCACACTCTGACCGCCGTCTACACCGGCGACGCCACGCACCAGACCTCCACTTCGCAGGTCACGCCGGTGCGCGCCGTGGTCAGCACCACCCCGGACTTCGCCGTCTCGGTTGCCCCGGCCTCGTTGACGCTGACCGCCGGGCAGTCCGGAACGGCCATTGTCTCCATCACGCCGATCAATGCGCAGTCGCTGACGGCGCCCATGTTCGTCACCATCTCCTGCTCCGGCCTGCCGGACCAGTCCTCCTGCGTCTTCACGCCGGAGAACATTGAGATCATGCCGAACGCCACCGCCGCCGTTACCAGCTCCATGGTGCTGGCCACCCAGACCAAGTCGCTTGCGCAGGCCGCTCCCGTTGCCCGTCCCGGCTCCAGCCCCATCGCATGGGCTGTGCTGCTGCCCGGGGTCTTCGGACTGGCCGGCATAGCCTTCGGAGCCCGTCGTCGCCGCTGGCTCAGCCGCCTGTCACTGCTGGCGCTGGTGGGCCTGGTTACGGTGCTGGGCACCACGGCGTGCTCGCCGTTTTACAACTACCGCAACCATGGGCCGCCCTATAACCTGCCCACACCCGCCGGAACCTACTCCGTGCAGGTGGATGCGCAGTCCAGTAACGGCATCACGGCTATTACGCACAACACCAGCCTTGCCTTGACGGTCCAGTAAACCGCCGCAGGAGGTCAGCATGGCGCGCTGGCATCCACTGCCCACGCAGGTTTACAGCCTGGTCCAGAACAGCCCGGCGACGGTGCTGCTGCACAATGCGCAGCCCGCCGCCGACAGCGCCATCAGCCGCCTGTTCACCGCGCCCCGGCGCCAGCTTATCGCCACTCACCCGCAGCAACTCCCCGCACTATTCCAGCAGATTCAGGACGCCATCGCCGCCGGTGCGTTTGCCGCCGGATACTTTGCCTACGAGTGCGGTGCGGCCTTTGAGCCCTCGGCCGCCGCTGTTGCGCCGTCCGGCCAGCCCATTGCCTGGTTCGGCATCTACGCGCAGTGCCACCTCTTCAGCCATGCGGCGGGCGCATTTCTGGGCGACGAGCCGCCCGGCCTGGCCGCGCAGCCGCCGTGCGAACCCCCGGCAGGTGAGCCGCCGCCCGCGCTTACGCCCGCCCTCACCCTTGAGCAATATGCCGAGCGCATCGCGGCTATCCACGAGTGGATTCGCGCCGGGGATGTTTACCAGCTCAACTTCACCTTTCCGCTTCGCGCGCGCACTGCGACGCCTTCCGCGCAGCTGTATGCCGGGCTGATACGCCAGCAGCCGGCCCGCTATGCCGCGTTTCTGCACACGCTGCCCGGCAGCCATATTCTCAGCTTCTCGCCGGAGCTTTTCTTTCGGCTGGAAGAGCAGGGCGCAGCCCGGCGCATCACCACCCAGCCCATGAAAGGCACCGCGCCGCGCGGCCGGACGAATGCCGAGGATGCACAGCTTGCGGCGGAGCTTGCGAGCGATCCCAAGAGCCGCGCGGAGAACGTGATGATTGTCGACCTGCTCCGCAACGATCTTGGACGCCTGTGCCGCTATGGCAGCGTGCATGTACCGAGCCTGTTCCAGGTGGAGCGGCTGCCGACGCTCTGGCAGATGACCTCCACCATCACGGGGACCCTGCCTGCCGAGGTCGGCCCGCAGCAGGTCTTCCGGGCGCTCTTCCCCTGCGGCTCCGTGACCGGAGCGCCCAAGGTGCGGGCCATGCAGTTGATTGGGCAGCTTGAGGACGGGCCTCGTGGCGTCTATACCGGCTCCATCGGCTACTTTTCCCGCGAGCGCAGCGTCTTCAACGTCGCCATCCGCACGCTGGAGCAGCACGGCGAAGCCTGTGCGATGGGCATCGGGAGCGGCGTGGTTATCGACTCGCGCGCCGGGGACGAGTATCGCGAGTGCCTGCTGAAGGCGGAGTTTCTCACTCACCCGCGGCCGTCGTTCTCGCTGGTGGAGACGCTGCTATGGCAGGGCGGTTATCCGTTCCTCGAACTCCATCTCGACCGCCTGCAGGATTCAGCCTATTACTTCCGCTTTCCCTGCGAGCGCACCCAGGTGAAGAATGCGCTGCTGGCAACCGCCAATTCCTTCCCGGACGCCTCGCCGCGCAAGGTGCGCCTGGTGCTGGAGGCGGAGGGCGCACTGCACATTCAGCACGAAGTTCTTGCGTCCGCGCCTGCCGACCAGCCTGTCCGGGTCTGCGTTGCGTCCCAGCGCACTCGCTCCACAGACTGCTTCTACTTCCACAAGACGACGCATCGACCGCTCTACGCCAGCGCCTTGCAGGCCGCGACGCAGGCGGGCTTTGACGAGGTGCTCTTCCTGAACGAGCGCGACGAGGTGACCGAAGGCGCCATCAGCAATCTGTTTGCAGTGCACGGGGGCCGCTGGTCCACCCCACCCATTGGCTGCGGGGTGCTGCCCGGCGTTTACCGGCGCCACCTGCTCGCCGAGCGGCCGCAGATCGAAGAGCGCATTTTGCGGCTTGCAGACCTGCAAAGCGCCGACGCCCTATATCTTGCCAATGCCGTCCGCGGGTTGCGCCGCGTCACGCTGCACGCCGTCCCACTGCCGTAATCTGCCGTCCGGCGCGCCCGGTATGCTTCGCAGCCGCAAGCGCAGTTGCCCCAGGAATCACAAAGGCGTCATCATCCAGCCAGCCCTGCCGTGATAGAACGGTGAATGCGCCAGGTTGCGCTAGCAAGGGAACGGATCATGTCCCAGCAGAAGTTCGCGTTTCGCGTTGCAATCTGGGCCATGCTTCTCTTCTTCGGCGGTTTGGCAGCCCGCGCGCAGACGGCGGACCAGGCCTGGCTCAAGTACCGCCCCGTCTCCTCCCTTCCGGCTACGGCGCCGCAGATCAGGACATGGGGCAACGGGCCGTTGCAGCAGAGCGCGGCTGCCGAGCTGCGCCGCGGACTGCCACCCCTTGCGGGTGCCGCCGCATCGCGCATCCTCATCGTGCTGGGCACGCCGGAGCAGGCGCCTGACGACCGCACCGATCTGCCCATGCTCGATCCGGACGAGTACCTTGTGGCATGGAACACGGCTGCCGGGGGCAAGGAGCTGGATATCTTCGGCGGCTCGGATGTCGGCGTGTTGTACGGCACTTTTGCCCTGCTGCGCGAGCTTGCCCAGGGCCGCGACCTGCACGCGGTCCACCTGCACAGCGCGCCGGCCATGCGCATCCGCTGGGTGGACGAGTGGGACAACTTTGACGGCTCCATCGAGCGCGGCTATGCCGGCCGCAGCATTTTTTTTGAGGACGGGCACGTCCGCAGCGACCTGGCGCCGGTGGCCGAGTACGCCCGCCTGCTCGCCTCGGTCGGCATCAACGCGGTGAACGTGAACAACGTGAACAACGCCGCGCCGGCATTGCAGCCGCAGATGCTGCGTGGCCTTGCCCGCGTGGCCGACGCCATGCGTCCCTGGGGCGTGCGCCTGGCCATCAGCGTGGATGTGGCCAGCCCGCAGAAGATTGGCGGCCTGAGCACCTACGATCCCCTCCATCCCATTGTGCAGAGCTGGTGGCGCGACAAGGTCAACGAGATCTACGCGCTCATCCCCGACTTTGCAGGCTTTACGGTCAAGGCCGACTCCGAGGGCCAGCCCGGCCCCGCGAGCTACGGCCGCACGCCGGCAGACGCCGCCAACACCCTTGCCTACGCGCTTGCGCCCCACGGCGGCATCGTGCTCTACCGCGCCTTTGTCTACAACCACCACCTGGACTGGCGCGACCCCAAGGCGGACCGCGCCCGCGCCGCCTACGACATCTTCCATCCGCTCGACGGCCACTTCGCTCCCAACGTGGTGATTCAGACCAAGGAAGGCCCCATCGACTTCCAGGCCCGCGAGCCGGTCTCGCCGCTCTTCGGCGGCCTCACCCGCACCAGCCAGGCCATGGAGCTGCAGATTACGCAGGAGTACACGGGGCAGCAGCGGCATCTGGTTTACCTGGCCCCCATGTGGAAGCAGGTACTCGACTTCGACATGCGCGTCCACCGAGCCAGCACGCCGGTGAAGCAGATTCTGGAAGGCAAGTCCTTCGGCAGTCCGCTGGGCGGCATGGTTGGCGTGGCCGGTGTTGGCCGCGAGGGCTGGCTGGGCTCGCCGCTTGCGCTGGCCAATCTCTACGCCTTTGGCAGGCTTGCCTGGGACCCCGACATGGCGCCGGAGCAGATTGCCGCAGAGTGGACGCGGCAGACCATCAGCACGGCCCCGGATGTGGTCCAGACGGTGGACAGGATGCTGATGCAGAGCTGGCCGGCCTATGAGAGCTATACCGGTCCGCTCGGCCTGCAGACGCTCACTGACATTACCGGCAGCCACTACGGCCCCAACATCGAGTCCAGCGAGCACAACGGCTGGGGACAGTGGCACAAGGCCGACCACCTGGGCGTGGGCTTTGATCGCTCGGTGGCCACCGGCACCGGCTTCGTGGGCCAGTACCCGTCGGAGGTGGCGCGGATCTACGAGTCGGCCGCCACCACGCCGGACGATTTGCTGCTCTTCTTCCACCACGTGCCGTATGCCTACAAGCTGCACAGCGGCAAGACGGTCATCCAGTCTCTCTATGACAGCCACTACCAGGGCGCGGCGCAGGCCGCCGGATTCGTGAAGGACTGGACTTCACTGAAGGACCGCATTGACCCTGCGCTCTACGCCAGCGTGCTGCCGCGCCTGCGGTACCAGGCAGGCCACGCCATTGTGTGGCGCGATGCGGTCTCGCAGTACTTTCTCCGGCTGAGCGGCATTCCCGATGCGGAGGGCCGCGCCGGCCATTATCCCGGCCGCATGGAGGCAGAGGACGCCCGCCTGACCGGCTACAAGGTCATCAACGTGACGCCGTGGGAGGATGCATCGCAGGGCAAGGCCGTCTCCTGCGCGGAAAAGAGCTGCACGGCGGAGTGGACCTACACCGGAGCTGCCGGCCGCTACTTCATCGCCGTGCAGTACTTCGATTTGCAGGGAGGTTCGGCGCAGTTCACGCTGGAGGCGGGCGGCCAGCCCGTTGCCGCCTGGACCGCCGACGCCACGCTGCCCACGCCCCGTCCCCACGGCGACAACTCCACACGCTTCACTACGCCATGCGTCGAGCTGAAGCCCGGCGAGGTGATCCGCGTGGAAGGCACGCCCGACCGCACGGACCCCGCCGCGCTGGATTACATCGAGGTGCTGCCCGGCGCTGCGCAGCCGTAGCGCATCCAGGCCAGGTGCAAGGCGATGCCTGAGCACGAAAAAGCCCGCGTTGCCGGATGCGGACGCGGGCTTCTTGTCTTGCGAATTGGTTGCCGATGATCGGCGGATTACTCCACCGAGGGCAGCCCTGCCAGCGCCATGGCGATCTCTTCCGCCGGGTACTCGAAGTTCTCCAGCTTGCCGGCCTGGTAGTCGATGTAGGACTGCATGTCGAAGTGTCCATGTCCGCTGAGGTTGAAGAGGATGGTGCGCTCCCTGCCCTCGGCCTTGGCTGCCAGCGCCTCGCGGATGGCGGCGGCCACGGCATGGTTGGCCTCCGGTGCGGGCAGAATGCCCTCAGCCCGCGCGAACTGGATGCCGGCGGCAAAGGCGTCCAGCTGCTGCACGGTGGTGGCCTCAATCAGTCCCAGTTCCAGCACATGCGACACCAGCGGAGCCATGCCGTGATAGCGCAGCCCGCCCGCATGGATGCCCGGCGGAATGAACGTGGAGCCCAGCGTGTGCATCTTCACCAGCGGCGTCAGGTGCGAAGTGTCGCCGAAGTCGTACCGGAACGGGCCCTTGGTCAGGCTGGGGCAGGCGGCTGGTTCCACCGCCACCACGCGCGCCTTGCTCTGGCCGTGAATCTTCCGGCCCAGGTAAGGAAACGCCAGCCCGGCAAAGTTTGACCCGCCGCCGGTGCAGCCCACAATCACGTCCGGCTCGTCGCCGGCCATCGCCATCTGCTCGATGGCTTCCAGGCCGATGACGGTCTGGTGCAGCAGAACGTGGTTCAGCACGCTGCCCAGCGCGTACTTGGTCTCCGGATCCTTTGCGGCCACTTCAACCGCCTCGCTGATGGCGATGCCCAGGGAACCGGGTGTGTCGGGGTGCTCGGCGAGGATGGCTCGGCCGCATTCGGTCTCCGTGCTCGGACTGGCGGCTACCGTCGCGCCGAAGGCTTCCATCAGGGCGCGGCGGTAGGGCTTCTGGTTATAGCTCACCCGCACCATGTAGACCTTGCACTCCAGCCCGAAAAACGCGCAGGCCATGGCCAGGGACGAGCCCCACTGCCCTGCTCCCGTCTCCGTGGCCAGCCGCTTTGTGCCCTCCACCTTGTTGTAGTAGGCCTGCGCCACCGCGGTGTTGGGCTTGTGCGAGCCGGCGGGACTTACGCCCTCGTACTTGTAGTAGATCTTTGCCGGGGTATCCAGCGCCTTTTCCAGCCGCCGTGCGCGGAAGAGCGGCGAAGGCCGCCACTGCGCATACACCTGCCGCACCGGGTCGGGAATCTCGATCTCCCGCTGGGTGCTGACTTCCTGCTGAATCAGCGCCATGGGAAACAGCGGCGCCAGATCCTCCGGCCCGATGGGCTGGAGCGTGCCCGGATGCAGCGGCGGGGCCATCGGCTCGGGCAGGTCGGCGAGAAGGTTATACCAGGTGCGGGGAATTCGCTCTTGCGGCAGCGGAAATTGGATGGGATTCATGCGCAGCATTTTAGCAGCGCAAAGCTGCGGCCGGCTGTGTCGCAAGCCCGCCTCCAGCGCGCGATCGCTTATCGGCCTTTGATGATCTGCGCTGCCCGGCCGTAGGAGCCGAGATTGAACGTCTGCGCGTAGCCCATGGCAATCAGCTTTCTTCTGGCCACGCCGCTGCGCATCCCGCTCTGGCAGTGCAGAAGCAGAATACGGTTCTTGTCCTTGACCTTGCGCGCCACCAGCGCTTCCACCTCGCTGAGCGGCATGTTGACGGCGTTGGGCAGGTGTCCGGCGGTGTATTCCGCCGCGGTGCGCACGTCAATCACCATGGCTCCGTGCTTCAGGTGTTCCGCTGCGGCTTTGCGCGAGATCTGCCCGGCGCGCTTCCACAGCACAAAAAGCACCACCAGGACAGCAAAGATAAGAATCGAGGTCCAGTTCATACGCTTGCTTGTATTGTATGCCGCGGCGGCAGGAAGCGGCAGCCGGCCGTCGCTGTGCCAATGCGCGCGCAGGCGGAACGCATCATGCCCTGGCGACTTCCACCAGCACGGAGTAGAACGTGGCTCCAGCGCCCAGGTCGGAGAGTCTTTCGCTGGTCAGCACATTCTGGTTGGCTCCCTCGGGATGCAGCTTGGCCCAGTCCAGGCGTCCGGCCACCACGCCGGGCGGCACGCTGGCGCCGCCGCCGTCGGGAACCATCGCGGTCAGCCGCAGTTCGCCGCGTCCGTTCCACACGCGCACCGCGTCGCCGTCGGCAATGCCGCGCGCTGCGGCATCGGCCGGATGCATCTCCAGCCGCTGGCTGGTGCGCGCCTCCAGCTTGCGGTGTCCCTCCAGGTTGGCAAAGGTGGAGTTCATGTAGTTGTCCGCCTTGCGGCCGAGGAACTCGAGCGGATACTGCTGGGCGGCGGTGCCCCAGCGCGACTCGGTTGCGGGCGTAAAGGCCGGCAATCCGTCCTGCCCCTGCGCCGCCAGCTTTTCCGAGTAGAACTCGACCTTGCCCGACGGTGTAGCGAGCGGCCCGCTGGTGAACGGCAGAAAAGGCTCCTCATTCTGCGGGCGGTAGAAGCTCAGCGGGATGTGCCCCTGTTCTTCCAGGTCCTCCAGCCGGATGTGCTCCATTCCCACATTCGTGGAGTAGCCATCGAGCCCGATGGCCAGCGCCTGCCGGATCATCTGCTCCTCGGTGTCGCGGAAGCACTGTTCGCGGAAGCCCATGTACTGCGCCAGCTGGCCGAACAGCCACACGTTCGATCGCGCCTCGCCCAGCGGCTCAATGGACTGCCTGGAGAGCTGCACAAAGTAGTGTCCGTACGCGCCCTGGACATCGGTATGCTCCAGAAACGTGGTGGCCGGCAGCACGTAGTCGGCGTAGTCCGTCGTATCGGTCAGGAACTGCTCATGCACCACGGTGAACAGCTCCGGCCGCATCAGTCCGCGCCGCACGGCGTTCTGGTTGGGTGCCACGGCCGCGGGGTTGGAGTTGTACACGAACAGCGCCTGCACGCGCGGGCCATCCTCCGGCCTGGCTCCCAGTTCCGTGAGAGCCTCGCCCAGCGCGGACATGTTCACCACCCGCGCCGGCCGGCCCAGAGGCGAGTCCAGCGCCAGGTCCAGCCGCTCCAGCTCGCGCTTGTTCCATGCGAATCCGCCTGAGGTGGAGAGCACCGCGCCGCCGCCCCGATGCTTCCACGCCCCGGTGACAGCCGGGAGCATGGCAACGGCACGAACCGCTGCGCCGCCGTACTCCGCGCGCTGCACGCCGTAGTTCAGCCGCAGCGCGGCGGGATGCGTGGTGGCGTACTCGCGCGCCAGCTGCTCCACCTCGGCCGGCGTCATGCCGGTCCAGTGGGCCACGCGCTCCGGCGTGTATTCGCGCACGCGCTCGGCCAGCCGCTCAAAGCCATGCGTCATTTCCTGGATGTAGGCGCGGTCTTCCAGCCCCTCGCGCAGAATCACGTGCATCATGCCCAGCGCCAGCGCGGCGTCTGTGCCGGGCCGGATGGCGATGTGCCAGTCTGCCAGCGCCGCCGTCCGCGTGCGATAGGGGTCGATCACGATCAGCCGCGCGCCATTGCGCCGGGCATCCTCGATCATCGGCCACAGGTGGATGTTCGTGCCGTGGACATTGGCGCCCCAGGCAAGGATCAGCCGGGCGTGGCGGAAGTCCTCTGCCGGCGTGCCCAGCTTTTTGCCGTAAACAAGGTTCCACGCCACCCCGCCAGCCTCAGAGCAGATGGTGCGGTCCAGCTGGCTGCCGCCCAGCCGATGAAAGAAGCGGCGGTCCATGGAGCCGAAGCCCAGCACGCCGATGGTGCCCGCATAGCTGTATGGCAGGATCGACTCCGGCCCGTGCTCATCGCTGATCTGCTGCAGCCGGACGGCGATCTCGCTCAGCGCCTGGTGCCAGCTCACCCGCTCAAAGGCCTCGTGCTCGCGGCCACGCTGTGTGGGCCCTTTGGGCGCGCCGGCCTTGCGCCTGAGGGGATAGAGCACGCGATCGGGCGAGTACACGCGGTCAAGATACTTGGCCACCTTGCCGCACAGAAAACCCTGCGTGACCGGCTGCGAGGGATCGCCCTGCACGCGGACGGCGCGGCCGTTCTGGTCAACGGTGACGAGCACCGCGCAACTGTCCGGGCAGTCGTGGGAACAGACGGCGTGAACGATGCGGAAGGGCGAGGGAGCGGCCTGGGCTGCCATATTTCTATTGTAGGACCGGTAGCAAACAGCGCGCCTTAAATGATGAGCAGCCAGACGGCGAGCGCAAGACAAACCAGCCCGACGCCGAAGATCAGCCTGGCTTGCAGGGTTCGCCTTCCTGCGGGGCACTCGCGCTTGTACTCCCGGATGAGCCTGCGCGCGCTGCGAAACGACAGCGAGAAGTCCTTGATCCGCTGGCTCTCCGGCCTTTGCGCGTTGATCTCGTCCACCATCCTGAGGACGGAGAGGCCCGACCATACCCAGAACACGGCAACCAAACACATCAGAATTGTGGCTACAATCGGATGCCAAATGGGATCCATCCGCGCCTCACCTGGAAACCGCCTTTGCACGGCAAAAGCTGTTTCCTGCAATTTGCAGCCATTGTAAGCTCAACGCAGAGGCGAACTCATGCGGGCACTTCTGCTTGTGTTGATGATGTGCATTGCCAGTTACCCGGCTCGGTCCCAGTCTCCCGGGGTTCCTGTCTCCGGCGACGAAGCCGCCATTCGCGCCGTCATCGCGGCGCAGGTCACGGCCTGGAATCGTGGCGACATTCCGGGCTTCATGCAGGCCTACGAGAACTCTGGCGAGACCACGTTTCTGGGCGCCACCGTTCGCCACGGTTACCAGCCCATCCTGCAACGCTACCTTCAGAGCTATACATCGCGGCAGCAGATGGGCGCGCTCAGCTTTCACGATCTCGCGGTTCGCCTGCTTCCGTCCTCCTGCGGCGTAACCGAGTACGCTGTGGTGACCGGCCGCTTTCATCTGGACCGAACCGCGCACGGGGAAGCCGCAAAGGATGACGGTATCTTTTCCCTCGTCTGGCGCAAAGGCCCAGCAGGCTGGAAGATCCTCCTTGACCACACGAGCTAGCGGCCTGCGAGATGCGCAAAAATCAAGCTCACGGCCTTCATCTCATCGAATTGAATCCGCCCGGAGCCTGCGCCGTTATCGCATGCGCGCGCGCCACGGCATACACTCGACGCAGGGGTTGTTGAATGCCTACAGCCGGTATTTTTGTGCTGCGCGATGCGATGGTGGTGCACGCACCCATCGAGCGCTGCTTTCAGCTTTCCACCTGCCTTGAAATCGTCGAGCAGGATCTGGGGATGCGCCCGGTGCGCGGCCGCACCTCCGGCTGCGTTACGGCAGGCGATACCGTGCTGTGGCGCGGCTGGCAGTTCGGCCTGCCGCAGATGCATGAGAGCCGCATCGATCCGTTTGAACCGCCGGTCTACTTTCGCGATTTCATGATCCGCGGGCGCTTTGCCACCTTTGAGCACGATCACCACTTCCTCGACCGCGGCGACGGCACAACGCTGCTGCGCGATGAGCTGCGCTTTACCATGCGCTGGGGCTTCGTTGGGCTTCTCATCGGCCGCGTGCTGATTGTGCCGCACATTCGCGGACTCATGCGCCGCCGCTTTGCCCGCCTCAAACGCATTGCGGAGGGAAGCGATTGGACGCGCTATCTTTCGGCGGAACCGGTGCTGGCCGCCTCTGCATCCTCTACGCGTTCAGCGTGAACCGCTCGCGCCTCTCATAGCGGGAGCCGCCTGGGCCAGGGAAGCTCTGGTACAGCACGAACTCCTCCGCCAGAAAAGGCGAGAACTGCGGCGGCCGTCGCAGCTCTGTTGCCAGCGCGCTCAGCCTGCGGGCGTCGTCGTGACCCCTGCCGCGCGCCAGCGTAATATGCGGCGCAAAGGCGCGCTTCTCCGGCGTGAATCCGCATGGCTCGGTTGCCGTGGTAACGCGCTGCTGCAGTGCCGTGAGCGCAGGCGTCAGCCGCACGGTCACAAACAGCACTCCAGCGCGGTCAAAGCACCCCAGCCCATCCAGCCCGATGACGAACGGCTCCATGCGCACCGCGCCCAGGTTTGTCACAAGACATGCATACTGCTCCGCGCTGGTCTCGCCCAGAAACTGCAGCGTGATGTGCCAGGACTCCCGCGCGGCCCAGCGCAGTCCATCTCCCCGCCGATACAGTCGCGCGCGAACCGTCTCCAGCTTCTCCACCACGGCCTCTGCCAGCGGAATGCCGATAAACATGCGCATACGCACACAGTCTATAGCGGTTCCAGGCGGTTCAGGGATGGCGCATGCGGCCCTGCGCTTCGGTCCTGTACACTGGAGCCGCCATGAGCTGCCTCTTCTGCAAGATCATTGACGGAAGCATCCCCTCCGCAACCGTCTACCAGGACGATCTCTGTTACGCCTTTGCCGACATTCATCCCCAGGCGCCGGTGCATTTGCTGGTGGCGCCGCGAGCGCATCTGGTCTCACTGGACGAAGCGGATGGCGAGCATCGCGGCCTGCTGGGCCACCTGCTGTGGGCGGCGGCGCATATCGCGCGCGCCAAGGCGCTGGGCAAGGGATATCGCGTTGTCATCAACACGGGGGACGACGGTGGGCAGACCGTGGATCATCTGCACGTCCACCTGCTCGGCGGACGGTCCATGACGTGGCCTCCCGGATAGGGACGTGACTTCCCGGATAGGGACGTGACCTCCCGGATAGGGACGTGACTTCCCGGAGGTGGCCTCCCGGACAGGGACGGCACAAGAGACTCTGCAAAAGAACAAGGGCGCTCCGCACTGCAGCGGGAGCGCCCTGTTTGTTTGCCGGTTGCGTATCAGCGCCTACACCGGCTGCGGAATGTACTCTTCTTCCTCTTCCATGCCGTAGCGGCGCAGCAGGTTGGGCAGGCTCTGCGAGAAGGCCGAGCGCGGCATCACCGTGTCGCAGCCCGCTTCAATCGCCTTCAACTTCAGATCTCCCTGCAGGTGCGAGAGGAACCCAATGATGGAGGTCGCCTTCTTGAACTTGGTCTTGAACTTGGGAATCAGGCTCAGCGGCTTGGCATTGGCGTTGTTCAGGTCAAACACCAGCAGCGTGGGGCGCTCGTCTTCGGGCGTGTCCATCAGCCGCGTTACCACGTCCTTGTCGCCCTTCACGAACTCCACCTTCACGCCCAGCTTGCGCGCCGTCTCCTGGATCTTGGCCAGGAAGAACAGGTCCTCAATAAAGCAGAAGATGCGCGTGGGCGCGTCTTCCCGCACCGGAGGAGCAGAGGCCTGGTACACGTCAGAGTAGTAGTTGCCATGGCCGTTGCCCGACACCGGAATCGTCGACGGAGGCCCGTCTGCAACGTTGCCGTTCACCGCGCGATAGCTGTGATCCATGGGGCCGACAAAGGTCCTGGGGCCCTTCTGCTTTTCCTTGCGCTTGCCATGCTGCGGGACGATGCTGTTGCCCGGCTGCGGCGCCGGCCCTGAGCCCTTCTGGAAGAACTTCTTCTTCTTCCGTCCCTGCTGTCCCCCCTGCCCCTGGCGAGCGTGCTGCTTGGGCTGGCTGGCCTGTGGCTGAGGAGGTGCCTGCTGTGGCTGGCTGGTCTGGGCCTGCTGCTGCGCCTGGGGCGCGCCCTGCTGGCTTGATTTATTCTTGCGGCGGCGCCGGCGGCGCCGGTGCCCCTGCGACTGTCCCTGCCCACTGGCCTGGACCGGCCCCTGTTCTGCCTGGGGCTGTGTCGGTTCTGTTGTCATGCGTGCACTTCCTGGCACATTGCTCTATCGTGCTTGTATTTCCTGATTCAGCTTTTTCCTGCCGGGAGCTGAAGTTCCCGTGCCCGCCACTGCATCCTGCAACTGCGCACAACAAGACGGCTGGCAATCTCTTTCCTGTGGGATTTCTGGTCGGACTGCCGGGGAGGTCGGCCTCTGCACGCAATCTACCACGATTCCCTGGAACCTACATTCTTTTCACGGCCGGGGTGTCCCTCTTGCCAACTGCACCGCGCATCGCCTGCGCTGGTCTCCACCACAATCCGGTGGCTCCGGGGTACTGCAACCATGAAAAATGATTCAGTCGCACGACACGTTCCAGTTTCCCAGGCTACCGTTTCTGCATGGAAGAAGGGGTGCGGTGCAACGCGCTCTTTCCTTGGGTAAAGCCCAGCTCTTGAGAGAGCCTTCGCTGCTCGCGTTCTTGACGAGGTAGAAACAAGCTGACGAAGTTTCCATCATCCGGGGCGAGCTATCACAACCCTGGTTCAGGTGGTGAGCATCAGCCTCAGGCTTGGCATCTTTGATAGTACCGCGTGGCGCACTCCGTTGCAAGCCGGTGGAAGCACTTCGTGCCCGGCATGTGTGCAAAATGGCCCGAAAGCATAAAACGCCACGCCCTTTCGGGGTGGCGTTTTTCGGTTTCCCGTGCTGGTCACTGGCCTCCCAGCATATTCTGGCCGATGGTTATTTCCACCGCGCCTTTCGCAGGCTATCCCGGCCGGTTTCCCTTATTTCAGGGCCGCATTGTTTGCGGTGGCTCTTGCCGGGGTGCCGCTTGTGCTTGGTCCGTCGGGTTATCCCGTCGGCCGGTACATCACTGGCGCCCTACTAATAGCAATCCCCGTGCCATTCTTTCGCTTATTTATTTTCAATCACTTGCAGCGATGAAACTGCTCCGCAGGTTTGGATTCCCGTAGTTTTCAGGCGGGTTTCTTCTAAAAACCATAGAGCCGCCCTTATCGCTGGCACTGGGGACAGTAATGCGTGCTGCGGCCGCCCACCACGATGCGCCGGATCGGCGTCTGGCAAACCCGGCATGGCTCGCCGCCCCGCTGATAGACCCTGTGCTCCAGTTGGAAGAACCCGCGCACGCCGTCGGCATCCACGTAATCGGATACCGAGGAGCCGCCTAGCTGGATGGCCTGCTTCAGCACCTCGCCCAGTGCGATCCGCAGCCGCTCCAACTCTGCCCGGCTCAGGCGGCCCGCCATCCTGCGTGGCCGCAGCCCCGCCCGGAACAGGCTCTCGTCGGCATAGATGTTGCCCACCCCGGCCAGCAGGGACTGGTTGAGCAGCGCTGCCTTGATGGCCAGCCGGCGTTTGCGGAAGAGCGCCGCAAAGCTGTCGGCATCAATCGTGAGCGGCTCTGCCCCCGGACCGGCAAACGCCGGGGTCCGGCCCAGGTTGCGAAACTCCAGCCGCCCAAACCGGCGAGGATCCACGAAGCGTATCTCCCGGCCGCTTGCGAGCGTCAGTCGTGCGTGGGTGTGCGGCGCCACCGGCCCTTCCGGGGTGGTGACCAGCAACCGTCCGGTCATGCCAAGATGCACAATCCATTGCGCTTCTGCCGTGGGATGGCTGTCACTGGCGGAGCGGGCATCCGCCGAGCCCAGTTCGCACACGATGTGTTTGCCGGTGCGGTGGACCCGGAGAATCGTCCGCCCCTCCAGGCCTTTCGCCTGTGCGGCAGTGGGGGTCTTGAATGGCTCACGGTGCGAGCCCAGCCACACTTCCACAATTCTGTCGCCGCGCACACGGGCATCCACGCCCCGGGCAATTGTTTCCACCTCTGGCAGTTCCGGCATTGGCTTATTGTAGGGCCTGGGTGCAGAGGGTCCGGCGTGGCATGGCGCAACAGTCAGCGCTGCTTGCCGCGGGGGCGAATGCGGCTGGCCTCAAAGCTGACGATCTGCCACTTTCCCTGATCGTCGCGCACATACACGCGGGTATAGCGATAGCTGCCCTGCAAAGGCCCCTCCGGCATGGTGCCGATCACGTATGCGCGCGAGGTGACCACGGCCGTGCCGCCGTAAAAGCGCACCTTGCGGTCGCTGGTGGCAATGGTACTGAAGCGCATGGTTCCATTGCGCATGTTGGCCAGGGTTTGATCCTTGCTGACCAGCATGCCGCTGGGCGTGATGGCCATGTAGTCATCGGCCAGCAGGGCATCCATCTGCTGCACGTTGCGGTGCAGAATGGCATTGGCCCACGTTTCTTCCAGCTGGTCAATCTCGTGCCGGCTCTCGTGGCGCTCGCCGCGGGGCATGCCCGACAGCAGCACAGGGAAGGCCAACAGCAAAAGCAAAAGGCCAGCTGCCATACGGCGGTTCCAGCCGGTTGGCGAGTTGGCCCTGAACTTCCACATAGGCAGAATGGATGCTATCGCCGAAACGCCGCAGCGGTCAACGCAGGCACGTTAAAAACGAGCAAGCATGTCGGATTTCAGCCTACGGCAACCAGATCTTCGCGGCTCCGCTCCAGCATCTTCTGGTAGAGGCCGCCGACAGCCCACTTCTTGAAGTGGGCAGCCTGCCGGTGTGCCTGCTCGGCTTCAGCATCCTTGTACTGCTCCCAGATCACCACCGTGTCCGGGTCGCTTTCCACCTGAAGCGGAATGTAGGTTATGCAGCCCGGCTCCTTGCGCGTGGCCTCGGCAAGATTGCGCAGAATTTCGGCTATCTCGGCCCGGTCTTCCGGCGCAAATTTGAACCGGATATTGAAGCTGATCATGCGAGCAGTTCCCTCCCTTGTCGTGCACCTATGCGTACGCATCCCCCTGGTGCACGGCAATCCAACCTGATCTACCGTTGCCCTGCCCCGGCCGAGGATACCCTCTCACAAAGACAGCATTCCTGTTCTTGCGCAAAGGATCCCGGCGGTGCCGGGCGGGTCGCTTTAGTTTACCTGTGAATTTCGTCCAGTGCTGCGGCAAACTCCGGCAGCACCATCGTCTGGTCGCGGTCCGGGCCCGTGGATACCATACCGATCCGGGCGCCGCTCTCCCGCTCCTGGAAGCGCAGATACTCCTGCGCCGCCTTGGGTAGCCGGTCGAACTCGGTGATGCCCTCGGTGGACTGGCGCCAGCCCTTCAGCCGCGTGTAGACGGGCTTAATCTCTTCCAGGCCTTGCACATCGGCGGGAATCTCGTCAGTGACCTTGCCGTTAATCTCATAGGCCACGCAGACCGGGATTTCGTCCAGTTCGTCCATTACGTCCATCTTGGTTACCACCAGCCACTCCGCTCCGTTCACCTGGTTGGAGTAGCGCAGCAGCGGCATGTCCAGCCAGCCGCAGCGCCGCGGCCGGCCCGTTACGGCGCCGAACTCGTGCCCGCGTGCCTGCAGATGCGCGCCCACCTCATCATGGATCTCCGTCGGGAAGGGGCCTTCGCCCACGCGCGTGACGTACGCCTTGGTCACGCTGACTACCGTGCCGATGGCCGTTGGACCCACGCCGGTTCCGGTCGCGGCTCCGCCTGCCGTTGCGCTGGAAGATGTGACAAACGGATACGTTCCATGGTCGATGTCGAGCATGGTGCCCTGCGCGCCTTCAAACATCACGTTGCCGCCTTCGCGCAGGATTCCGTTCAGGAGCCGGCCAG
The DNA here is from genome assembly GCA_021781495.1 of Acidobacteriota bacterium. Lineage (GTDB taxonomy): Bacteria > Acidobacteriota > Terriglobia > Terriglobales > Acidobacteriaceae > Telmatobacter. The sequence goes on along the minus strand of JAJXWS010000001.1, from coordinate 44,009 downwards.
TGTCGGTGACAAACGGCCTGATCTTTTCGGCTGCCGCCGCATACTCGTCATACATCTTTGCCGGGTCCAGCGGGTCAGTGCCGAACAGCGCATGCGCGATGGCGTTCTTCTCCGCGCAGGCGGCCTCGATGTGCGTCTTGAGCAGGTCGGGCCGGAGCAGATCCACAACGCGCAGACCGCCGCGGGCCATCTTGTCTTCGTAGGCCGGGCCAATGCCGCGGCTTGTGGTGCCAATCTTCTGCCGGCCGGGAGCGCTCTCCGCGGCAAGCTCGATCATGCGGTGATAGGGCAGGATGACCTGGGCGCGGTTGGAGACGTGCAAGGCCCCATCCACGTCGATGCCCAGTTCGCGCAGCTTGGCCACTTCCTTCAGAAAGGCAATCGGATCCAACACGACGCCGTTGCCGATCACGCTTTGGCAGCCCTTGCGCAGGATGCCGCAGGGAATCAGTTGCAGCACAAACTTCTGCTCGCCGTGGATGACCGTGTGACCGGCATTGTGTCCGCCCGCGTAGCGCGCCACGGCGCTGAACCGCTCGCTTAACACATCCACAATCTTGCCTTTGCCCTCGTCGCCCCACTGGGCGCCCAGCACTACCGCAGTCTTTGCTCGCATCTGATTCCGTTTCTCAAGGAAATTGCTCAGTACCCCAGTGGTCCCGCAGGAGCCTGAATCTGGAGCTTCGGTACTGGTGGGACATCCCGCTCGCACCCTCATCGATGATAAACCCTCGGTCCTCCAGCTCGGAGTGTTTCAGGGCAGCTGCACGTCGCGGGAACATCCTGGAGCCAAAGTCTTGCAATGGCTAACTATGGAGTTGCAACTGGCTCTTCAGCTCGAAGAGCAATCGGGTATTCGGTGCGGCAGGCGCAGTTGTCGCGTTCAACGCTCGGGTTGCTCGGCCAATATTGCGTCGGCGATGCGCGCAGCCTCCACCGCAGGACGCACGCTGTGAACGCGAACGATGGAGGCGCCATGCAGAATGGCGGCGACCATGGCGGCCAGGCTCGCCGTCTCTCGCGCAGCCACGGGCGCATCCTGCCCACCGTGCAATCCGGCCAGGGTTCGTCCCAGAAATGACTTTCGCGATACGCCCGCCAGCAGCGGACGCCCCAAGGCGAGCAGCTCGGACTGCCGCGCCAGCAGTGCGTAGTTCTCCTCGTAGTTCTTGCCGAAGCCGTAGCCGGGGTCCAGCACGACAGACTCAGCAGCAACGCCCGCCTTTGCCCCAGCTTCCAGGCTCTCTGCCAGTCCCGTGCTTACGGAGCGCAGCAGCGCATCGGCATCCAACGCCGGCAGATTGCGCCACTCCTCGGGCCGCCCGCGCGTATGCATCAGGACCACGCCGCAGCCGGCCTGTGCGCAGACGCCTGCCATCTCCGCATCCCACCGGAAGCCGCTGACATCGTTGACGACCTCCGCGCCTGCGGCCAGAGCCGCCCGCGCCGTGGCTGCCTTATAGGTGTCCACGGAGAGGACAGTCTCCGGCCGCTCGGCCAGAATCCCTTCCAGCACTGGCAACAGGCGCGCCTGCTCCTCGTCGGCGCTCACCACGGGAGGCCCCCCGGCACTGTCGCCTGCGCCACCGGCGTGCGAGCCGGGCCGGGTGCTTTCCGCGCCAAGATCCAGCAGATCCGCTCCGTCATCCAGCAGTTGGAGCGCGTGCGCGATGGCGGCCTGCGAGTGGAAGAATGCGCCGCCGTCGCTGAAGGAGTCCGGCGTAATGTTCACGATGCCCATCACGAGCGTGCGCTGACCCAGCGGCAGCGTGCGCGTGCGCAGCTGCCAGCGGCACGTGGCGCGCACTCGGCCTGGGTTGGGTTCGTGCATCTTCGCTGCGTTCTCCACTGCTCATTTTACGCGGGATGGCGTGGCAGACCGTGGCTGCAAACCCTGCTACACTCCCGCCATGGCAAGCTTTCGCCGCGTTGTGTTGCTCCTGCTGGCTGTTGTGCTTGGCGCAAATGCCGGGCTGCATGCCCAGACCCGCCATGCCCGGCCCCGTCCGCACCCGGCATCGGCGCCGGGGCCGCTGGCAGATCGCATTCGCGCGATTCTAGCGGACCCCGCGCTCAGCCATGCCGATTTCGGCATCAGTGTGACCACGCTCGACGGGCAGCCGCTGTATGGGTGGAACGAGGGCCGGCTCTTTACACCTGCCTCCAATGCCAAGCTGGCCACCACCGCGGCTGCCTTTGCGCTGCTGCCGGTGGAAACGCTCACCTGGAGCACGAATGTTGTAGCCAGCGGAGAGGTGGACGCCGCGGGTACCCTGCACGGGGACCTCATCCTGCTGGGCGTGGGCGATCCCACCCTCAGCGCGCGCCAGTATCCCTACCAGGAGCCTGCCGCCACGCCGGTGGCCGAAACCCAGACGCAGACGCAGGCCCAGGCTCCGGCTCAGGCCCAGGCTCAGGTAAAGCCCAAACCGATGACTGTCCTCGATCTGCTGGCGCAGGAGGTGTTGCAGGCCGGCGTTCGCAATGTGGATGGCAGCGTGATCGGTGATGACAGCTTTTTTCTTTACGAGCCCTACGGTGCCTCGTGGGCATGGGACGACCTGCAGTGGAGCTACGGAGCGCCGGTCTCCGCTCTTACGTTCAATGACAACACGACGGAGATCAGCCTAGAGTCCGACAGTTCCGCGCCCACCGGCATCCGGTCTGAGTGGAACCCGCCCGTGGACTACTACACGCTCGACAACTCCATGACGATTGCGCCCGCGGGGCAGGCGGCGCACCCGGGTCTCTTCCGCCGACCGGGCAGCCTGCTGGTCCGCGCCTGGGGAACCGCGCCGGCAGCCGGGTTCCACGCCAGCCTGGCCGTGGATGACCCGGCCGAGTTTACCGCCGCGGCGTTTGTCCAGGCGCTGCAGAATCGCGGGATTCCGGTCTCTCGCGGCTCCACCTCTGCGCACCGGTTTCCAGACGGAACCGGGGAGTTTGCAGCCGAGCGCGATCAGCCGCTGAAGCTCAAGCCAGCGGAGCTGGTCAACATTGCCGCGCCCCTGAATGGCCGCCGCGTGCTGGCGACGCATCTCTCGGTTCCGGTTGCGGAAGATATTACGGTGACCAACAAGGTGAGCCAGAACCTGCATGCCGAGCTGCTGCTGCGGCTGCTGGGCAAGACCTTTGGCCTGGACGGCAGCTTTGCGCAGGGCACCCGCGTGGTGCGCCAGTTCCTGCTCGACGCAGGCGTCAAGGACGACGATTTCTTCTTTTACGACGGCTCCGGCATGAGCATGAACGACCGCATTGCGCCGCGTGCCTTTACGCAGCTGCTGGCCTTTGCATCGCGCCAGGCGTGGGGCGCAACGTGGCGGGCCACCCTGCCGGTGGCGGGCGTGGATGGCACGCTGGCGGGGCGCTACCGCAACTCTCCGCTCAAGGGGCGCATGTGGGCCAAGACGGGCACGCTGGATGAGACCAGCGCGCTCTCCGGCTACCTGACGGCGAATAGCGGAAAGACAGTGGCCTTCTCCATCCTTCTAAATGGACACCGGCCCGGAAGCGAGGCGGAGGAAGCCGCAGTCCAGCGAATCTGCGAGGCCATTGCCGCGGCGGAGTGAGGCTGTATCATCAGGAAACGAATGCCTATGCGCTCCTTTGCTGCTGTTTTTGCGATTTCTGCCTGCGCTGCGGGCCTGGCGGCCGGCGTTGCAGGCTGCCGCTCGCTGCCTCCCTCCAAGCCCGCCTCCCAGTGGACACTGCAGGAGGCGCGCGGCGCGCAGGTCTTCCAGCGCGACTGCGCCCGCTGCCACTATCCCACGACCACCGCGGGCCTGCACGGGCCGGGACTGCAGGCGCTGACCAAGCAGCAGGCCATGCCCTCTGGCGCACCGCCCACCGATGAGCGCCTGGCGGACACCATTCTGCATGGGCACGGCACCATGCCGGCCACGCAGATCAACGACAATGACCTGCGCGATCTGATCGTCTACCTGCACACGCTATGACTACCCAGCCCGCTCCCGACTCGCCCGCTCCGCAGACGCCCGGAGCAACCCGGTTTCCCCTTCCGGGGCTGGCCGCCATCAGCCTGTATCTGCTGGTGCTGGCTGGGGTTATCATCCTGGGCGTGGCGGATGGCGGCCGTTACCCGGCGCTCTTTCTGCTCTTCTCCACCGCGTTTATTGCCGCCAGCGCGGGCCTGTTCCTGCTGATGCGCTGGGCCTGGGCTCTCACGCTGGCCGCGGTTCTGCTGCTGGCCGGGTACAACCTGTGGATCTTCTTTACCCTGCACCAGGCGCCCGCCATGGTTCAGGGGCTTCTGAACGCTGTCTTCTTCCTCTACCTAATCCGGCCGGAAGTGCGCGCAAAGCTCAAATAGCGAACACGCCGTGTTAACGGCATATCGTGGACAGCCTGTCTTCCGGCTCCGGCGTGAAGGGCGGATAGGCCAGATGCCTGGAATTCAGGATCTGGTTCGGCAGTGACCCGCCCTCCGGCAGCGCGGCGTCCGGGTCCACGTTGTACGCCGGGTCGCGCTCCACTTCGGCCAGCGACTGGAAGCGAAAGCCCTGCCGGTGCAGGAGCTGCAACAGGTCGGGCAGCATGCGGGTGGTAAAGGCCGTTTCGTGCAGCAGCAGCACGTTGGGAATCTCGCGCCCAAAGGCGATCTTCTCTTCGCGCCGCCCCACGGTGAGAAACTGGGCAGCATTCTGCAGGTAGCTCTGCTCAAGCCAGGCGATCGAGGCATCCTCATGCTTTGCCAGACACCGCCCGTAGGCGTCGTCCCAGTCGTCGTCGTTGAAGTTCAGTGTCACCTGGGCGATGCGGTAGCCGTGGTCCTTCAGGTAGGCTCGCACGGCGCGGCGCTTCTCCAGCGTTTCGCCCTCCTGCAGGTAGGGATAGCGGAACCAGCGCCAGTCGCGCCCGTCGGCATAACGGGTCAGCGCCGGCTCATTCCGCGCGATCTCCTGCTCAAACTGCACCGCGCTCACATCGTTCACGGAGGGATGCGACCACGTATGGCTGCCGATGTTCATGCCCTGCCGGACCCAGATGCGCAAGGCGTCCTGCGTGTCCGGGTCGTCCTCCAGCTCAACGGCATTCACAAAGCCGTACACACCCTTCAGGCGGTGTGCGCGCAACTGGCCGGCCAGGTCCGCGGCGATCCGGGCGCGCGTGTCGCCGGGGAGCAGGTCGCCCCCCGCCGGCAGGTCGTCAAAGGTGAGCGCCACCACGGGATGCCTTCGCAGGTGCCAGTGCAGCCGCTGGCCCTCGCGCTTATGCAGTTCCGTGCCGCGCGCCGTCCCAAGCGCCACAAGCGGGATCAGCGCCATTGCCATCAGCCAGCGTCTCATGCGTTCTCTCGCGTTCCGCCGATGCATCGGCAGAGATGAACTGCGGTTTCCTCATCTTAAGATGCAGGAGCGCCTGCTCCGGCTCCCGTTACAATCATTGCAGGATGGAACTGGTACAGATATCACCCGCGCGCAAGGCTCCGGCTCCCAAGCCGGAGTGGCTGAAGGCGCGCGCGCCGGTGGGGGAAAATTACCATGACCTCAAGCGGCTGGCCCGCTCGCTCAACCTGAACACGGTGTGCGAGAGCGCCCAGTGCCCCAACATTGGCGAGTGCTGGCACCACAAGACCGCCACCTTCATGATGCTGGGCAACCTGTGCACGCGCCGCTGCGGCTTTTGCGCCGTGCCCAAGGGCCGCCCGGAGCCGATTGATTTCGACGAGCCTCGCCGCGTGGCAGAGGCCGTTGCCGCCCTCGGGCTGGAATATGCCGTGATCACCAGCGTGAACCGCGATGATGATCTGCGCGGCGGAGCCCGCGCCTTTGCCATGGTGATTGAGGAGATTCGCCGCCAGGCACCCCACTGCCGTGTCGAGGTGCTGATTCCCGACTTTCAGGGCGACGCGGAGGCCATCCGCATCGTTGTCGATGCGCGGCCTGCGGTGCTGAACCACAACACCGAGTCCGTGCCGCGGCTCTACCGCGCCGTGCGCTCCGGCGCACGCTACGAGCGCACGCTGGAGCTGCTGCGCTACGCCAAAGAGCTGAACCCTGCGGGAGTGACCAAGTCCGGCGTGATGGTCGGCCTTGGCGAAGAGACCGCCGAGCTGCTCCAGGTCTTTCGCGATCTGGCCGCGGCCCACTGCGACATTCTCACCATCGGGCAGTATCTGCGGCCCTCGCGCGATCACCTGCCCATGGCCCGGCTGTACACGCCGCGCGAGTTTGCGGAGCTGAAGGCCGAGGCGCTGCGGATGGGCTTTCGCCACGTCGAGTCCGGCCCGCTGGTCCGCTCCAGCTATCATGCGCATGAGCAGGCAGCTTCCACGGGGCTCGCCGTGCTGGCTTAAGCCCGCGCAAGCGTTTGCGCCGCGAGGTTGTAGAATAGCCGTTGGCAGTTTGGCACTACGAGGATGAAACCCTATGGCAGTCTCGATTATGGCCGGGAATCCGGCGCTCAAGGAACTAGCAGCGGATCTGAAGCGGCGCATGGATCAGGCCGTCGCCGGCTTCCAGGCAAACCTCGCATCCACCCGCACCGGGCGCGCCAGCGTGCACATGCTTGACCAGGTCAAAGTGGACTACTACGGCACCCACACGCCCATCAGCCAGCTCGCCCAGCTTTCCACGCCGGAGGCGCAGCTCATCCTGATTCAGCCCTGGGATCCAACGGTGCTGAAGGAGATTGAGAAGGCCATCCTCACCTCGGATCTCGGCTTCAATCCCCAGTCCGACGGCAAGATCATCCGGCTGCCTATTCCGCCCATGACGGAGGAGCGCCGCCGCGAGGTGGTCAAGCACCTCAACAAGGTGCTGGAGGAGTATCGCACCGCCATCCGCAACGTGCGCCGCGACGGCAACGAAGCGCTGAAGAAGCTTGCCAAGGATAAGAAGGTCAGCGAGGACGAGGAAAAGCGGGCTCTGGAAGAGGTGCAGAAGATGACCGACGAGGAGATTCGCAAGATGGAAGAACTCAGCCGCAAGAAAGAAGCGGAAGTCATGCAGGTGTGAGCGCCCGGCAACGGGCCGCGTACGAGCGTTCCAGGCCAATCGGCGACCAGGCTCTTTCTACCGCTTCAGTCCGGCGGAAGAGAGAAACCGGTCGCCGATTTCCGTTTGTGCTTTCCCTGCTCTGCACTACTCTGAGCTGCGACCGCCATTGGGGCCGTTGAAGTAGAACGTGGCCGTCACCATCGGCGTTATCACGCGCTCAAAGTTGTTCCGCTCCACCGGTATGTTCACTCCGGCTCCCCAGGTAATCCCGAAGCGTTTGCCCGCGGGCGTTGTGAATTCCAACTCAGGGGCAACAGCCAGGTAGGAGTACGACGGCGCCGTGGCCTTGCCGAAGAACAGGTTGTGCAGGCTCTGCGACTGCCCGTCCACCTCAGCCAGCACGCCCAGGCCGTGCCTGGTGTTCATCACGTACTCCAGCGCGCCGCTGTAGTAGAGCAGGTTGCCGTCCACCATGCGCACATTCCTGCCGGAGGCGACGGTGTCGATCCCGTTGTTGTATCCGTAGCCCTTGGATACGTGGGCGGGATCTTCGATCAGGTCGCCCACCTGCCCGTAGAAGGCGAACGGGTGTACCCGTTTGTGGATCAGCAAGGAAAGCCCCTGCTGAAAGTTTCCGTTGCCAAACTGGTCGGTGCCGTAGCGGTTCGGCTGCAAGCCGGTCGCCTTGCCGGTGGGGAAATAAAAGTCCGTGGTCAGCGCGAGCGCCGGGCGCGCCAGCAGCTTGTAGGTGTTCTGGTCCTGCGTGAGTTGATATTTGAAGGAAAGGTGCAGGTCCCCCGGTCCGAACTGCCGCACCGTGCTGCCGGACTGCGTCGCAGACGACTCCGCCGAATTTGCAATCATCGGCATCTGGGCGTCGAACTCAAGATTGTTGCCCAGCCCCAGAGACATCTTCTGGTTGAATACGTTGCTCGACGATCCCTTCTTGCGGTTGGCAAAGAGGAACGGTTCCACGTAGGACGAGCCCATCGGTTCCACTTCCGCCGTGCCGGTGAAGAACGGCCCGCTGGTGCTGGGTCCCCAAACGGCCTGCCGCTTCTTTGGAGCATAACCCGCAGAGACGTAATACGGGGCCAGGTTCGCCGCTGGCAGGCCAGTCAGACTGCTCGACTCCGCAAAGGACTCAGGCATGGGAGCGGGGGGTAGTGCGGCCACATCCTCTGTGCCTCGCGTGCGCGTCTCCGCAGCAGCATTGCCGGCCAGCATCTGCGCTGTAGCAATGTGGCTGGTCTCCCAAGGTGTCTGCGTGGCGCCAGCGGACGGCGTTTGCAGCGTGGGCATCTGGGCGTGGCAGGCGCCGCTGATCGCTATGGCGAGTCCCCAAGGCAAAATTTGCAATGCTACAAAGTTACGGTTCATGCAGTCCCCTTCGATTTCCTGCTCATCCGGACCGGTTTTCCAAGTCGGTAATGCTGTCAGCCCCCTGTTCGGAATGTCTGACACCGAATTCAATGCAAGCGTCGTGCCAAACGGAGGGGTAGCGTTGCTCGTCTTCCCATCCTGCACATAAAAAACAACTTAAGCATCCTGCTTCGACGGGAGTTCCGTACTGCGCCGTGGCCCTGGAGAAGATGGCCTCGTGCGTAAAACCTGCACGCACCCGGCAATTCCTGCAGGCTCATCGGCATCCGACTGGCATTGGCGATTCTGGACGCAGCAACCCGCCAGATTTACACTCGTCACTGCTGCACCCCGCGCAGCATGCAGGCTGCCGGAGATTGCAGCAGAACTGGGGAATACACGTGAATCCGAAATCTGGCTTCTTATGGTGGTTTGCCGCTCTGTCTATCGCTGCTGTTGCTCTTCCGCGCACCGCCGAGGCGCGCTTTCAGCCCACGCCATGCAAAAATCCCTACACCGATCAGCAGGAGATTCAGATTGGCCGCAAGGCCATGGCGCAGGTGTACCAGCAGCAGCCCATTCTGCCGGACTCCGACCCGGTTTCGCGCTACGTGCAGGCGCTCGGCAATAAGCTTGTGCATTACGCGCCCGGGTATCCCTGGCCCTACCAGTTCCATGTTGTCAACTCGGCAGACATCAATGCCTTTGCCCTGCCGGGCGGTTCCATCTTCGTGAACCTGGGCACGGTGCAGGCCGCCACGGATGAAGCGCAGCTGGCGGGCGTGATGGCGCACGAGATATCGCACGTGGTCCAGCGGCACTCCACCTGCAACCAGGCTCGCCAGCAGATGCCGAGCATCCTGGCAGGCATTGGCGGGGCGCTGGCCGGTGTTCTGTTGCCCGGCGCCGCGGGGGCGCTGGCGCAGCAGGGTATCAGTTCCGTGGCCGGCCTGACCTTTCTGCGCATGTCCCGCGATGATGAGAAGCAGGCGGACCTGATGGGCACCGACATCCTGTACGACGCGGGATACGACCCGCGCGCCCTGCCCCAGTTCTTTGAGACGATCCAGGCCAAGTACGGCAGTGGCGGAGCGCAGTTGCTGAGCGACCACCCTAACCCCGGCAACCGCATCGGCTACGTGATGGACGAGATTCGCTCGCTGCCGCCCAAGACCGACGAGGTGAAGGACAGCCCGCAGTTCGAGTCCATGCACGCAGTCGCCATGAAGATGCATGCCGATACGGCGGCGGAAATCAAGGCGGGAGACTGGAAGCGCCGTCAGCCGCCCTTGCCGGCGGAAGTTGCCGCGGCAGTGGGAGGAACTGAGACTGCCAGCGCGACAGGTGGCGCGCCGAGCGGCGTGTCAGGCGGTTCTGCCGGCGGTGCGCCAGCGGCACAACAAATGGGTGCGCTCGATCCCAACCTGAACTGGCGGCCCTCGTCGTCGCTGACGAGCTTTTCTCACTCGCTCTACACGGTCCGTTATCCGCAGAACTGGGTGCTCGCGGGCAACGCGCAGTCGTCGGTGACGATTGCGCCGCCGGGTGGCTCGGGGACAGACGCCAACGGCCAGCCGCAGACGGCATACGGCGTTATTCTGGACCGCTACCAGGGCCAGGGCACGCTACAGCAGCAGACGGACTCGCTGGTGCAGGCTATTGAGCAGAGCAACCAGGGTATGAGCGCGGTTACTGACGTTTCGTCGCTCACGGTGAATCACCGCCAGGCGGCCAGCATCGAGTTTCTGAGCAGCTCGCCGCTGGGCACGGCCAGCAGGCCGGTTCCGGAGCGCGACTGGCTGGTGACCGTGCAGCGGCCCGACGGCAGCATCAGCTATCTCATCTTTATTGCGCCGGAACGAAACTTTAACGCGCTGCGACCCACGTTCAAGCGGATTCTCAGCACGTTTTCCGTACGGTAGGCCGTCAGCAGCCTGCCTGCACACAGATATGCCCCATTTCGGGTAGCGCCACAGGAATATGGCGCGCCCGGAATGGGGCTTTGTTGTGAGCAGCCAGCCGGAAAATCGCGGAGCGGACAGGCGGGTCTGGCTGCTCATGGCTCGATGAGTTTATTGGGGCTTCCCCTTTCCGCCGGTCGGCCGTGAGGAAACGATCTTGATATCCAGCCAGGATTTCTCCCCATCCCAGCTAACCGTGGTGATGGGCGAGGAGATATCCGCCACGCCCGTGATGACGGCGTTCCTTGACACGGAGCCGCCGACGCCAAGGTTGGCCACCGGGTCAAGCTGGAAGGTGACGCGCCAGTTGCCTTCCTTGGTTGTGTCGGGAGCGGCGCTGCACTGCGACAGCATCCAGTTGTAGCCGTAGATCAGGGCGCCACTGACATTGATTTCGGCGGCATAGTTTCCGGGTCCATCGCCTGCCGTGGTGTAGACGGTCTTATCCACGCTGCAGCCGTTCTCGACGGGCTGACCATCCGATCCGATTTTCTCGATCATCAGGTGCGCGGTGATGGAGTAAACGGTGCGTCCCAGGCTGAGCGCGGGTTCGCCGGTTGTGCCCTGGGTCTCCGTCCGGCGTGAGCCAAGCAGAGAGGCCATCGGGTAGCCGATCATGGCAACCGGCTGGCGCAGAACCGTCTCCACGCGTACTGGCTGTGTGGCCGTCCAGCTCTGGCTGATGAGGTTGTCGCCCCAGTCCACCTGCACCTCGGGGGACGGTCCTTCCGGAGCAAGCTCCCACTGGGCGCGCCATGTGTTCACGGTGTTTTGAGCGTAATAGTCTGGATTTGCCGCATACGGCTCCACCAGCCATGGAAAGGCGGTATAGGTGGTGTCTGCGGCAGAGGGCCGCAGGCCGGTTGCATCCCCGGGGTCCGGCACGGTGATGGAGAGTTCCGGATCGGTTGTGCCCCAGGTCAGGTCGGATGGAATCTGGGCGCCGCCGATTCCGTATCCCTCTGCAAAGAGGACGGGATAGGACAGGTTATTGCCATATCCGGTGGTTTCGCCCGCTTTCCCGCCTCCTCCTTTCTGTGCGTATGCCGAAATCGCACAGGCCAAGGCCAAGATTGAGACTGACATTGCCAGGTACTTTGCCCTTTCTTGCATGACGAAGCTCCTTTATCGGTAGTTCTTCTGCAGCGAGCAATAGCAACAGGCGTGATAGCCTGCCACAGTTCGCCTGTGGCAGATGTGACGGGTGTCATGCGCACGGGTGATTCAGGGAACATTGCGTTGACAGGCAAAGTGTCCGCATGTGGCAGGGCGCAGCCATGCCGAAGCGTGCCCCGTTGCATAAGTGGTGTCTCCAGAGTGGAGTAAGGAAGCTGTAGCGGCTCACGCCGGCGCGTGCCGCGTTTTGGTGGCGTGAAAATCTACGTGAGGAAGAACACGGAGGCGAACGCCGCCAGCGCCGCCACGGCCTGCACGCCAAGCACCCGCAGCGCCGGGCCGGGCGTTGTGCGCAGCCACTTCCACGCGAAGTAGGCGACCAGCGGAGCCTGCCCGGCCATCAAGAGCTGAAACAGGTGGGCCGCCGCGCCCTCATCGGCCTCATGAGCGGTGCCGAAGAGCGCCGCGTGCCCCAGAACAATCGCAAGCGCGCAGAGCGACATTGCCATTGGTAGCAACGCACTCGGTTTGGTCCACAACGTCTTCTGCATCGGAGCCTCCACTGCGGGCAGGCTGAGCCGGGCACCCCTGCCTGCCGGTTACTGTTTGGGCCTCTTATAGAACGGCAACGGCACCTGCCGCGCCCGCACACGATTGCCGCGCACGTCCACCAGCAGATCCGCGCTCGAGGCAACCACCTCGGCGGGAAGCAGGGCCATGGCGATGTTGGTCTTGAGGAAGGGCGCGGGCGAGCCGGAGGTGATGGCTCCGATCGTGTTGCCGTCGAGATCCAGCACGGCGTAGCCATCCCGCGCAATGCCGCGCTCCACCATCTGCAGCCCGGCGATCTTGCGCCGAGGGCCGCCCGACTCCCGCACGCCGAGCAGGGCATCCCGCCCGAGGAAGGAGCCCTTGTCGAGCTTGAGCCAGCGGTCCAGCCCGGCCTCCAGCACGTTGATCTCCTCTGAGATTTCGTGTCCGTAGAGGCTCATGCCGGCCTCCAGCCGCAGCGTGTTGCGCGCACCCAGCCCGCATGGCCGGATGCCGAACTCCGCGCCAGCCTCCAGCAGGGCCTCCCACATCTTCACGGTGGTGGCCTCGTCGCTGGGGGTGTAGACCTCGAATCCGTCCTCGCCGCTGTATCCGGTGCGGGCAATCAGCACGTTGTGGATGCCGGCGACCTGGCCCCAGGTGAACCAGTAGTTGCGGATGGCGCCCAGCTCCACTTTGGTCAGCTTCTGCAGGGTCTCCAGCGCGCGCGGTCCCTGCACGGCCAGTTGCGAGTAGTAGGCGGAGTAGTCGGTCAGGTGAATTCCGGGCCAGCCGCCCACCTGCTGCCGGACCCAGGCAAAGTCCTTGTCCTTGGTGCCCGCGTTGACCACCAGCAGGTAGTCGTTCTCGCCCAGCCGGTGCACCAGAATGTCGTCTACAAACGTGCCCTGCGGCGTAAGCAGCGCGGAGTAGTGCGCCTGGCCGTCCTTCAGCCGGGAGGCGTCGTTCATGCTGATCTGCTGCACCGCCGCCAGCGAGCCGGGGCCGCGAAACTGGATCTCGCCCATGTGGCTCACGTCAAACAGGCCCACGCCCGTGCGCACGGCCATGTGCTCGGCAATCAAGCCGCCGCCGTTGCCCGGATACTCGACCGGCATATCCCAGCCGCCAAAGTCCACCATCTTGGCCTTCAGCGCCCGGTGGGTTGCATTCAGGGCGGTCTTCTTCAGTGCGGCAGCAGGAGCAGCGGAGCTGGCCATTGGGCATTTCCTTTCCGGAACCGTAATCTACGGTAATAACGATAGGGATGCCCCCGCCGCCGGGTCAAACCACCCGCGCAGCGGCATGCCTGCGCGGCGGTCCGCGAAAGAGGAGACGGGAATGGCGCAACGACGCGGCCTGGTGCTGATTGTGCTCGGCATTCTTGCGCTTTATCGCGCCTACACGCTGCACGGTGGTCCGCATACCCTGCTTGCCGTGGTGCTGGGGGTGGTTGCCCTTGCGCTGGGAGCCTGGCACATGACGCGCAAGGCGGAGGGCGCTACTTCCTTCGCGCGCGCCAGAAGGAGCTTGCGCTCAGGTAGAGGAAAAGGGCCAGAAGCACGACGGTGATCACAAATTTCTGATGGTCGGGACCAGCGGCGTAGGCGGCGCGTATGCGCCACAGGTTCTGTGCAAACACGAGCACAAAAACAAAGAAGAAGACCCCGGCCACCTCAAGAAACACAATGGTGCCCACCCGGTGGAAGGGCCGCAGAAAGCCGCCGACTCCGCGTGCAAGTCCTTTGGTTGCACGGCCCGCGGCCTGCCCAGCAACCCGGCTTACGGGCATCTGCGGAGCGCCCGGCGATGGTCCCGTGCCCGCAATGCGCTGGCTGGCCACGCGCCCGGCCACACGCACTCCCATGCCCAGTACGCGCCCGATTGTCTGAGGTCTCATTCCGATATGATGGTACCAGCGACGGTGGCGCCCGTGCTTTGCACAGGTTTTCCGGCTCTTGGCAGTTGCCTGTTCTGTGCCGCGGCAGTAAGGTATAAAAATCCTACGCCGCTTCCGGCGCTTCCAAGAGCGCTGGCCGCCGCTCTGGAGGTGCCCTTGACATCCCGCCTGCGCGAACTCATCCAACAACTCGGAGAAGCGATCCACGAGTCCGTCATCGAGAGCGAGCAGATAGCCGGAGTGGTCCAGGACATCCGGCGGCATGGCTTTGACGTGCTGCTCATGCTGGAGGCCACCATCGGCCTCAACGAGGTCACGGACAAGGACGCCGACGAGCAGGAAGACTCCGCCGAAGCCGGTGCGGCAGGCCCCTTCACTCGCAATGACGTCAACTTCCTCCGCTCCCTGCGCATCTCCGTGGAGGGCGAAGGAGACAGCGAAGCCGACAAGACGGACGAGTCCAGCGAGTCATAGCCTGACCGAATTCATAGCTCGACTGAATAATTGCTACTCGCTTCTGGAAGTGAGAGTGTGCGCGCCTGCAACCCGCTCCTGCGTTTTCGCGTGCCGATGCAGGTATAGAGACCCCGCGCTTTTTCTTGCCGCATCGGCATGATTCGCCGTTACCATGAAGTCGGCAAACGGCGCGATCTCTTCCCTGTTTTTCCGCCCCTGCCGGGGCACATGCAGTCAGCTCCGTCCGTGGGTCTTCGAACGGAAACATACCAGTACACGGGTCACCGCCACGCTCAGGAGGGCATCCCATGCGGTCGGGCACGGTGCAGCCTAAATGGTTTAGACTCCTCGCCCTGGCGATGCTCCTTTCCGCCATGCACCTTCCGCTGCGCGCGCAGAACTTCGACCTGACGGCCGGCCGCGAGCCAGTCGCCTCCCTCGATGGGCTGTGGCGCTTTCACCCAGGCGACAATCCTGCCTGGGCCAGTCCCGGTTTTGACGACTCCGATTGGCCGCTGCTGCGCTCGGACGAGAGCTGGGCCCAGCAAGGCTACAAAGATTTGAGCGGCTACGCCTGGTACCGCTTTCGCGTGACCGTCCCGGCTGGACTCGACGATGTCTCCCTGCTGTTGCCACCCATCATGACCAGCTACCAGGTCTTCGTGGACGGAAAGCAAGCAGGGAGCCTGGGGCACATGCCAACCCCTGCCGAGCGCTTCCTGATTACCGCAGTACATCTTCCCATGCAGGCGGAATATCGCGTGAGCCTTCCTGCATCTTCAAAAATACGGGAAGTCCCAGTCGCTCTGCGGGTATGGCACTGGCGAGGTTGGTCCCGTTACAACGGCGGAGGAACCGTGCAGGGTGGAGGGCTGATTGGCGCATCCAAGCTGATCTCCACAAGGTTCCAGCTCCTCAATGACTCGCGTCTGCTCAGCACCGGTGGCGACTACTCGATCGGGATCCTCTGCTTGATTGCCTGTATCATGGGCGCGGTATTGTTCCTGGTCCGGCGCAAGGAAACAGAATATCTCTGGTTCGCAATCAATCAGTTCGCCGCTGTCGTGGTCTTTGGCATCGGGATCTATGCGCACATCCAGGGGGTTCAACTCCTCCTGCGAGACACTCTGTCTCAAACGCTCAGTTTCGTTTCCGCTTTGAGCGGCGTCCTGTTTTTGCAAACTCTGCTGCGTGGCCGCAGGTCAGTGCTCTTTTCCCTTGCGATCGGATCCATCGTCGCCTCTTCCGTCATCTACATGACGCTGGTCTTCGGGCTCTGGTCCAGCGTAGGCGCCGCCAACATGGCCTGGGCGGTTTGTTCCATGGTGCTCGCTCTGTGGATATTTGACTTAATGCTGCGCCGGGCTAAAGAAGGCCTGCCGGATGCGCGCCTCCTGTTAGCTCCTGTCCTGATCTCCGCGGTGCTCAACCCAATCGAGTCGGTGCTGTGGGCGGCTTTCCAGCTTGGGTGGCTGCCGGCTTACTATTGGCCATTCGACCTCTTCACCCGCCCATTCCCCGTCTCAGTCGATGATGCAGTCGAAGCTCTTTTCCTCGTCGTCATGCTGGCCATTCTCAGCAACCGGTTCCTGCGCTCCCGGCGAGAAGAGCAGCGCATGATCACCGAGCTTGAGGCCGCTCAGGGCGTCCAGGCGCTTCTGGTTTCCTCGGCAGCACTCAATACACCGGGCTTCACAATCGAGAGCATCTACCTGCCCGCCAATGAAGTCGGCGGCGATTTCTTTCACATACAACGCGGCGACGACGGCTCCCTGCTCATCGTGGTGGGTGATGTCAGCGGCAAGGGTCTCAAAGCCGCCATGACCGTCAGCGCCATCGTTGGCGCGCTGCGCGGCTGTGCATTGCGAGCCCCTGCGGAAGTGCTTGCTTACCTCAACCGCGTCCTGCACGGACAGATCGCCGGCTTCGTCACCTGCTCGGCCACTTTGATCGCAGAGGGCGGAGCGACGACCGTTGCAAATGCCGGCCACTTGGCGCCGTATCGCAATGGTGTAGAGCTGTCTGTGCCGAGTGGACTGCCCCTGGGCATCGTCGCCGAAACGAGCTACGAAGAACAGCGCTATGAACTGGAACCCGGCGACCGCCTCACATTCATCTCTGATGGTGTTGTTGAAGCAGCCAACGGCAAACGCGAACTCTTCGGCTTCCAGCGCGCCGAGCAGATCATCCATCAGCCCGCCGCGGCCATCGCCGACGCCGCCCAGCGCTGGGGTCAGGAAGACGACATCACCGTGCTGACCGTCGCTCGTATGGCCCCGAGTGTTGCGTAGGATTTTAGCTGCGCCAGTGCAGCTCCACCGGCCCGTCCAGCGGGTGCCCGCCTGTTCCGTCCAGCCGCACCTGCTTGAGCGCGAAGTACCACTTGGCGGGCTTGTCCGCATCGTCAATCAGCATCAGGCTGGGGTTATGCTTCAGCCCTTCGGCCTGCTGAATCATCGTGACCTGGTCCTGCCGCACAAACCGGGCCCCGAAGAATTTGGCGATCGGCAGCACAAACGGCACGTGATAAAAGACGTTCCAAGCCGCCACCACATCAATGCGGCAAGTGGACGCCGTTACGGGCGTGACGGTCGTCAGGCTGCTGAACCACTTGTCGCCGCAGCGGATAACCTCAGTGCGGCGGTTGGGCAGCACAAAGTCGATGGTGGTCTCCACGGGCTGACCGTACACCCCAAGCAGCTTGTAAGGCGCGGAGTTGCCGCTGGGCGCGTGCGCGCTCATGCGGAAGCCCTCCGGGATGGGCTCAAACCGCTTTGTCTTTTCGCGGATTGAGCCGCGGGTGCGCCACCACCAGGCCTGGTGCACAAACGGTCCATGCGCCGGGTCCATCAGCCCGATGATGCCGTGATCCACGTTGCAGGGCAGGTCGGCGGTCAAAAACGCAGTGCGATAGCGCGAGCCGAACTTGGCCAACTCCGGCACCGGGCGTTCCGCACTGCCGCTCTTTCGTCCTGCTCCGGGGCTGGGGATAAACACCCATGCGTGGCCGTCGCGCTCCTCGCAGGGATAGGCCGTGGCGTAGATCTTCGTCGCATCCAGGTGGTCGTGGCTGCTGAGCGAGGGGATGACCGCGCACTGTCCGCTGCAGGGCTCGAACTCCCAGCCATGGTACTTGCAGGTCACGTGCGTGCCGTCAAACCAGCCCACGCTGAGCGGAATGCCGCGGTGCGGGCAACTGTCGCGCATGGCAAAGATGCGTCCATCGCTGCGCCGCCCCAGCACCAGCGGAATCCCCAGCAGCAGGGCGGTTGCCAGCTTGCCCGCGCGCAGCGTGTCGGTGCGCAGGGCCGGGTACCAGTCGTCGTAGATCAGCGTGGCCGTGGGTCCCTGGATGGGAACACCGGCTTCGGTCGTCGTCAGAAAGGGCATTTGGCACTCAACATAGCACTCGTGCGGTTGCGCAGGCCAGCGGTCAACCGGCCTTGTGCAGCTTGCCGTCGTGCAGCACAAATCGCTCGCCGCGCCACACGATGGTGTTCCCGGCCAGGCCCGCCACCCACAGCCCCATGGCCACCACGTCGCGCAGCGGCAGCAGCCACAGGCTGGGCAACACCTGGTGATCGCCCAGCACCTCAGCGCCCACGGTCATGGCCATGGTCAGGCGCAGAAAGAAGCTGAGCGCAAGCAGCCACAGGCTCAGCGGACTCAGCCCGCTGGCCACCACGTTCAGCAGCGCCCAGGCCAGGCCGTGGGTAAAGATAAGCCCCACGTAGCCGCCCGGCCGGGCATCGCGAACCGTCCTGAGCCAGCGCAGCTGGTGATCGGCAAAACCGCGCCAGTCGTAGGCGGGAACGCTGGTCTCCACGGGCTCGGCGCTCAGCACCACGCTGTAGCCCGCCTGCGCCACGCGCGCGCCAAGCTCGTAGTCATCCGCCAGGTGGTCTTTGAGCGCGGCGAATCCGCCGATCTTTTCAAGCGCCTCGCGCCTGACGGCCAGCGTGGATCCGAGCCCGTAGTGCAGGCCGCCCTCCAGCAGGCGCGAGAGCAGCACACCTGCCTGGAAGTCCGTGGCAATGCCCAGCGCCTCCAACCGCGAGGCCAGCGTTCCATGCGCCCGACCGCGATAGAGCGCCGTCACCAGCCCGGTTGAGGGCTCGGCGAAGTGCGCCATCACCCGCTCCAGGTAGCGCGGAGAGACGGTGATGTCCGAGTCGTTCACCAGCAGAAAGGCGTGCCGGGCATGCGGCGCCAACTGGGCCAGTGTGCTGACCTTGCCGTTGGTGCCGAGCCGCTCCGGGCACTCGACCAGGCGGATGGGCACCTGCGGGAACTCAAGCTGCAACTGCTTTACGGCCGCAGCGGCGGGGTCATCCGGCGAAGAGACGCCAAACAGCAGCTCAACCTCGCCCTTGTAGGCCTGCCTGCAATGGCTGCGAAAGGCATCGAGCATGCCGGGGTCAAGCCCCTTCAGCGACTTCAAGATCGTTACGCCCGGGGCGAAGTCAGGCAGGGGCGCGCGGCGCGTGCGCAGAAAGACGCGGGCCGCCACCAGCGCAGCCGCAAAGTAGCCCATTCCGGCCACGGCCAGCGCCGTGGTCAGCACTTCCACGGCCATGGCCAAAGCGTGCGGCATCCCAGGGCCTAGTGTAGCCGCTGCGGCGCCCGGGCGAAAACCGGTGTGCGGGAAAGCCGTGCCCGGGTTGTGGCCGGGATCGGCTTGAGGCTTACTTCGGCAGCTGCGTTACATCCCAGCCGCCGCCCAGTGCGCGGATCAACTGAACGCTGGCGGCGAACTGCCGTGTCTCGAGGTCGGTTGCCGTGCGCTGATTCTGCAGGAGGGAGTTCTCGGCGGTCAGCACCTCAAGATAGCTGGTGACGCCGCCCTTGTAGCGCTGGGTTGAGAGGTCCAGCGAGTGCTGCGCGTCGTCCACCGCATGCCGCTCGACCCCGGCCTCCTGCTCCAGAATGCGCAGGTCGGAGAGCCTGTCCTCCACCTCATTGAACGCCGCCAGCACCGTGGCCTTGTAGCCGGCCGCCTGCGCCTCGTAGGCATGCTGCGCTTCGCTGGTCAGGGCGCGGCGTTGCCCGGCATCGAACAGGAGCTCCGCCGCCTGCGCGCCCAGGGACCACAGCGAGCTTGGACCCTGAATCCACGTGCCGCCGTGGGTGCTCTCAAATCCGCCGCCGCCGCCCAGCGCGATGGTGGGATAAAACGCGCTGATGGCGATCCCGATCTGCGCGTTGGCCGCGGCCACGCGCCGCTCGGCCGCGGCAATATCCGGCCGCCGCTCCACGAGCTGCGAGGGCAGGCCCAGCGGCACCGCGGGCAGCGCTGTATCCAGCGGCGCGGGAGCAAGCGTGACTTCGCGCGCCTGCCGGTTGGTCAACGTGGCGATGGCGTGCTCATACACGGTGCGGGCCTGGTTTATGTCAATCATCTGCGCCCGTATGGTTTCAAGCTGGGTACGTGCCAGCGCCACATCCACTTCCGTTACCACGCCGCCGGAGAGCAGTTCCTGGGTCAGGCCCACCTGCTGCTCATAGGACCGGACCGTGGACTGGAGCAGCTTGCTCTGCGAATCCAGGCCGCGCAGCTCAAAGTAGTCCTGCGCCAGCTCGGCGTGCAGGCTCAGGTCCACCGTCGCGGCGTCTGCCGCGGTGGCCTGGGCGGATGCGCGGGTGGCTTCCACGGTTCGCCGGATGCGGCCCCAGAAGTCCGGCTCCCAGCTTGCCTGGCCTGCCAGAACCAGGTCGTTGTACTGGTTGTGGCTGCCTGCGGAGGCCAGCGGCCGGTTGGCGGAGAGCTTCTGGTGAGCTCCGGAGACGCCTGCCGAAAGCGTGGGATAAAAGGCCGCCCGTGCCGCCGCTACCTGGTCCCGTGCCGCCAGATAGCTTTCGACGGCGGCGCGCAGCGTCTGGTTGTTCTGGGTTAGCTGCTCCTCAAGCGCGTTCAGTTGCGGGTCCTTATAGACCTCCCACCAGTTGCCGCGCAGCATGCCGTCTGAAGGCGAGGCCGGTTGCCATGCACCACCGTTTGGATTGGGCGGAGGGACGATTGCCGTGGAGGCGCCCGTCTCCTTGTACGCAGGCGGAGCCTGATAGCCGGGCCGGGTGTAGTTGGGGCCGACGGGCTTGCACCCGGCCAGCAGGACCAGCCCGGCCATCAGCACTGGCGCGGCCAGCGCGGCGGTGGCCTTTCCGTGTCGCAGCAGCTGCGTCCCCGGTGTCCGCATGGCTACTTGCCCTCCGCAAGAGCCGAGTCAGCGGGGGATTCCGGCGTTACGGTCTCGCCTTCAATCAGCGAGTCGGGCGGGTCCTGGATCACCTTGTCGTCTGCCTTGATGCCGCTGATGATCTGCACGGTGGCCCCGTCATCCTCGCCGATGATGACCGGCACCAGATGCGCCTTGTTGCCCTGCACCACGGTGCCCAGTTGCAGCCCCTCGCGGCGGAAGATCAGCGCGGCCGCCGGCACGACGAAGGAGGGTGTAGACGCCGGAGCCTTGAAGTGCACCTGCGCCAGCGACCCGGGCAGCAGCTCGCCTTTGCGATTGTCCACATCCACTTCCACCAGCAGCGTGCGGCTTACCGGGTCGATTGCGTCGGCGGTGCGCACCAGCGTGCCCTGGAAGGTCCGGCCCGGATGCTCGGGGAAGGTCAGGTCCAGCTTCAGTCCGCGGCGGGCCGTTGGTGCATACTGCTGCGGAACGTTGGTGTAGACGCGCAGCGTCTGGATGGCCTGCATGTGGAACAGTTCCTTGCCGGCTCCCTGATCGATCAGCTGTCCGATATCGATGTTGCGCGCCGTCACCACGCCGTCAAAAGGCGCATAGACCTTTTCAAAGGACTGCAGCTCACTGAGCCGCCGCACGTTGGCCTGCGCGGAGCGAACTGCTGCCGCCGTGGCCGCGGCCAGGTTGATGTACGTGTCTGTGTCCTGGCGCGAAACGGCGTTCGACTTCACCAGCCCCGAGTAGCGATCCGCCTGGATGCGCGCATTATTGGCGTTGGCCTGCGCGGTGGCCAGGTCGGCCTGCGCCTGTTGCAACTGCTGGTCAATCTCAGGGGTGGCGATGACGGCCAGCAGCTCGCCTTTCCTCACGTGGGCGCCGATGTCAAAGTACCAGTGCGTCAGGTAGCCGGAGGTGCGCGCGTAGATGGGCGAATCGGTATAAGCCGTCACGTTGCCCGGCAGCAGCAGACTGGTCACCGGCGTGCCCTGCTTTGGATTCAGGGCAATCACCGTGGGAGCGGCCAGCTCCTGCGTGGTGCGCGCCAGTACGCGGTCATTGCGCATGCGCGCGACCATGCCCACCGCCGCCAGCACCACCGCAACAATCAGCACCACCAGCAGGCCGACGAGGGCTTTGCGTGGCGAAGCAGATGCGGTGTGCGGCGCGCTCTCATGGTTCTGCGCTGCGTGGGAGTTCGGGTTGGGTGACTTCTTCATAACAAGCTACTCCGAAAAACGCGTTACTGGCTTAATCGAACTCATCAAACGTTGCCGACTGCGCCGGACTGGGCAGTGCACGGCGGCGGCTCTCAATCCATCCATGAATGACGGAGAAGAAGGCCGGCACAAAGAACAGCGTGGCCACCGTGGCCAGCAGCAGTCCGCCGATGACGGCGCGCCCGAGGGGCGCATTCTGCTCGCCGCCGTCGCCCAGCCCAAGGGCCATCGGCACCATGCCGATGATCATGGCCAGTGCCGTCATCAGCACCGGGCGCAGGCGGACAAAGCCGGCGTTCAGCGCGGCTTTGCGCGCGTCGCCTACCAGGACCTCAAGCTGCTCGCGGGCAAAGCTGACCACCAGGATGGAGTTGGCCGTGGCCACGCCCATGCACATGATGGCGCCGGTGAGCGCCGGCACGCTGAGCCGCGTTCCGGTAAGGAACAGGAACCACACGATGCCCGCCAGCGCCGCGGGCAGGGCGGAGATGATCAGGAATGGATCGAGCCAGGACTGGAAGTTGACCACGATGAGCAGGTACACCAGCAGGATGGAGAAGACCAGCCCGACCAGCAGGCCCACGTAGGACTTGCGCATCGTCTCGCTCTGCCCGCGCACGGCGATGTGCGATCCGCGCGGCAGGTCCTTCTCATGCGCTTTCAGGATGCGCTCCACGGAGCGCGTGACGGTGCCAAGGTCGGTCCCGTTCACGTTCGCGAAGATATCGATGACGGGCTGCACGTCGTAGTGGCTCACCGTGCCCAGCTCGGCGCCGGGCACAACCCGGCTCAGGTTGCCCAGCACCTGCACGGAGTTCTGCGCTCCGGGGGCTGCCGTTGCTGCCGGGGGCGTCGCCGCTGCGGTAGTCGGGGGTGTGGTTATGGTGGTGGTCACGGGCAGGCTCTTCAGCGCGGCCAGGGAATCAATCTGATACTGCGGCGCCATGACGGCCACGTTGTAGCTCACGCCCGACTTGGGGTCGAGATAAAAGCTGGGCGTGGTCTGGAAGCTGCCGCTCAGCGCCACCAGCAGGCTCTGGGCCACGTCCTTTTGGCTGAAGCCGATGGCTCGCGCCCGCGTTCGGTCCACGTCCACGGTCATATTCGGCATGTCGAAGGGCTGCTGGATGCGCGCGTCCGCCGCTCCGGGAACATAACGGATATCGTTCAGGATGCGCTCAGCCACGGCGCGATTGCCGTAGAGGTTCGGCCCCACAATCTGGATATCGATGGGAGCCGCCAGGCCGAAGTTGAGAATCTGCGTGACGATATCCACCGGGAGCACGTAGAAGGTGACGCCCGGATACTCGCGCGCCAGCACCTTCCGCAACTGGTCCACGTATGCCGCCGTGGGATGGTGGTCCTTTGCCAGCTGCACCTGGATGTCCGCATCGGCAGTGCCCACGGGCGCCGAGGTGGAGTAGGAGAGGTTCAGGCCGGAGTACGGCAGTCCGACGTTGTCCACAATCGTGCCCATCTCGTCTGCCGGAATCTGCTGGCGGATGGTGTTGTCAATGTGGTCGCAGAGCGCGGCCGTCTCTTCAATGCGGGTTCCGGTGTGCGCGCGCAGGTGAATCTTGAACTGCCCGGAGTCCACTGAGGGGAAGAAGTCCTGCCCCAGCCAGGGAGCCAGCACGCCAACGGAGGCGAGGGTAAAGACGAAAAAGAGAATGAGGAAGACGCGGGCGTGATCGACGCACAGCGTCAGCAGCCCCAGATACCCGCGCCGGAACTTCTCAAAGCCTTCTTCAAAGAGCAGTTGGAAGCGCGTGAAGGGGTTGTAGCTGACGCGCTTGCGCGCATTCTCCGCATCGTCGTGCTCCTTCAGCAGATACTTCGCCATGGTGGGCACCAGCGTCCGCGAGAGCAGATAGCTTGCGAGCATGGCGAAGACCACGGCCTCGGCCATGGGCACAAACAGGTAATGCGCCACGCCGCTCAAAAAGAACATGGGCACGAAGACGATGCAGATGGCCAGCGTGGAGACCAGCGCAGGCACGGCAATCTGCGCGGAGCCGTCCAGGATGGACTGCTCCAGCTCCTTGCCCGCTTCCAGATTGCGATTGATGTTCTCGATGGCAACCGTCGCGTCATCCACCAGGATGCCGACGGCCAGCGCCATGCCGCCCAGCGTCATGATGTTGATCGTCTCGTGCAGGATGGCCAGCATGGTGAGCGAGCAAAGGATCGACAGCGGAATCGAGATGGCGATAATCACCGTGGAGCGCCAGCTGCCGAGGAACACGAGGATCATGATGGCCGTGAGGCACGCGGCGATGATGGCCTCGCGCACCACGCCGTTAATCGCACTGCGCACAAAGATGGACTGGTCCGAGAGAGCCCGAATCTTCAACTGCTGCGGAAGCTGGCCTTTCATGGCGGCCAGTTTCTCGCGGATGCCCGCGATGATGTCGAGCGTGGACGACGAGCCGGTCTTCATGATGCTCATCAGGATGGCTCTGCGTCCGTCCACACGCACGATGTTTGTTTGCGGCGGAAAGCCGTCGCGCACGTGGGCCACGTCGCGCACATAGATCACCGCTCCGTTGACCGCGCGAATGGGCAGATCGTTCAGCGCGTTCACCACGTCCGGCGCGGAGTTTGTTTCCACGGCATATTCAAAGCGGTTGATCTTCATGCTGCCCGAGGGCACGATCAGGTTCTGCGCGGAGACGGCATTGACCACATCGGTGGGCGAAAGTCCCTTGGCCTGCAGCGCTGGCATGTCCAGATCTACCTGGATCTGCCGCTGCTTGCCGCCATAAGGGAACGGAGTCTGCGCGCCTTCAATGGTGGCCAGCTGGGTGCGGATAGTGTTCTGGCCCAGGTCGTATAACTGCTGCTCGTTCAGGCCCTCCCCGGCAAGTCCCAACTGCAGTACGGGCACGCTCGACGCGTTGTACTGGATGATGAACGGCGGCGTGGTTCCGGGCGGCAACTGCCGCAGCATCACCTGGCTGATGGCCGTGACCTGCGCCACCGCAGAGCCGATGTTGACGTGCGGCTGAAAGAAGATCTTGATGACGGCAACGCCGTTCAGCGACTGCGACTCGATGTGCTCAATGTCGTTGACCGCGATGGTCAGGCCGCGTTCGCTGTTGAACACGATGCGGGTCGACATCTCCTGCGCGGAGAGCCCGGAGTAGTTCCACACCACGGTGACAACGGGAATGTCGATGTTCGGAAAGATATCGGTCGGCATCGTAAGGATGCTGTACGCGCCGAGAATAAGAATCAGAAGCGCAAAGACGACAAAGGTGTAGGGCCGCCGTAACGCAAGTCGGACAATCCACATGGCCTGGTACTCACTCCTGCGGCAACCCGGGACTCCGGTGTCCTCTCCGGTCATTCCGCCGGGCTGGTGCGCGTACGCATCGGCCTGGGCGCCGTGGCTCGGGATGCTTCCTTCCCGGTTCTGACCCCGTCTGCATCGGCGGTTCCTCTGCATCCCGTGGGGCGGGGAGCGGCAGGAGGAGCGTCCGCGGAAATGCGACGAATGGCCAGCCGGGATGTACAACAGCTCGGTTGGTTTCGCGGCCGATCAGCCAGCGCTGTCGATGAATCGGCTGTCGATCTCACATCTTGTTCTTAGTGAACCGCTTTTCGCCACGTGCAGTGCATCCTGCGGCGCGTCGGCAGCTCCCTGTGCGAATAGATACAGAACGGTCTTGCTCTTGCCCGCTCCAAACGATGGACTGAAAGAATAATGGTAGTCGAAGACCCGCCCCTCCGCTGCATGCGCACGCGGCCCAAGCGGCCAGAACCGCAGCAGGCGCGGATGGACAGGGACTCTCTATTGGACGAGCCGGCAACGGCAAAAGATGCAGCTTTGTGGGCCAATCCCAAGGATTCAGCGGAGTTAAAGCCCACTCGAAGACGTGCGGATCTGCACCGGTTGCGCTGGCTTACGCTGCCAGAAAGGCCAGTACGGCCACGGCCGCGCCCACGGCCAGGCTGATCCGGTCCTTCATGGCAAACACCACCGGGTCGTCGTCCAGCTCGCCGCGCGAGGCCAGCAGCCACACCCGGTGCAGCCAGTAGAGCAGCAGGGGGACGATCAGCCAGAGTCGCGAGGCATACCGGTAGAGCGCGGTGACGTCTGGCCGCGCAATGTAGAGCATGAAGACGACCACGGCGGCATAGGCGCTTGCCGTGCCAAAGGCGCGAATCTGGTCCATGTCGGCCACCAGATAACCGCGACCGGGTGCGCGCGTGGCTCCTCGTTCGCGCACGTTCACCAGTTCGCTGAAGCGCTTGACCATGGCCAGCGAGAGAAACAGAAAGCTGGAGAAGCTCGCCAGCCATTGCGAGATCTGCGTAGCCGTGGCCGCGCCGCCGGCCAGCAGGCGCAACGTGTACAGGCCAGAGAGCAGCAGCACATCCACCACGGCCACCCGCTTCAGATAGACGGTATACGCCGTGGTGACAACGATATACAGGCCAAGCCACATAGCGAATGCGCCCGGCAACAGCGGAAGGATGGTGACCGAGGCGGCCACCAGCAGAAACGCCAGCCAGAGCCCGGCAGCCACGGGAAGATCGCCTGCGGCAAAGGGCCTTAATCGCTTCGACGGATGCCGTCGGTCGCTCTCGATGTCGAGCATGTCATTGACCAGGTAGTTGGCCGAGGCGATGAAGCTGAAGCAGAAGAACGCGGCCACCGCCGCACTGAGCGAACCCGCTTCGAGCTTGTGCGAGAGCAGCAGCGGGGCAAACAGCAGGATGTTCTTTGCCCACTGGTGAATGCGGATGGCTTTTGTCAGCGTTGGGAGCGCCGGGCGCTGATCCGTGTAGGTGTGCGCAATCGGGATGGGGCGCACACGCAGCGCCACGCGCAAGGGGAGCGTCGGGTTGGCAAGGATGGCATGGCGCGCCCCGGCCAGCACGGGCAGGTCCGCGTAGGCGTTGCCCACGTAGTCGAACTCGCCCAGCCGTGCGCGCAGGCGCTCCAGCTTGTTGCCGCCCGTCAGGTTGGTTGTGCCATCCGAGGCCAGAACGCCGTCGAAGATGCCCAGGTGCGCGGCGACGCGCTCCCCCAGCGCCATGTCTGCGCCCGTGGTCAGGTAGATCTGCCGGCCCTCCCGGCGCTCCGTTTGCAGAGCGCGCAGCAGCGGCAGGTTGAAGGGCAGCCGGTCCGCGCTCAAAGGCGCCTCGCGGGTCACTTCCTTCTTGAAGCGCGCGCGGCCATGCGCCAGCCACATGGGCAATCGCCATATCTGCAGAGGTTGCCTGCGCACAAAGAGGCACAGCGAGTCCAGCAGCGTGTCCGACTTTACCAGCGTGCCGTCCAGGTCAACGCACAGAGGCGGAGCGTGGAGGGTGGACGGGCCGGCGGCAGATTCGTCAGGCAATGGGTCCTCGCAGGAAGATCGATTGCGGTCTCAGACCGGGAAACGGAGTGCTTTCCTTCGGCGGAAACTGAGAGTGCGCTCAAACTGCAACAGAATTCACCGCAGCCGGCGACATGGCCGCAGAAGATAATGGAACGGCTGCCCCAGCAAATTATAAGGGAAGGCCAGATTCCGCCCGCGCCAGCCGACCATCGTTTCCCTTAGAATGGACGCGGCTGAAACCGTGCGCGGGCGAAACCTTTCCCGCTCCCCGAACGTCCCTGAAACGTGTGCCGGCAGTTCGCCTTGTGCCGGTTTTGCCAACGCTGCAGAGTCCCTTTTGCAGGGCAAGCATCTGAAAACAAACAAGACGGGAAACGACCCTTATGTCCATCCAAGACGCAACGGAAGTCCATTATTCTGCAACGGGCAATCTGCACCATCCGCCGTCCCGCAAAAGAACGTGGGTGCGCATTCTGGTATATCTGGCGCTGGCCAGCGCATTGGGCTTTATCGGCTGGCGCATCCACCAGAACCAGAAGCAGGCCGCGGCCAACAGTGCCAGCCAGGCCGCCGCGCTGATGAGCAGGCCGGTTCCGGTGCAGGTGGTTGCCGCCGAGCAGAAGCCCATGCCCGTCTACCTGACGGCGCTGGGCACGGTCACTCCGTATATGAGCGTCACCGTCAAGGCGCGTGTGAGCGGCGAGCTGCTCCCGGTCAAATTTACAGAGGGACAGGAAGTCCGCCAGGGTCAGACCATCATGGAGATCGACCCCAAGCCCTACCAGGCGGCTCTGGACCAGGCCAAGGGCACGCTTGCCCACGATGAGGCCCTGCTGAACAACGCCAAGGCGGAGTTTGCCCGCTACAAGGCTCTCTACGCGGCCGGGGTTGTCTCAAAGGAAACACTGGATGCGGATGAAGCCAACATGGGCCAGTATCAGGGCGCCATTGCGGCCGACAAGGCGGCGGTGGAAAACGCCCAGCTGCAACTGAGCTGGTGTTTCATTCAGTCGCCCATCAATGGCCGCATCGGCCTGCGCCTGGTGGACCCCGGCAACATCATCTCCGCCAACACCACCAACCTGGTCATCATCAACCAGTTCCGGCCCATCGCGGTCTACTTCACGCTGCCGGAGAACCAGCTGCCGCAGGTGCTGCGCAAGCTGGCGACCGACCGGCGCATCCCGGTGGATGCCTACGACCGCAGCGACACGCACAAGCTGGCCAGCGGCCAGCTGCTGGCGGCGGACAACCAGATTGACACCACCACCGGCACAGCGCGGCTGAAGGCCGTTTTTGACAACGGCGACGAGTCCCTGTTCCCGAACCAGTTCGTCAACATTCACCTTGTGCTGGAGAATCGCCCCTCGGCCCTGGTGGTGCCCTCCGCGGCGCTGCAAACCGGGCTGGAGGGAGCCTCCTTTGTGTGGGTGATCGAGAAGAATGAACAGGGCAGGGATGTCTCGCGCATTCAGCCTGTCCGCGTGGCGCTGGCCGAGGGGCAGGTCACGATTCTCGACAGCGGCCCGGAGGCCGGGGCGCAGATTGTGGTGGATGGAGCGGATCGCCTTCGTCCAGGGCAATTGGTCACCGTCAACATGTCGAACTCGCACCCGCAGCAGCCCGCTGCCGGCAATGGGCTGTTTACGCCGCCCGGCGGAGCCAATGGGCAGACCGGTGGCCGGCAAGGCGCAAAGGAGAAGCAGTGAGCCCGTCCCGGCCATTCATTCTGCGCCCGGTGGCCACCTCGCTGCTGATGGTGGCCATTCTGCTGGCCGGAGCGGTGGGGTATCAGCAGCTGCCGGTTTCCGCGCTGCCTGAGGTGGATTACCCCATTATCCAGGTGCTCACCTTCTACCCCGGCGCAGGGCCTGAGGTGATGGCCTCTTCCGTTACGGCTCCCATGGAGCGCCAGTTTGGCCAGATGCCGGGGTTGAAGCAGATGACCTCTGTGAGCTCCGGCGGCGGCTCCATCATCACGCTGGAATTCAACCTGGAAGAGAATATCGACGTGGCCGAGCAGGAGGTGCAGGCGGCCATCAACGCGGCAAACAGCTTTCTGCCGCCGGACCTGCCCAATCCGCCGATCTACAGCAAGGTGAACCCCGCCGATGCGCCGGTGATGACGCTGGCGCTGACCTCTGACACGCTGCCGCTGGACAAGATTGAGGACGCAGCCGACACCAACCTGGCGCAGAAGATCTCGCAGGTGATGGGCGTGGGACTTGTCTCCATTGCGGGCGGACAGAAGCCGGCGGTGCGTATCCAGGCCAATCCGGCGCAGCTTGCCGCCTACAACCTGAGCCTGGAGGATCTGCGCACGGCGCTGGCCGCGGCCAACGTCGACCAGGCCAAGGGCACGCTGAACGGCGCGCGCCAGTCCTACACCATCGGAGCCAATGACCAGCTGCTCTCCAGCAACGACTACAAGCCGGTCATCGTTGCCTATCGCAACGGGGCCGCGGTTCGCGCCTCCGACGTGGCCACGATTGTGGATGCGGCCGAGAACTCGCAGCAGGCCGCGTGGATGGACCGCAAGCCTGCGGTCATCCTCAACATTCAGCGCCAGCCGGGAGCCAACATCATTGCGGTGGTGGACCGCATCCAAAAGCTGCTGCCGCAGCTGCGCGCCAGCCTGCCCGCCAGCGTGCAGGTCAAGGTGCTTACGGACCGCACGGTCACCATTCGCGCCTCAGTGAAGGACGTGCAGTTCGAGCTGATGCTGACCATCGCGCTGGTGGTGATGGTGATCTTCCTGTTTCTGCGCAACCTGGCCGCCACCATCATTCCGTCGGTTGCCGTGCCGCTGTCGATTGTGGGCACATTCGGCGTGATGTATCTGCTGGGCTACTCGCTTAATAACCTTACCCTGATGGCGCTCACCATCTCCACCGGCTTTGTGGTGGATGATGCCATCGTCATGATCGAGAACATCTCGCGCTACATTGAGGAAGGCGAAAGCCCGATGCGCGCCGCACTCAAGGGCAGCGAGCAGATCGGATTCACGATCATGTCGCTCACCGTCTCGCTCATCGCGGTGCTCATCCCGCTGCTGTTTATGAGTGACGTGGTCGGCCGCCTGTTTCGCGAGTTCGCCATCACGCTGGCGGTTACCATCCTGGTTTCTGCAGTAGTGTCGCTAACGCTCACGCCCATGATGTGCTCGCGCATTCTCAAGGACAAGTCGCATGCGCAGCAGTCACGCTTCTATCACTGGTCTGAGAATATCTTCAACTCCGTCATCGCGTGGTATGGCCGCACGCTGGAGGTGGTGCTTCGCCACCGCTTCATCACGCTGCTGGTCACCATCTCCACGCTGGTGGGGACGATTGTTCTTTTCATCGTGGTGCCCAAGGGCTTCTTCCCGGTGCAGGATACCGGCGTGATTCTGGGCATCAGCGAGGCTCCGCAGACGGTGAGCTTTGCCAGCATGGCCCAGCGCCAGCAGCGCCTGGTGGACGTGGTGCTGCAGGACCCCGCCGTGGACAATGTGTCCTCGTTCATCGGCGTGGACGGCACCAACACCACGCTCAACTCTGGGCGCATCCAGATCACGCTCAAGCC
Organism: Acidobacteriota bacterium; assembly: GCA_021781495.1. GTDB lineage: Bacteria > Acidobacteriota > Terriglobia > Terriglobales > Acidobacteriaceae > Telmatobacter. The sequence continues at coordinate 13,416 of JAJXWS010000001.1, read as the reverse complement.
GCTGGAGGAGCGCAACATCTCGGCCAGCGATGTGATTCGCCGTCTGCAGCCGCGACTGCAGCAGGTGCAGGGGATCCAGCTCTTTCTGCAGCCACTGCAGGACCTGACCGTTGAGGACCGCGTGAGCCGCACGCAGTTCCAGTACTCGCTGGAGGATCCGAACCAGGCAGAGCTGGCCAAATATACCCGCATGATGGTGGCGGAACTGGGCAAGGAGAAGGATGTAACCGACGTGGCCAGCGACCTGCAGGACCAGGGACTGGGCGCGGAACTGGTTATCGACCGCGACACCGCGGCCAGGCTTGGCGTGGCCATGGCCGACGTGGACAACACGCTCTACGACGCCTTCGGCCAGCGGCAGGTTTCCACCATCTTCACGCAGCTCAACCAGTACCACGTTGTGATGGAAGTGAATCCCAACTTCCAGACCGACCCCACCACGCTCAACAGCCTCTATGTGAAGTCGGCCAACGGCACGCAGGTGCCGCTGAGCATGCTGGCCCACTGGGAGCAGACGCGCGCGCAACTCGCCATTGGCCATCAGGGCCAGTTCCCTTCCACGGTCGTCAGCTTTAACCTGGCGCAGGGCAAGGCGCTGGGAGACGCGGTGGCGGCCGTGCATCGCGTGGAAGACCGCATTCAGCTGCCGGCCAGCATCAACTCAAGTTTTCAGGGTACGGCGGCGGCCTTTCAAACCTCGCTTGCCAATGAGCCGCTGCTGATTCTGGCCGCGCTGATCACGGTGTACATCGTGCTGGGCGTGCTGTATGAGAGCTACATTCACCCCATCACCATCATCTCCACGCTGCCCTCGGCGGGCGTGGGCGCGCTGCTCGCACTGATGATTACGCACTCCGAATTCAGCGTGATTGCGCTGATCGGCATCATTCTGCTCATCGGCATTGTGCAGAAAAACGCCATCATGATGATCGACTTTGCGCTGGATGCTGAACGCAACCAGAACAAGCCCGCGGAGGAGGCCATCTTCCAGGCCTGCCTGCTGCGCTTCCGGCCCATTCTGATGACCACCATGGCCGCCATGCTGGGCGGTCTGCCGCTGGCGCTGGGCGGCGGCGTGGGCGCGGAGCTGCGCCGGCCGCTGGGCATCACCATCGTGGGCGGACTCATCTTTTCGCAACTGCTCACCCTGTACACAACACCCGTGGTGTACCTCTACTTTGACAAGCTGGCGCGGCGCCTGCATCTGGGCACAGGCCAGGCGCAGCTGCACGAACAGCCTGTTTCGGCGGATTGAGGGCGAAGCGCGATGCATCTGTCTGCACCTTTCATTCGCCGCCCGGTAGCCACCACGCTGCTCAGCCTGGCACTGCTGCTGGCCGGATCGGTGGCGTACTCCGTGCTGCCGGTTGCCTCGCTGCCGGATGTGGACTTCCCGGTAATCGGGGTGAGCGCGGGGCTGCCAGGCGCCAGTCCGGAGACGATGGCCTCGGCCGTGGCCACGCCGCTGGAGCGCCAGTTTGGCCGCATCGCGGGCGTGAACCAGATGACCTCGACGAGCAGCCTGGGGTCCGCCTCCGTGGTGCTTCAGTTTGACCTGAGCCGCAACATCGACAACGCCGCGCGCGACGTGCAGGCCTCCATCAATGCGGCGCGCAGCCAGTTGCCGGCCTACCTGCCGCAGAATCCCGGCTATCGCAAGGCCAATCCCGCCGATGCGCCGATCCTCATCCTCACGCTGACCTCCGACATTGTGCCCAAGCCGGAGATCTATGACATGGCCGACTCCATCCTGGCGCAGAAGGTTTCGCAGATTCAGGGCGTGGGCCAGGTCTTTGTCGGCGGAACCTCGCAGCCGGCGGTTCGCGTGGAACTGAATCCGCTGCAGCTGGCCAACAACGGCATCGGGCTTGAGGCGGTGCGCACTGCGCTGGCCAACGCCAACGCCAATCGGCCCAAGGGGAATTTTCAGGACCCCGGCACGCGCTGGGCCATCGGGGCCAACGATCAGATCTTCAAAGCGGATGACTACAAGTCCATCATCGTCGGGTATAACTACCAGACCGGCGCTCCGGTCCGCGTTTCCGATCTCGGCACGGTGGTGGACAGCGTGGCCGACATCCATACCGGCGGCGTGGTCGGCATCAACCCTTCGCACGGCCCTCCCTCCAAGCTGAAGACCGCGGTGATGCTCATCATCTTCAAGATGCCGGGCGCGAACGTGATTGAAACCGTGGACAGCGTGCTGCGCGAGCTGCCGCGCCTGCGGGCAGAGATACCGCCCACCATCCATCTTGACGTGGTGGCAGACCGCACTACCACCATCCGCTCCAGCGTGCGCGACGTGGAGATCTCGCTGATGATCAGCGTCATGCTCGTGGTGCTGGTGGTCTTCCTGTTCCTGCGCGAGATCTGGGCCACCATCATTCCTTCCGTCGCGGTGCCGCTCTCGCTGGTGGGCACGTTTGGCGTGATGTACCTGATGGGCTACACCATCGACAACCTGTCGCTGATGGCGCTGACCATCTCGACCGGATTTGTGGTGGACGACGCCATCGTCGTGATTGAGAACATCACGCGCTATCTTGAGATCGGCATGCGGCCCTTTGAAGCGGCCATGAAGGGATCGCGCGAGATCGGCTTCACGGTCGTCTCCATGAGCACTTCGCTCATCGCCGTCTTCATTCCCATCCTGCTGATGGGCGGCATTGTGGGCAAGCTCTTCCGCGAGTTCGCCGTCACGCTCTCAGTGGCCATTGCGGTTTCGCTGCTGGTGTCCCTCACCACCACACCCATGCTCTGCGCCAAGTTTCTGAAGTCGCGCGACGAGAGCCGATATGGCCGCATCTATCGCATCAGCGAGCGCGCCTTCCAGTGGATGCACTACGAGTACAACGCCGGACTGCGCTGGGTGCTGCGTCACCAGTGGCTCATGCTGGGCATTGTCTTCGGTACCGTGCTGCTCAACGGATACCTGTTCGTTATTGTGCCCAAGGGCTTCTTTCCGCAGCAGGACACCGGACGCCTGGGCGGCGTGACCCGCGCCGCGCAGGACATCAGCTTTGATGCCATGCGCGTCAAGCAGCATACGCTGGCGCAGATGGTGCTGGACGATCCTGCCGTGGGCACCATGGTTGCCTTTGCCGGTGGCGGCGGCCCCGGTGGCGGCGGCAACAACGTAGGCCGCATGTTCATCAACCTGAAGCCGCCCAGCGAACGCAAAGGCGTCACCTCGGACATGGTGGTCAATCGCCTGCGCAGCAAACTGACCAGCGTTCCCGGCGCAGCGCTGTTCCTGCAGGTGCAGCAGGAGTTTCAGATCGGCGGTCGCGGCTCGGACGCGCAGTACCAGTACACGCTCTCAGACGAGAATCTCGACGAGCTGAACACCTGGGCTCCGCGCCTGCTAGCCCGCATGCGCACCATGCCGGAGCTGCGCGATGCCTCCACCGACCAGCAGGACCAGGGGCTGGCAGAGAACCTGGTTATCGATCGCGACACGGCCTCGCGGCTGGGCATCTCCGCCGCGGCCATTGATCAGGTGCTCTACGATGCATTTGGCCAGCGCCACGCCTCCACCATGTACACCGGGCTCAACCAGTACTTCGTGGTCATGGAGGTCGATCCCAAATATCAGCTGAGCCCCGACTCGTTGAACGGGATCTACGTCAAAGCCGGTTCCAGCACGGGCGCGGCGGCCGCGGTGCCCAACACCGGCGCAACCGCCACCGCTGCGGCTGCAGCCAGCACGACCTCGGCGCCGGGCCCGGTTGCGCCTGCCCTGCCCACCGGCGCCATTGCGTCGTTTCCCACGGCGGCGGGCAACCTTGTCACTGCGACCGTCACCAGCTCCGGCACGCCGGGCACGCTCACGAGCACGTCAACAGGCGCGGCAGTCACCCCGGCTGCTGCGGCGCTCTCCACGCCCAGCCTGCTGGCGCAGGCCGGCACGGCTACTGCATCCGCGGCTCCTGCGCCGGCGGTGATTACAACGGCTGGCGGAGCCATGGTGCCGCTCTCGGCCATTGCGCACTTTGCCACGCAGCGGACGTCGCTTGCCGTGAACCACCAGGGGCAGTATCCGGCGGTCACGCTCACCTTCAACCTTGCGCCGGGCGTTTCGCTGGGACAGGCGGTCACGGCGCTCGAAAAGGTGCAGGGCGACATGGGCATGCCCAGCGCGGTTCACGCCACGTTCCAGGGCACAGCGCAGGCCTTTCAGGAGTCGCTGCGCAACGAGCCGTATCTCATTCTTGCCGCGCTGGTGGCGGTGTACATCGTGCTGGGCATCCTGTATGAGAGCCTGATCCATCCGCTCACCATTCTCTCCACGCTGCCGCCGGCCGGCGTGGGCGCCATGCTGGCGCTGCTGATCACCGGCACGGAGCTCAGCATCATCGCGCTGATTGGCATCCTGCTGCTCATCGGCATTGTGAAGAAGAACGCGATCATGATGATCGACTTTGCGCTGCAGGCCGAACGCGATGAGGGCCTGCCTCCACGCGAGGCCATCTATCAGGCATGCCTGCTGCGCTTCCGGCCCATCATGATGACAACCATGGCGGCGCTGTTCGGCGGCCTGCCGCTGGCGATCGGCATGGGCGTCGGCTCAGAGCTGCGCAAGCCGCTGGGCATCACCATCGTGGGCGGGCTTATCGTCTCCCAGATGATGACGCTGTTCACCACCCCGGTGGTCTATCTCTTCTTTGACCGCCTGCAGTGGCGCGTGATGAAGCTGCATCGCATTGGGGAAGAGCTGGAGAACGCGCAGGGCGATTGAGCCGCAGCCGCAGACAAAAACAGAGGCGAACCGCATTCGGTTCGCCTCTGTCGTTTCCCTTGCGGAACAACCTAACCTGCGTATGCCGTCTCTTCCACAGCTGCGTGTTCCAGCAGCTTTACGGGATAGTAGGCGTTGCGCGTGTACTGCTTCACCATGCGGTTGGTGTTGAAGTAGGAGCCGTTGAAGGCCAGCGTTGTCCGCATCAGCCGCGCCCAGCGCTCCGGTGACTCGTTGTAGAGCGGCACCACGGACGTCTCCAGCTTGCTGTAGAGCGAAAGGGCTTCTTCCGCATCGTTGGCGCCGTCTTCAATTGCCCAGCCGGTGACGCCCTCAATGCAGCCCTCGATCCACCAGCCGTCCAGAATGGACAGGCTTGGTACGCCGTTCAGCGCGGCCTTCATGCCGCTGGTGCCGGAGGCCTCATAGGGCCGCCGCGGTGTATTCACCCACACATCCACGCCCGCCGTCAGCAGCGCGCCCAGGTCCCATGCATAGTTCTCCAGGTACACGATGCGCAGCATGTCATTGGAGAGCCGATGCGCAGTCTCAATCACGTTGTGAATGAGGGCCTTGCCGGGCTCGTCCTGCGGGTGTGCCTTGCCGGAGTAGAGAATCTGAAGTCCGCCGGCTTCTGTGGCAATCTTCAGCAGTCTCTCGGGGTCCGTGAACAGCAGGCTGGCGCGCTTGTAGGTGGCGGCGCGGCGTGCAAAGCCCAGGGTAAGCACGCGCGGATTGAGGACCAGGCCGGTACGTGAGGCGACCTCGGTGAGCAGGGCCTCCTTGGCGCGGTCATGGGCCTTGATAATCTCCTGCTCGGGCAGGTCAATGGCGTTGCGCAGATAAAGATTGTCGCGCCGCCACGCCGGAATCTGCGCGTCCAGCATCTGCTGCATCGGCTCGGAGACCCAGGTGGGCGCGTGTACGCCGTTGGTGATGGAGTCAATGGGGAACTCCGGGAACATGCTGCGCGACACCTTGCCGTGCTGCATGGCCACGCCGTTGGCGTAGCGTGAGAAGCGCAGGGCCAGCAGCGTCATGTTCAGCAGGCCATCCTGGAAGCAGCCCAGCCGCTCCAGCCGCGCCGTGCGGTCGCCGCCCAGAATGCGGATTGTCTGCTCGGTCGAGAAGCGGTCATGCCCGGCCGGGACCGGCGTGTGCGTGGTGAACACGCACAGACGGCGCACAGCGGCGACGTCGCTCTCGGTATAGGTTGCCAGCGGACCGCCGCCCAGTTGCTGCTCCAGCAGCGCCAGGGTCAGCAGGGCCGCGTGACCTTCATTCATGTGGTAGACGTTCAGCTTCAGGCCCAGGGCGTTGGCTATGCGCACGCCACCCATGCCCAGCACAATCTCCTGCTGCAGGCGGTAGTTGGTGTCGCCTCCATACAGGTGGTCGGTCAGTCCGCGATCCCAGCCGGAGTTGCACTCCAGGTCCGTATCCAGCAGATAAATCGGCACGATGTGACCGTATCGGCCCACCAGATCGTAGCGCCAGGCGCGCACCGTCACCACGCGATCCTCAATGGAGACGGTAATGCGCGCGGCCTCTTCCGTACAGAAATCGGAGGGCTCCCAGGGCTGGATATCTTCCGTCTGGTCTCCGGCGCTGCTCAGATGCTGCTGGAAGTAGCCTTTGCGGTGGGCCAGCGTGAAGGCCACCAGCGGCACGCCCAGGTCAGCGGCAGAGCGGAGTGTGTCCCCGGCAAGCACGCCCAGGCCACCGGAGTAGGTGGGCATGCGCGGGTCGATCGCAATCTCCATGGAGAAGTAGGCGACCAGACCGGTGGAAGGCAAAGTTTCGTAGGAGAAGGGCTTTGTTGGGTTAGATTGCATTCGTGTTCGTCTCTCAGCGGCGCTCACAGGTAGTCCTGCGACAACCTGAAATTGGAGTCATGCACTTGAAGCCGATCTGTCCGTGTCCTGACCGGTCATTATGGATAAAACCTGTCTGGATTTTATCAGGCATTGCTTTGGAGGCCCTCATAAAATGCGGTTGGGCGCCGCATGGGGGGCACAATGCTTTCATCCTGCTGCAACCGTGGTGCAGTCCGGCTGCAACAGGATGAGGGTTGTTGTTCCAGTTTCGGCAGCCTCAGTTCACCTTGTGCGCGCCGTTGGAGGCGTGGCAGATGTGAATCTGCGGCACGATGCCGATCTCCGTGGTGTAGCGGGCCGCGAGTGCCTCAGCAAACGCGTGCGCCTGGTCCTTCTCCACCAGGTTGATGGTGCAGCCGCCGAAGCCGCCGCCGGTGAGCCGTGCGCCGATCAGGCCGGGCAGGTCCTGTGCCAGCGCCACCATCGCATCAGCCTCCACGCAGCTGCCTTCAAAGTCGCGGCTGTAGCTTACGTGGGCCTCCGCCATCAGGCGGCCCAGCTCGGCCATGTCGTGATTCAGCAGGGCTTCCGCGGCGGCCACGGTGCGCAGGTTTTCCGTAATTACGTGGCGCGCGCGCTTGAGGGCATTGGGGCTCATCTCGCCGCCCCACTTCTCCAGATCGCTGACGGTGGCGTCGCGCAGGAAGCGCACCTCCGGCCGGTGCTGCGCGATCACGGCGCAGGCTTCCTCCACCTCAGCGCGGCGGGTGGAGTACTCGCCGCCCGCCACCGAGTGCTTGACCATGGTGTTGGCGATGACCAGCGCCACGCTGGCCGGAATCGGCGCCAGCTTGAAGCTGAGGTCGCGGCAGTCCAGCAGCAGCGCGTGGTCTTCCGCGCCATTGGCGGAGATGAACTGGTCCATGATGCCGCAGTTTGCGCCGACGAACTCATTCTCAGCCCGCTGGCACAGCCGCGCCAGCACCGGTCCGGGATAGTTTGCGCCGATCACCGAGCTGACCGCCAGCGCCGTCGCCACCTCAATGGCGGCAGAGCTGGAGAGGCCGGAGCCGAGCGGCACATCGCCCCACAGGCTCAGGCTGAAGCCAGGAATCGCATGGCCTTCGCCGGCCAGGATCGAGACCACGCCCATCGGATAGTCGCTCCAGTGCTTGCTGCCCTTGGGAGGCAGCGCCGCGGCGTCGTAGGTCTTCTCTTCCTTGAAGTTCTCAGAGTAGACAACAATCTTGCCGTCTGCGCGGGGCGAGATGGCGGCAAGGGTGGCAAAGTCAATGGCCGCGGGCATTACAAAGCCCTCGGCATAGTCTGTGTGTTCGCCAATCAGGTTTACGCGGCCGGGAGCGACAAAGATAGCCGGCTCTGCCTGAAAGCGGTTCACATGCAACGTGCGGAGAGAAGCTGGATCATGCATTCGAGTCACACCTTAAAGGATTTCGAGATCGACAGATATGGACCACGCATACGATGCGCCGGCGGCCAGCGTACGCGACCAGGGGCCCGTTTGCGCCAGGGAATCGAGCGGAGCGGTACAGGGTTCGAGGGCCACGCAGACCTGCTTGGGACCGGGCCGTTCCGGCCAGCCTCCGTAGCAGATCCACAACCCCAGGTAGGGCGAGGTTGCGGTATCGAACCCGAAACGGACGCGCACGCCGGCTTTGGGCCGCCGCAGCGCGCACCAGTTCTCTGACGGCTCGAGCGGCCCGGCGAACAGCTTGTCGCCGATGCCGGAGTCGGGCGAGTCAGCCACGCTCAGGTTGGTTTCGCCGCCGGTGACGAGCCTGGCGATGGGCCAGGCCACGGGGTCGCCGTTCTTGCCCAGCCTGCCGCCGCCGGAGCCCTCAAGCCGAAGCTTTTGAATGGATTGCGGTAGCTCGATGGTGTCGCCGGCCTCCGCTACAAATAAAGGATGCGCCGCCCAGGACCACGGCACGGCGTGTGCGCCGGTGTTGGTCACCTTGTAGTCGACGGCCAGCCGCCAGCCAGTGTCGATCTTTGAGAGCGCGATGCGGCGCTCCACGCTGAGCGGCAGGCTGAAGCACTCGCCCACCAGCGTGGCGGAGTCGGAGGTGACGGAGACGGTCTTCCACGGCACATACCAGAGGTCGCCGTGATCGGGGACGCGGGCCGGGCCGGCGGCTGTCTCGACCGTGCAGGCGGCTACGGAAGGCAGGCACTCATCCCATCCGCTGGCATCGCCGGCGTCAAAGGGCATGTAGCGGGTGCGCGGCGCTACGGGGGCCAGCGGAGCCTGCAGCAGCTCCTGGCCGCGGAGGCGGATGGAAGCGACTTTGCCGCCGAATTCTGGCAGGAGGGTGACGGCACAATCGCCGTTCTGGATGAGAACGTTTTCTTTTCCTTGCACAACTTTGCCCGCTTCCTGCATGCGTTCCTCTCCTCAAAGCGCCGCGTAGGCGGCGGTCAAACCTTCCCAGATTGCGCCCAGCCATGCTTCGTGCTCAGGCTTCATCAATACAGAACGCAAACAGGTTACGTATTCCCCGCCCTCCGTGTCTACAGAATCTTCTGCGGGCTGGAACCAGGATTGGAGCAATTGTACAAGGGCCAGGTGCAGGTTGCGCTCGGCGCAGGCCAGAAATATCTTCCGGGTCAGCTCGGAGGCCTGCCCGGCCGTTGGCGCGCGCATGCTCCACACCACGATATCCAGCTGCGGAGGGCCGCCGGCGAGGGCGTGGAAGCGTCCCGCGTTGTCGTGGCGCAGCCGCCGGTCGAGCTCCACTGCGGCTGCACGGCTGCGTGCCAGCCCCTGCGCGAATTCGCCGTCGGGCGTGAGCGGAAGCAACTGCTGCGTGGCCCACAGCGCCACGGCGGAGGCACCGGCGCGGGAGCACTCCAGGCTGATCTCGCCCAGGTGCAACTCCTTTGAGGTGAAGTAGGTGTACGGAGAGTCGTGCTTGTAGAGCCGTCCGACCGCCGGGTCGCGGAACAGGATGCATCCGCAGCCGTAGGGCTGCAGCCCGTGCTTGTGGGGGTCCACCACAATCGAGTCTGCCTGATCGATGGCGGCAAAGGAGCGGCGGGCAGGTTCGTCGAGCACATCCCGGATGAGCCGGAAGTAGCCGCCGTAGGCCGCGTCCACGTGGATGCGGAAGCCGTAGTGATCGCGCAGCGCGACTATCTCATCCAGCGCGTCGACGGCGCCGATGGCGGTGGTGCCCAGCGTAACGACCACTGTGCCCACGTCGCCCTTGCGCAGTTCGGTCTCCAGCGCCTCCAGGTCCATGCGTCCCCGGCGATCGGCAGGGATGGACGCGAAGGGCAGCCGGAGGACCCCGGAGATGCGCTGGTGGGTGTAATGCGCCTGCTCTGAGGCGACCACGCGCCGCGCGGGATGGAGCTGCCCGGCGACCCAGAGCGCCTCCAGGTTGGCCATGGTGCCGCCGGAGGTGAGATGCCCAAGGTGCTGGCCGGCCCATCCGAACATGCCGGCAATCTGAGCCACGGCCTCCATCTCCATCTCGGAGCTGGCCCTGCCGCCATCGCGGGCGTGGTTGTTCGGGTTGATGGCCATGGCGAGCGCGTAGGCGGCGCGGGCCACAGGGTGCGGCGGCTTGAGCATCTGCCCCGCATACAGGGGATGAAAGTAGGGATAGTTATTGCCGAGCCGGTGCGCCACCGTATCCAGAACACGGGCCATTGCGTCGGGGTCCGCGGCGCTCTGCGGGGCTGGCTCGAAGGGCGGAAGCGAGCCGAACTCGGCCGCGAGCGCCTGGGTGGCGCGGGCAAGAAGCGCGGGTACGGGATCTGCCGGCATGGTGACCCTTCAAGCTATCACAACCCGGCCGGACGCGCTAAAGTGCAACGGATGAGAGGATTAAGAGGCGGCTGGAGCGAGGTTGAGAGCGAGGAAAAAAGATTAACCCCTGTTTTTCCAGAGCGGTGCTACACTTAACACAGCGTTAGAGCCGAACCGGGCGTGAGCAGTACTCGCCCAACCAAGCAAGATTCTGCCAGTGGTCGCTCCGATTCATCCAGCGCAATTCAATTCAGGAAACACAAGCAAAATGGAACAAGGTACTGTGAAGTGGTTTAATGACGCGAAGGGCTTCGGCTTCATCTCGCGTCAGAACGGCGAAGATGTCTTCGTGCATTACTCTGCAATCAACTCGAGTGGTTTCAAGAGCCTGCAGGAAGGCCAAGCCGTGCAGTTCAACGTGGTGAAGGGGCCCAAGGGTTGGCAGGCGGCGGACGTTCAGCCTCTGTAAACCGTTGGCCGGATTCCGGCAGAATCTAGCAAACACAGCAAGGGCTGGGAGCAATCCCAGCCCTTGCTGCATTTGCGCGGTCCGGTATACTCCGGTCACTGAAGATATCCGGTGAAGGAGGAGGATGCGAGCGATGATGGAGCGTATTCGAACGACCGCGCTGGTGGCCCTGGCGACGGTTGTGGCAGCGGCGCTGGTGGCTGCTCCGCTGGCCTGGTCACAGAGTGGTTCGCAGAGCGGTCAGCCGGCAAAGCCGGAAGCGGCCAAGGCAGCGCCGGCGGAGATTCCGGCCGACTCCGTGACCGAGGGCTCGGTGACGGTGGGCGGACAGGCGATCAGCTATCGCGCGGTGGCGGGCACGCTGACCGTGGGCGCAACCGACGCGCAGGATGCGATGCTGGGACTCGACGGCAAGTATCTGCCGGACGCCACGGTGGATACCAGCGCCAAGCCGGCGGAGCAGCCGGCCACGGCACGCATCTTCTACGTGGCCTACTTTGCCAAGAACCCGGCCGGGCATCGGCCGATCACCTTTCTGTACAACGGCGGACCGGGCAGCTCGACGATGTATCTGCACATGGGCGCCTTTGGGCCGGAGCGCGTGGTGCTTCCGCAGGACTCGTCGCACCAGGAGGGCGCGCCGTACGATCTGGCGCCGAACCAGTACAGCCTGCTGGATGTGAGCGACCTGGTGTTTATCGACGCGCCGGGCACGGGCTTCAGCCGCATCTACGGCAAGGATGCGGCCAAGGCTTTCTATGGCATTGACCAGGACGCGCATGCGTTTGACCGCTTCATCCGCCGCTTCCTGACGCGATATAACCGCTGGAACTCGCCCAAGTACTTGTTTGGTGAGAGCTATGGCACAACGCGCACGGCGGTGCTGACGAATTTGCTGGAGCACCATCTGGATCTGAATGGATCGATCTTCCTCTCGCAGATCTTGAACTTTGACGACAGCGCCGACGACCCGGATGGCAATCCGGGCACGGACAACGGCTACATTCTGGCACTGCCCTCCATGGCGGCCACGGCCTGGTTCCACCACCGTGTTCCCAACCAGCCGGCGGCACTGGAGCCGTTTCTGAAGCAGGTGGAGCAGTTCGCTGTGGGCACCTATGCCAGCGCGCTGCTGCAGGGGGCTGACGTGCCGGAAGCCGACCGGAAGAGCATTGCCGCCAAGCTGGAGAGCTTTACCGGCGTGCCCGCGGCCTACTGGCTGAAGGCCAACCTGCGCGTGAGCGGCGGCCAGTTCTCAAAAGAGCTGCAGTCGGAGATGGGCATCACCACCGGCCGGCTGGATACGCGCTACAAGGGGCCGGACCTGGATCCGTTGAGCGAGGAGGCGGAGTATGACCCATTCGGAGCGGCGCTGGATTCGCCGTATGACGTGGCCATCAACACCTATGTGCGCAATACGCTGAAGTACGGCGATAACCAGACGTACAAGCCCAGCGCCTATGGACCGGACTTCCACTGGGACCTGCGCCACACGCCGCCGGGCAAGCAGGGTTGGGGTGCCGGCGCGAACGTGATGCCGGACCTGGCCATGGCCATGAAGACCAACCCGAAGCTGAAGATTCTGCTGATGGGCGGCTACTACGACCTGGGCTGCACCTACTTTGGCGCCACGTACGAGGACAAGCATCTGCAGATTCCCGCCTCGCTGCAGAAGAATATCCAGTACCACTTCTTCCAGACCGGGCACATGGTCTACGTGACCACCGAGGCCCTGAAGGAGCTGCACCAGCAGACCGCCGACTTCATTCGCAGTACCGAGAACGGCGGGCAGTAGAGGGAATTTCAGACGAAGCCATGAGGGCCGGGAGCGATCCCGGCCCATTGTTTTTGCGCGTAGGGGTGCAGTGCGGTGCGGGTCTGGGCAGCGGCAGCAGCCCTGGGGTGGAACACACTTAGGTAACCAATGAATTCAAATTTAGTAATAAAGAATATTGCTACTCCAGTAAAATTCCGTCCAGCAAAACCATTTCTCAGTCTGTAAAAACGGCAAAAAAAGGAGAAGATACTGTGAACGATCGTCTGCTTAAGCTGTATGTGACTTTCAAGAACCTGATGGACCGCGAGGAAGGTCAGGATCTGGTGGAATACGCCCTTGTTGTTGCCTTGATCGCTTTCGGTGCGACCGCTGGCATGAGCGCCCTGGCCGGCGGCATCAACGCTGCTTTTGACGAAGTTTCGACGCTGCTCGGATCGTACGTCTAAACCTCGATATTCGCGGGAGTGTGGCCTGTGTGGCCACCTTCTCCGTTCTTGCCGGTGGGGGAGACGCTAAGGGCGCGCAGTTTGTGGCATGCCGGTCTCCCCTGGCTGCCTGCACGGCACAGGATGCGAGCTGGGGTGTTGTGCCGGACAGGATCCGCGCGATGCGCAGGCTTTATCAGTATAAATAATTGATTTTAATTAGCTTATAAGTCGCGCGGAGCAATGCCGCAGCGCCTGGCGCAGGTGCGCCTGTTGGGTGTTTCACAACTCCGCATAATTTTTCGCACGATTTTCTGTGGAAAACAAAATTTTCAGGGGGGGGGGGGGGGGGGGGGGGACCCCCTCTCTCTGGCTGCCAGCCTTTTGTTTTTTGCTCCTTGCTTCTGGCCTCCTT
>JAJXWS010000196.1 GCA_021781495.1 Acidobacteriota bacterium | reverse complement strand
TCTCTCAAGATCAACATGCGCGACCTGCTCACTCGCTTCCTCTGCGCCGCCCTTGCCGCTGCCCTGCCCGCAGCCGCTGTCATCGCCCAACCCGCTGCTCCGCAGCCTGCCGCGCAGCCCGTCCAGCTCGACGTCGATCTCAATCAGCGCATCGCTCCCTTTACGCCCATCTACGCATGGTTCGGCTATGACGAAGCCAACTACACCACCATGCCCCACGGCCGCCAGCTTCTCCGCGAGCTGCACGACCTCGCGCCTGTTCCCGTCTACATCCGCGCCCACCACCTGCTCACCTCTGGTGATGGCAAGCCGGAGCTCAAATTCAGCTCCACCAACATCTACTCTGAAGACGCGCAGGGCCATCCGGTCTACAACTTCAACCTCCTCGACGGCATCTTCGACGCATGGAAGGCCGCCGGCGTCCGCCCTCTCGTCGAGCTGGGCTTCATGCCGCGCGACCTCGCCGCCACGCTCCCCAACCGTCACGAGCCCTACCAGGTTCACTTCCCCGCCTCAACCATCTCCGGCGCCTCGAACAATCCGCCCAAAGACTACGCCCGCTGGCAGGAACTCTGCCGTGTGCTCACCGCGCATCTGGTTGAGCGCTACGGCCGCGACGAAGTCCTCCAATGGTACTTCGAAGTCTGGAACGAGCCTGACATCGACTACTGGCACTCCACGCCGGAGGATTACTTCCGCCTCTACGACTTCGCCGTCGCCGGAGTCCGCGCTGCGCTCCCCGGCGCGCGTGTCGGTGGCCCGGCCACCACAAGCCCGCGCAGTGACAAGGCCCGCGCCTTCCTGCGCAGCTTTCTCGAACATGTGCAGGCAGGCCACAGCGCAGCCACCGGCGGCTCCATCCCGCTCGACTTCATCTCCTTCCACGCCAAAGGCTCGCCCACCATTCAGGGCACTACCGTCACCATGGGCCTCAATCGCGAGCTCTCCGATGTCGATCGTGGCTTCGCGCTCATCGCATCCTTTCCGCAGTTCCGCCATCTGCCCATCATCCTCAGCGAGGCCGACCCGGAAGGCTGCGCCGCCTGTTCCTCGCGTGACAACCCGGCGAACAACTACCGCAACGGCACGCTCTATCCCGCCTACACCGCCGCCGCCCTCAAAGCTATCCTCGATTTGCGCGATCGCCATTCGGTCGACCTCATCTCCATGCTGAGCTGGTCCTTCGAGTTTGAAGAGCGCGATTACTTTGAAGGCTTCCGTTCGCTCGCCACCAACGGCATCGACAAACCCATCCTCAATCTCTTCCGCATGCTTGGCCTCATGTCCGGCGACCGCGTCCGCACCACCAGCACCGGCGCCGTCTCACTTGAGACACTCATGGCCACAGGCGTTCGCCAGTCGCCCGATGTGGACGCCCTCGCCACGCGCGACTCTCATGCAGCCGCCGTTCTCCTCTGGAACTACCACGACATCAACACGCCGATGTCCGGCGCGCCTGTTTCAGTCACAGTTCATGGCATTCCCGCCGGCGTGCATCGCGTTTTGCTCCAGCACTACCGCATCGACGAGACGCACAGCAACGCCTACACCCCATGGCTCGCCATGGGCTCGCCGCAGCATCCTGACGCAACGCAGTACGCGCGCCTGCAAGCCGCCGGCCAACTCGAATTGCTCACATCGCCGCAGTGGCTCGACGTCCGCGACGGCACGATCACACTCACCACAAGCCTTCCGCACGAGTCCCTCTCGCTCCTCCGCCTCACCTGGCAGTAACCCCGCATCCGCGCCGCGTCCATCGTCCGCACCGCATCGTGTCACTACCCGACAAGCATCCTCGTCGCCCTGTATAGTGGGTGTGTTTGAAATTCTTTCCCATTCGAACTCTTCCGCTCAGAGGAATCCATGCGCCGTCGTGACGTGCTCAAACTTGCAGCGTTCAGCGCCGGATCGCTCGCCGGCCCCCTGTCCCACGCTTCCCCGCTCTCCGCCGAATCCGCAATGAATCACTCGACTCCACCCAAGCTCGACGCGCACATCCACCTCTTTGACACAGCGCGCCCCGGCGGCGTGCCGTGGCCTGAACAGACCGACACCGCACTCTACAAGCCCGCCCTGCCCGATCGCTATACGGCGCTCAGCGCTCCCTTCGGCATCGTCGGGGCCATTGCCGTTGAAGCCAGTCCGCTCGCCTCGGACAACGACTGGCTCCTCGGCGTGGCAGAGAAAAATCCAATCATCGTAGGCATCGTGGGCGACCTCATCCCCGGCTCAGAAACCTACCGCTATCAACTCGAGCGCCTCCACGAGAATCCCCTCTTCCTTGGCTTTCGCTACGGCAATCTCTGGAACCGTGATCTTTCCACCGACCTGAACAAGCCCGGCTTTCTCGCGGGACTCAAGGAACTTGCTCAGGCAAATCTGGTCTTTGAATCCGCCAATCCCGACCCGCGCCTGATCCACGCCCTTCTTGAAGTCTCGGATCGCGTGCCCGGCCTTCGCATCGTCGTCGATCACCTGCCCAATGCGCAGGTGCCCACAGACCAAAGCGCCAAGCAGGCCTA
>JAJXWS010000195.1 GCA_021781495.1 Acidobacteriota bacterium | reverse complement strand
CTCCGCGTTCGATCACGTCCTGGCCACCGGCATTCCAGGCAAAGGAAAGATCCTCACGCAGATCTCTCTCTTCTGGTTTGAGATGATGCGCGAGATTGTGCCCAACCATGTCATCTCCGCCAAGGTCGAAGACTACCCGCAGGAACTGCACGCCTACGCGGACCAGTTGGAAGGCCGCTCGATGCTGGTCAAGCGCGCAAGAATGTTCCCGGTTGAATGCGTGGCGCGCGGGTACCTGGCCGGCTCCGGCTGGAAGGAGTACCAGACATCGCGGACCGTGTGCGGCATCGGCCTGGCTGCCGGTCTGAAAGACGGATCCCGGCTGCCTGAGCCCATCTTCACCCCCGCAACCAAGAGCCAGGACGGCGCGCACGACGAAAACATCTCCTTTGAGCAGACGGAACAGTTGATCGGCCGCGAAAGCGCCGCAGAGTTGCGCCGCCTGACGCTGGCCATCTATCAGCGGGCAGCACACCACGCCGAAACCTGCGGCCTGATTCTCGCCGATACGAAGTTCGAGTTTGGCGTGACTGAGACTGGTATCATCCTTGCCGATGAGGTTCTAACGCCCGACTCGTCCCGCTTCTGGGACGCTGCCGCATGGGCTCCCGGCGGAGCGCAGCCCTCGTTCGACAAGCAATTTGTGCGCGATTATCTAGAGAGCATTCGTTGGAATAAGCAGGCGCCCGCACCGGGGCTTCCAGAAGACGTGGTGAAGCGCACCCAGGCAAAGTACCTCGACGCATTCCGCAGACTGACGGGCCAGACACTTACACTGTAGTTCGGAGAGCAGACCGAAGTGACAGCAGTTGACTGGATCATCGTAGCGGTACTGGCTGGATCGGTCCTGACCGGGCTGTTGCAGGGATTCATCCGTTCGGTATGCACGGCAGCCGGCCTGATCGGCGGATTGATTCTTGCCGCGTGGAACTACCAGAGTATCGGGCTGCCATTGTCGCGCACTGTGCACGATAACCAGATCGCAAATGCAATAGGCTTTCTCCTGATCACAGTGGCGGTCATGACGGTTGGATTTCTTCTGGGGCTTTTCCTGTCGCACCTGCTGCACAAGATGGGCTTTGGCTGCCTGGATCGCCTGGCTGGCGCTCTGTTCGGATTGGTGCAGGGCGTAATCACTGTTACCGCCGGCATGCTGATCACGCTGGCGTTCTATCCGCAACAGGGTTGGCTGGCACAGTCGAAGTTACCACCCTATTTCTTTCGTGTCTGCCATCTCAGCACGCACGTAACTCCGAATGGTCTGGCAAACAAGGTTCAGGATGAACTGAAGACGCTGGAAGCCGCCTCTCCGGAATGGATGCACCGGCAGACTTCAACAGAATGAAATTTGCCATCGCTGTTGGGCCTTGATGTGGCAAGCTATTAAAGCGAGGTTTAGACGTGAGACGCGAACTGGAGAGCCTGGTGACTCAGATGCATTCGAGCGGCGTGCGCTATGACGAAGCCGTGCGCGAATTCAAGAAGCAATTTCTGCGTGAAGTTCTTGTGTCGAACCGGGGCAACCAGTGCAAGGCCGCCGATGAACTCGGCATCCATCGGAATACGCTAAGCCGCACCATGGCCGAGCTTGGCCTCAGTCTCGCCGAAGTACGTGCCGGCCTCAAGCGTCCGCCGCGCAGCGAACGTCCTGTATTTGGAGTGGTGCGCCAGGGATATCGCCAGGGCTGACCACGCCATCAGCCACAATGGAATCGAATCAGCACAATCACATTGCACGCGTTTTTGTCCGGCCCGGATTTCAATGGGACGGCCAGGATGCGTACCTGTTCGATATAGACGGCACACTTCTCCGCAGCCGGGACCGCGTTCACTTTGACTCCATTCCTGCGGGCGTGCGTCAGGTCACCGGCATCGCCGTGACGCTCGATGGAGTCGCGATCCACGGCAGCACAGACACCGCGATCCTTCACGAAGCCTGCCTCAAAGCGGGCATCGCAGACGATCGCATCGAGCCGCAGGTAGCCGCCATTCTGGATGCAATCCGCAATCACGTCGCAGAGCGGCGTGAAGAGTTGCAACCCTACTTGATGCCCGGTGTCCGTAAAACCTTGCGCCATCTGGCGCAGCGTGGAGCCGTGCTTGGCGTGGCGACGGGTAATTTGGAGACAATTGGCTGGATCAAGATTGAGAAGGCAGGACTGCGGGAATGGTTTCGGTTTGGCGGATTCAGCGATCACTTCCCTGTCCGCGCCGAGCTGGTCGCTGCGGCAGCGCACAAGGCGCGCCAGTTCTGCGGCAGCGCAGCGACGATCTGTGTCGTTGGCGACACACCACGCGACATTGAAGCGGCGCGCTCGAACGACCTGCCCGTGATTGCGGTTGCCACCGGCCTCTATCCCTTCGAAGAGCTATTGAGCCACGGACCGACTGTCTGCACCACGTCGCTGGCCGACCTGATGGCAGCTGCCGAGGCCGCTCGATGATGAAGCGGTCAAAGATCATCGCGCAATGCGCTCCCGCGGTGCTATTGGCGCTCGCAGGCGGCTTTGTCAGCGGGCAGAG
>JAJXWS010000194.1 GCA_021781495.1 Acidobacteriota bacterium | reverse complement strand
CTTGCAACAGAAGGAACGCCTCTTGCAGGCGCAAGACTTGCTGTGAAGACGCTCCCGGTCGTGGTGTATTGCACCGGGTGCGCGCGCAGTGATGAGATCGCCGGTGTCCAAAGCTTCCGCTGCCCCACTTGCGGCGAGCTGACCATGGATCTGCGCCAGGGGCGCGAGCTGGAGATTGAAGCCATCGAGATCGAAGAGGCCGAGGTGCAGGCATGACAACGCGGATTGTCGAACTGCGGCAGGGAATTCTGAAGAAGAACGACGAGCTGGCGCGCGCCCTGCGCGGGCGCTTCACCGCAGCGGGCGTGCTGGTGTTCAACCTCGTCTCCAGTCCCGGCACGGGCAAAACGGCATTTCTGGAGCGCACGCTGCGCACTCTGCGCGAGGGTGGCGCCGGCGTTGCTGCGCTGGTCGGCGATCTGGAAACCGACAATGACGCCCGTCGTCTCGCCGCCAGCGGCGCTCCCGTCCGCCAGATCAACACCCACGGCATCTGCCATCTTGAGGCCGAGATGGTCGGCAGGCACCTCGACGGATGGGAACTCAGCACGCTCGACTATCTCTTCATTGAGAACGTCGGCAACCTCGTCTGCCCCTCCAGTTACGACCTCGGCGAGCGGATCCGCGTGGCGCTGCTCTCGGTCACAGAGGGCGAAGATAAGCCGCTTAAATACCCCACGCTCTTCAACTCCGCCGATGCCGCCGTCATTACCAAAATCGATCTGGCGGAACCGTGCGGCTTCGACCGCGAAGCGGCGCTGCATCATCTCAATGAGATCCGCCCCGGCATCCGTATCTTTGAAACATCCGCGAAGACCGGTGCGGGCATGGCCGAGTGGCTCGACTATCTGGCCGCCGAACGAGCCGCATCCGCGCGATAGCATTCTTCCCGCATCCCCAGATGTTGGAGGTCCTGCATGAAGACAGCGAAGAAGGGAAGTGCTCAAACCACCGACGGGGCGGTAGCCGTCGAGGCGTATCTTGCCCGCGTGCCTGAGCCCGCGCAGACGACCTTGCGCACCCTGCGCGCTCGAATCCGCGCAGCCGCGCCCAGGGCAGCCGCCGAGTGCATCAGCTACGGGATGCCCGCCTTTCGCTACAAGGGCTCCCTCGTCGCCTATGCCGCGTTCAAGAACCATTGCAGCTTCTTTCCCATGCAGGCCTCGCTGATCGACGCGATGCAGGACGAGCTCGCTGGCTACCGCACCTCCAAAGGAACGCTGCAGTTCCCAATCGACCAGCCACTGCCCGCGGCTCTGGTGAAGAAAATGGTCAAGGCGCGAGTGGCCGAGAATGAGCGCAAAGAACATGCAAAAAGCCGCTGATTGAGTGATCTAAATCACATCCCGCATCTCCACGCCGAAGGTATAAGGTACTTGCCATGTGCCTAGCGATTCCAGGAAAAGTCGAGTCCATCGCCGATGAAGGCGGCCTGCGCGTGGGCCGGGTCAACTTCGGCGGCGTCGTCAAACGCGTCTGTATGGACTATGTGCCCGAGGTCGAAGTTGGCGACTATACCCTTGTCCATGTGGGCTTTGCCATCTCCAAGATTGACCAGCAGACCGCCGAGGAAACGCTGGATTCCTTCCGCCAGATGGGCATTCTCGACGAAGAACTGGCTGGCGAGGAAGAGCAGCTTGCCCGTGCTGCCGCGCGTCCGCAATCGCTTTGCCCCGACGGGAGCTGCGATCCCCAATGAAGTACCTCACCGAGTTTCGTAACGGCGCAATCGCCCAGCGCATGGCGCGCGAGATTCATGCCGTCACCACGCGCCCGTGGAAGATCATGGAGGTCTGCGGCGGCCAGACGCACTCCATCATCAAAAACGGCATCGACCAGATGCTGCCCGCTGGAGTCGAAATGGTGCACGGCCCCGGCTGCCCGGTCTGCGTCACGCCGCTCGAGCTGATTGACAAAGCACTCGCCATCGCCGCCCAGCCCGGCGTCCTCTTCTGCAGCTTCGGCGATATGCTGCGCGTGCCTGGCACCGAGGGAGATTTGTTCCAGGTGAAAGGCCGCGGCGGCGATGTCCGCATCGTCTATTCGCCGCTCGACGCCGTAGATCTCGCGGCGAAGAACCCGGACAAGCAAGTGGTTTTCTTCGGCGTAGGCTTTGAGACTACAGCCCCGGCCAACGCCATGAGCGTGCACGTGGCCAGGCGGCGGGGCCTGCGCAACTACTCGCTGCTCGTCTCGCATGTGCTGGTGCCGCCTGCGATTGAAGCCATCATGAGCGCCCCCGGCAACCAGGTGCAGGCATTCCTTGCCGCGGGTCACGTCTGCAGCGTCATGGGCTACTGGGAGTATCCACCGCTGGCAGAGAAGTTCCGCATTCCCATCGTCGTCACCGGCTTTGAGCCGCTCGATCTGCTCGATGGCATCCGCCGCGCCGTGTTGCAGCTTGAGGCAGGCCGCCACGAGGTCGAGAACGCCTACGAGCGCGTCGTTCGCTATGAAGGCAATCCGGCTGCGCAGGCTCTGCTGCGCGAGGTCTTTGAAGTCACCGACCGCGCCTGGCGCGGCATCGGCGTGATT
>JAJXWS010000014.1 GCA_021781495.1 Acidobacteriota bacterium | reverse complement strand
CAAGGCTTTTGTGCATGGCGCAACGGCCTCAGGCGACAAGGTGCTTGCCTTTTCCGCTGTTTGGATTTCATCGCTGTGGATGGCAGCGTTTCTGGCCGTAATTTCCTGGTCGAGCTTCCCGACATATTTCCTCCTCGCTTACCTGCTCTTAGGAGGGCAGACGTACTGGCTGGGACGGCAACTCGGGAACTACAGACTGCACACGTGTCTGCTCTATCCGCTCCCGCTTGCCTATTACTGCATTCTCTTCGCCCGATCAGCCATGCGCCGAGCTACTGGACAGAAGACCATCTGGAGGGGAAGAGAAGTATGAACGCGCTGGTCTGGTCGGTGAACATACTGGGCTGGCCAGTGGTGCATCTCGCCATTGGCTATGCATCCGTTCACCTTCCGCCAAACATCTTTGCCTGTGATTCCTGGCTGACGGCTCCGCGGCGCTGGGAGGGTGACGGCCGACTCTATCTGAACTGGTTCGGCATTCGTCGATGGAAACCCCTGCTGCCGGATGGAGCACCATGGTTCGGGGGATTTGCGAAGAAGCGATTGTCAGCGCGGGATGCGGAGTATCTGCAGCTCTTTCTGCTTGAGACTCGTCGTGCTGAAACTGCTCACTGGTGCATGCTCGCGTGTCTGCCTCTGTTTTTTCTTTGGAATCCGCCATGGGCGTGTTGGGTGATGTCAGCGTATGCCCTAGCCGCCAATCTTCCGTGCATTGTCGCGCAACGCTACAACCGCTTTGCGCTTAACCGGATGGTGCTTCGACAGCGCGCCGTTTCTTCATTTTGATGAGCCAGAACTTACGCAAACTCGATCACACACCGCGCAGGCGCCGCTTTCTGATACACCTCTCCTGCGCCCAAGAATCAGGTAAGTCGCGCCGGTATATCGCTCGTATCGAACTATGGAAGTCTCGCCGTACAACGCCGAAGGAGCGTCACAAACGCCTGTTTGCCGATGAATGTGCGTTGACTCAGGCGATGAATCCTCTCCTGCCCAGCGGATCAGACGTACGGGATGTCCTTGGACACATCGAATGCAATGATGGCTTCTTCTATCTCCTGAATCTCACATCAGAGGAAGCAGGTTCATTGGGCTGGCGGACGTAGACTGCAACTTGATAAGGAAGCTTGGCCACTTTGCAGATCTGTGTTGCAAGGCAACAGTTGCAACTCTGTTTCAACCGATACCCCCGCAAACAAATAACTCCACAGAAGCCCATCCTTCTTTGCCTATTCTTGGTTCATCGCAAAAACCCATCCTCGATGAGGGCTAAGCCTTGCAGGCAGCAGTCGAGATACAGATGCCTTATGCTGCATATTGGCCGACTTCGAAATCATCGTGTTGATTGCGATCTGAAGTTGGGGTTGAAGATGAACTTCCGTGACTCATAATCGCCCAGGCTGAAGTAAATGACTCCCCTCAAGTATTGGGTGCTGGGATCGTTAAAAATTGAGTTGTCCCAGTCGTAGCCCCTCGATAATACCTTCCACTCTCAAGCCCAACTTTTAGTTTGTATCCGCCCGATAGCGAGGACCACACGGCGAAATCTCCCGCAATGCTGGCATCGTTGAGTTCGATGACGGCAAAGTTTTCACGCGGCTTAGAGAGTTGGCTCTGTCTCGAAATTTTGTGAAGAAGCTTTTGACGAATCGAAGCCATTGTGGTGCCGATTAACGATCCAGAGTTCCGTGGTGAGGTCAATTAGCCAGATCGCGAAACTACGTTTCCAGCCGCCGCACCCCTGAGACATAGCACGGCTCGTTGGCAACGATTCACGCAAGACTTTGGAAGATCCCTTCAGCGTGTCTGATTTTTATGGACCGATTCAAAGAGAAGAATGAACGCGATTCAGCATGACTTCACACCCATCAAATAGCTCTGTTTACGCGAAGTGTGCTGGGTTTTAAAAAGAGAGAATGCATCCCATCCTTGGTCGTGGAAAAACTACGATGCACTCTTCGCCGGTCTGACTGATTGTGATTCCGAGATCCCTCGGATAGAGAATCTCGGCAGGCTTGCTGACCTGCAAACGAACTTCCGCATCCCCGTCGATTCGCCAGACCGCAAGAAAAGAGCGCTTCGTCGATCGTATGCCGAGAGCAATTGGGTCTATGTCGTTGGTGACGCTGGGCATGCCGAGTGGGTAAAACGGGACGGCGTCGGGGATGTGTTCCCGGATGATTTCCTTATAGACGCGAATGCCTTCTTTCACCTGTGCCGCGGCAGGTGCATCGAGGTGGGCCAGATGCCCGCTCTGATGGATGCGCAGCAGCATCGCAGTGACCATGTTGAAGCTCGCCTGATCGGCATCGGCTCCCTGACGAGGATAGGACCAGATCGCGAGTTGCGATGGAGCTACACCTGCGGATGCGCCTGTCGCGATTGCCGGAAGACGGAGGTACTCCTCCTGATCCGTGCAGGACTGAAGCTGCGCGTGTGAAAGCATGCCGTAATCCATGCGTCCCCCACCGCTTCCGCAGTTTTCGATCACAAGCTCTGGATATCGATCGAGCAGGCCATCGAGCCAACTCAGAACGGCGCGGTTATGTTCGAGCAGCCCCTGGCCCAGGCTGTCGGCATTCTGCGCAGTGCCTTCCAGCGTATCGGTGTTGTAGTCCATCTTGATGTAGCCGACTCCGTACTCCTTTACCAGCCGGTCAACGACGCTATCGAGATAACCGCGCACTTCGGGATTGCGAAAGTCGAGGAGGAGGCGGGAGTTCTTAATGACCCTCTGGCCATGTCGCATGAAGAACCAGCTGTCCGGCTTTTGAACTAGCACAGAATGCTTGCCCGACACCTCGGGCTCGAGCCAGAGGCCCGGAACCATTCCCTTTTCGCGAATCCGATCGAGCACAAAGCGGATGCCGCGCGGCCATCGTGTTTTCGAGGGCTGCCAAGCCCCGACCGTCGACGACCAGTCCTCGTTCCGCTCCGCGTACCAACCGGCATCGATCACGAAGTACTCGCAACCGGCTTCAGCGGCAGCATCGATGAGGGGGAGCTCTTTCTCTTCGGTCGGATCGCCCCAAAGGCAATTCATGTAGTCGTTGAAGATGACGGGGCAGGCGAGGCGCTGTGCCGGGCGCTTCCGCACACAGATCTGCTCTCGATAACTGGTCAGCGCCTGCACGGCTTCCTGGAATCCACCGCGGACGCAGCCGATTGCGACAGGCACCGTCTTGTATGCCTTGCCGGGATCCAGATTCTTCCACGCCTGGGAATGGAGTTGATCGGGGCCTCCAAGATAGGCGTAAACGTCGGAGGCGCGAATGCCTCTCTCTGCAAGATTCGATACTTCCCAATACCACGATCCGTTGTGTTCGATCTGCCAAAACCACGCGACACCAAGTTTGGTGTTCTCGACGACAGCCATGGGGAGATACTTTTCCGTGGACCAGCTTCCGACACTCGCTGCCGATGCCTGTGACCAGCTTGTGCGCATATTCTCCACAAAGCCGAGTTCCGATGGCCGAAAGCTGTGCCACTGGCCTTCTGCCATCCAACTGTTATACGCAAGCCAGATTCTCAGTTCACTGTCGTAGTGGACTGGATCTGCCAAAGCGTGGAGCATGGCGGAGCTGATGTACTCGATTCCAACCGACACGTTGCCCGCATTACTGATCTCGACATGCCGTCTTACGATGGGCAGTCCTTCGAATGCTTCGTAGTGGGACTGAAGATCCAGATGCAGGTCCGCATCCGTGTGCCGCAGCACCAGAGTTTTTCCGCGATCGCTTTGCTGTTCATCTTTTGCAACAAACTTCATGCGCTGGCCGGGAGATCCGCCAGACTGTTTCATTCCTGAATCGGGGGAATCTTCGCCGCTGCAGAGAAGGGCTGACTCTACTCCCGCCCACTGCAGCGATTCATTAAAAGGCTCGACACCAACAGGCAAGATTAGATGCTGTCTGAGCTTCCCATCCGCAACGGAAAAGTGGAACTGCAGTTGACCGGCATTCCATGTGAAGCTTTCGGCGGACCCCAGCCCTGCGGTAGTGCCGGTTGCAGAGGTCGAAACCAGGGCACCGATGCCAGCGATGCCCGAGGAAATAAGAAACGTGCGACGATTCATGAGTTCATCCACATGCAGGAGTCATCGAGAGCCATATCTCACGACAGACTCAGTTTGAGAGCCGCTGCATAATCCGCCTTGGGGCGATAGTTCTTGGGTAGCTCCACGCGAAGAGCATCTGGCTGCTGTTTCCAATCAACTCTTGCCCCAGTTCCCAAAAGTTCGACGCGGGTAATCTTTCCGGGGCTTGTTGCGGCCGAGAGTCCGAGCGACCGCACCATGATCGACTCTGTCGGCCAGCCGAGCACGATGGCATAGAGAACATTGTTCGCTTTGTTTCGCGTGAAGCGAATGTCCTTTTCGCTTAACTTGTTTACGCTCTCACCCTGGAACGAACCGGCCTTGACCACGTTGGGGCCTTCGCCAGAAATCTTCCATGGGCGTGTCTCATAGATGGCTTCGCCGTTGACCTCCATCCAAGAGGTAATGCCGTCGAGCACGGCGATCTCTTTGCTGTCGATGGTGCCGTCGGGTCTGCCGGGCACGTTGAGAATGAAGGTGCCATTCTTGCTCACCGTATCGACTAGCCAGTGAATCACATCGCGCGGCTGCAAATAGCCGCCGTACTCGCCTGGCTTCTCATATAGGAAGCGCAGGTAGTGCCATGCGCCGATGCAGGTCTCCGACTGCCACGGATATTTCATGATGTCGGCGGTCAAGCCGCGCTCGTAGTCGGCAACCACTGCTTTCACAAGCCGCTCTGGAACATCCTTGACATTGAGGACGGCGTCCATCTTGCCAGCGTTCCTCTTCAGGCTGTTGTTGTAGAAGTACGCGCCGATGTTCATTCCAGCCCATCCAAGCGGAAGCAGGGAGTCGTCGAAGTACAACAGATCGGGATTGTGTTGATCGATCAAGTCGCGGGTTCTGTCGTAGAAGTTCTTCACGTACGAAACATCCGGTAAAGCGTCGCCGGGATGTTTTACGCAGTAGAGGCGCTGCGGATCGAGCCCCTCCCACCACTGTCCCTTGCCCTGCGCCTCAGTAAGAGCGCCATCGTACGGAACGCCGGCCAGCGGTCCAGTTTTGTCTGCACCGTGCGAAGGCTGGAACCACCACCAGTTGCGAGCCTGATGCACGGTTACGCCGAATCGCAATCCCTGCTTCCGGGCCGCGGCTGCCCATGTGCCGACCACATCCCGATGCGGACCTATGGCTGCTGAATTCCACGGATGGTGCTTCGAATCCCAGGCATCGAAGTTGCAATGGTGATTGGCCAGCGCGACGAAGATTCTGGCTCCGGCCTTCTTGTAGCGCGCGATCAACTCATCGGCATCCCAATTGAGCAGCGTCCACTGTGCGCAAAGGTCCTTGTATCCGAAACGCGATGCCGGCCCGTAATGGTCGAGGTGATATTGATACTGCCGCTGGCCTTCGACATAAATATTGCGAGCGTACCAGTCTCCGGCTTCCGCGACGCACTGCGGACTCCAGTGAGCCCAGATGCCGAATTTGGCATCGCGATACCACTCCGGCGCCTCGTACGCTAGCAATGAATCCCACGTGGGCCTGAATGGACCATCTCCGGCAAGATTGGGAATCGGCGACTGCAGGGGCACGTCGTCCCACATGCCGCCTGCGATCTGCGAGGGAGCGGGAGCGTAATTCCAGGCAGGCTGCTGCCACGTAGATTCGTCCAACTTCGTCGGGATAATCTTGCCATCGCTCACCTTATAGAAGACTCGCTCTTCCGGCGGCAACGCACAGAACGCAGCGTAGTCTTGCGTGTAATGATTGAATCCCGCCGGCGAGTCGGATTGACTGCCGGGCGACCTCCAGGCATAGGAAGGAAGGCTAGTGGACGCGGCTGTCATTGCAAGAAACTTGCAAAATTTCCTTCTTTGCATATCCTCAGTGGCTCCTTGTCGCTCTATTCAGCATGGCTGGCCTGATCACTTCGCTGCTCCCGTCCGTGTTGGATTCTCGGGTCGTTATCGCGAGCTTGCCGTTGACTGGAAGAGCCTCGGCGCGAAGTCTTTCAGATCGCGCCGCCAGGTCTGCCATTCGTGATCGGTGCCGGGCGACTCGTAAAAGACATGCTTCACACCACCTTCTTCCAGCGCGGTATGCAGGCTCTCCAATCCAGACTTCATGCGCTCAGGCTCCTTCGTGCCTACGCCGATCCACAGCAGGTGTACGCGCTTCGCGAATGCCGATGGGTCCGCCATGGCTCCGTTGTATGCGGTCTTCACGTCAAACCTGGTCCCCGTCAGGAAAGGATTGCCAGCGCCACTGAACCCGCCGATGTAAGAGAAGAGGTCTAGGTGATTGAAGGTCACCTGAAATGTCTCCATACCGCCCATGGAGAGCCCGGCCATAGCGCGGTGATCGCGATCAGGGATGGTGCGGAATGTCTTATCGACAAATGGGATCAGCACCTGCGTCATATCGTCTTCGAACGCGCCCATCCTCTCTTGCATCACTTTTATGAACTCAGGCCCAAGAAACGGCTTGCCCGAGAGGTCGGGTACGACATAGCCGGCACGGCTGGCATAACCATTCGCCATGACGATGATCATCGGCTTGGTGCTGCCGCTGGCGATCAGGTTGTCGAGAATGAAATTTGCCTTGCCTTGACGAATCCAGCCGGTTTCATCCTCGCCCCCGCCGTGCTGGAGGTAGAGGACGGGATAGCGTGACTTCGACGTGTCGTAATCCGGCGGCAGATACACGAAGGCGTCGCGCCATGTGCCCGTCACGGTGGAGTGGTACCAGATCTGGCGTACCTGGCCGTGCGGCACATCCTTGGGAAGGTAGTAATCTGCGCCCGCTTCGGGGACTTCGACGGCGCTCGCCCATTTGCTGCCTCCGAAATAGGCCGTGCTTCCGGGATCGCTAACCTCGGCGCCATCAACGACGACCGTGTAGTAATGAAGGCCGGGCGCCATCGGTTTGGAAGTGAAGCTCCAGAAGCCATCCGGCTGCTTCTGCATGTCGGCTTTCTCGCCGCTCCAGAAATTGATCTTCACCTTCGTCGCATCGGGCGCCTTAAAGCGAATCTGGACACGGGAATTGCTATCGACCTGCGGGAACCGGGCATCAAGCACGTTGGACGAGGCCGGCTTGAAATTACTCGTCGAGTCCTGAGCAAAGCAGAGGCTCACACACAACAACATCGCAATTCCGATTGTTCGCATCATGCACCTCGGTGAACGGTAGAGGTTTCCACGCCACATATCCGGAGGGAAATGGAAGCATCCGGAATCGTATATCAGAGAACCCTCCAAAATAAAGCGATTTATTGACTTGTTTTTCTGATTTCGTCCCTTGTATAGTCAGGTGGTTTCGTTTTTGAAAGCCTCGCGCGTCGCTATTTCCGGCAGTCGGCGCGAGCTCGTAGAAAAACGTTTACTGACGGTGCATGGAGGAAGCATGCCTTGCTTGGGTCCTGGTGCGGTTCGCTTACGGAAATCTGCTCCTGGGTTGAGGCGGTGGGTCGCTGCAATTTCCCGCGCTCACACGAACTCGGCGACTGCGCTGATTGCTGCGGTATTAGTGTCGTCACCGGCATTCTCTCAGCCGCATCCGATAAATGCCACGATTAACGCATCGAAGACGAACGCCCCAATCTCCAGGAACATTTACGGCCAGTTTCTCGAGCACGGCGGTGACATCGTGAACACCGGCGTCTGGGCCGAGATGCTGGTGGACCGCAAATTCTTCTATCCAGTTGCATCCAGCGCTCCCTCGCCTCCGCCGGTGCTTGCAAATGCCGGAGGCAATCCACGGTTTCGGCGGACTCCCACGCGCTGGTGGGCGCCGGTTGGCGGCGACTCCGTCGTCACAATGGATACGATGGCGCCCTATACCGGGGACCACACTCCGCTTGTCACGCTGGACGCGAAAGAAGCCCATGGGCTGAGCGAATCCGGGATCGCTGTCCGGAAGGGCAGAGCCTATACGGGGCGCATCATCCTGGCCGGCAGTCCCGGCGCGACGGTCAAGGTTGCGCTCATCTGGGGAAAAGAAACTGGCGATCGCCAGGTAATCACGATCCATCCGATTGGAACGGCCTACCGGAAATTTCCGCTGCACTTTACCGCGGCGGCCGACAGTGACGAAGCGACGCTTGAGGTCACGGGCACGGGCTCAGGCTCATTGCACGTGGGGGCAATTTCATTGATGCCTGCGGACAATATCGATGGATTCCGTGCCGAGGTGATTGCCGCGCTCAAACAGTTGCGCTTCGGCGTGCTGCGGTTTCCGGGCGGGAATTTCGTTTCGTCGTACGAGTGGCGCTATGGGGTAGGCGACATTGACAAGCGGCCGCCCATCTTCGATCCGGTCTGGTCGGCAGTGCAGCCCAATGATGTGGGCACGGATGAGTTTCTGACACTTTGCAGGCTGCTCGGCGTTGAACCCTACATCACGGTGAACGCAGGGTTCGGAGATGCATGGTCGGCGCGCGAACTGGTGGAATACACGAACGGCGCGGCTACGACGCCCATGGGCAAATGGCGCGCGGAGAATGGCCACCCTCAGCCGTACGGCGTCAAGTTCTGGGGCGTGGGCAATGAACCGTGGGGCGACTACCAGATGGGCGCCATGTCGTTGCCGCAGTTCGAACTCAAGCACAATCTCTTCGCCAAAGAGATGCGCAAGGTTGATCCTTCCATCAAGTTGATTGCAGGCGGGGCAATGCCCGATGTGATGGAAGGCGCAGACCAGGCGCGCCGCATCAACGGCCAGTACGTGCCCGACTACTTATCTGCAGCCGACTGGACAGGCCAGATGCTGCTCAACTGTCTCGACAACATTGATATGGTCAGCGAGCACTACTATGCATCGGGCACGCAGCATACCGACATGAAGCTGCAGAAGAAGGTGCCCATCGATCCGCCGCTTTCGTTCATCGAATGGCAGCGCGCTCCGGCGGTGCAGGTTCGCGCGAAGTATGAACACTACCAGGAATACCTGAAGCGGATCCCCGCGCTGCGTGCCAAGCCCGTCCCGATTGCCATTGATGAGTGGGCATACTTTGGCGGCGGTCCCAATTCCTACAAAACAGTGCCCGCCTACGCGTGGGCGTTCCATGAGATGTTTCGCCACTCCGATATTTTTCAGATGGGTGCGTTCACCTTTGCGACTGCGATGATGAGCGAAAACAGAACCGAGGCAATTCTCAATCCAACTGGAATGTTGTTCAAAATGTATCGCGATCACTTCGGCACGATTCCCGTCGAGGTCACAGGCGACTCTCCTCAACCCAAGCCGGCTTTCCCGGCGGGTGGCGACCAGCCGGCAGTCAACCCGGGGAGTCCGACGTATCCGCTCGATGTCGTGGCGGCATTCAGCGAAGATCGCAAGTCGCTGACCATTGCAGTGCTCAATCCTTCCGACTCCGAGCAGAGCATTCAGCTCACCGTTAACGGAACGAGGCTCGCAAGTGCCGGTAAGCTGTGGCGCATGGCTCCCGACAAGATCGATGCGACAGTGCAGGTGGACAAGACGCCCGAGGTGCAGGTCGAGGAACAGTCGCTCGGCTCCCTGCCTGACACCGTGACCGTTCGCCCGTTCAGCGTGAACATTTACTCCTACCCGGTCCAGTAGCTCCGGTTGAAAGAGGACCTGATGAAAAGAACGAAAACGATCCTTGCCTGTGCGTTCGCGATGGCGATCGTGCCCTTTGTTCAACTCCGAGCCCAGGTGCAAACCATCGTGCCCGGCCCCGTTCCCGGCGCAAAACCTGTGAGTGTCGAGCACATCAAGATTCACGGCGCAGCACTGGAAGGAAATCTCGAAGGCGATGCAGTCGATCGCGAGGCCTTTGTCTTCCTTCCGCCGAGCTACGAAAAAGACAAGAAGCGCCGCTACCCCGTAGTGTACGCGCTGCACGGTTATTCCATCGGGGCAGAGCAGTGGACCCACGAGATTCACGTGCCGCAGACCATCGAGGGCGCGTTCGCGCAGGGCTCGAAAGAGATGATCGTCGTCCTGCCCGATTCGAAGACGATTTACAACGGTTCAATGTATTCAAGCTCGGCCACGACCGGTGATTTTGAGAACTATGTGGCGCACGATGTTGTTGCCTACATCGACGCGCACTACCGCACTATTCCGGATCGGCAGAGCAGAGGATTGGTCGGTCACTCGATGGGCGGCTACGGCGCGTCGCGCATCGGCATGAAGCATCCTGACGTCTTCGGTGCTCTCTACATCATGAGTCCGTGTTGCCTTTCGCCTATGGCCGGTGGCGGCCCTGGGCCGGCCGATCAAATGAAGGAGCGCGCCATCGCCAACGAAAAGAAGGTTGCCGCAGCGAAATCGCCATCCGAACTGGCAGCAGAGTCGCCGGGGTTCGGCGCCGCGATCTTTGCGACGGCTGCGGCGTGGGCCCCCGATCCGAAGAACCCGCCGCTCTACTTCGACCTACCCACGAAGGGCGGCGAGCCCCAGCCCGAGGTCATTGCGAAATTCACGGCCAATGCTCCGCTGGTATTCATCGATCAGTACATCGGGAATCTGAAGCAATACAAAGCAATCTCAATCGATGTGGGCGACCAGGATGGCCTGCGCGCCGACACCGGCAAACTGCATGACGTGCTCGACAAGTACGGGATCGCCAACAGCTTTGAGATATATTCGGGCACGCACACGAGCGCCGTAGCCGATCGCTTTCAGAACCATGTGATGCCGTTCTTCAGCAAAAATCTCTGCTTTACCAGGGACTGCCGTTAACAGGTGCGAGAGTGCCGAGGCCAGGACTTCTGACCGGCTTGCAGAGGAGATGAAAGATGAGGATGGGTAAGCAAGTTGCCGGCAAATTTTCAGCCCTCGCAGGACTGTGTGTTTCTCTTTCGGTGTTTGGTCAGGGGGCATTTGCCCAAACTGGACAGCGGCCGCCCGATCTGTCGGCGATGCAGATGCCCGCGCCCACGCCCAACGACACTCTTAAATCGGTTGAGGTCACGCCCGATCACCATGTTCGATTCCGCCTTTGGGCGCCGAGCGCGACCGATGTGAAACTGCATGCCGAAGGTCCCGAGGCGACGCCGAACATCACCCCTCAGGAGGCGAACAAGTACCAGGCTGGAGTGGCGATGACAAAGGGAGATCAGGGCGTCTGGGAAGCTGTCATCGGTCCCATTGCACCGGGCACCTACCGTTATACCTTTACCGTCGATGGCGTCAGCACCACGGACCCGCGCAATCCACTTACGTCGCAATCGCTCACGCACTCTTCAAGTCTGTACGAAGTTCCGGGCGCGGAGTTCCTGGAGTACAAAGCCGGAATACCTCACGGCGCGATTGCGACAGTCTATTACGATTCCTCGGCGACCGGTGGCCAGCGCCGCATGCACGTCTATACGCCGCCCGGTTATGAGAATGGAACCGCGCGGCTGCCGGTGCTTTATCTGCTCCATGGCGGCGGCGACTCCGATGATTCCTGGGGCACCGTGGGTCGAGCGGGAGCCATTCTCGACAATCTGATTGCGGCCGGCAAGGCGGCTCCGATGATCGTTGTGATGCCGGCAGGCCACATCTCAACCGAATTTCACCTGACGCCCGGCGTTCGCATGGGGCATGACGCCTTCAACGACGATCTGAGAAAGGTGGTCCTGCCGTTCATTGACGCACACTACCGCACCATCGCCGACCGGGATCATCGGGCCATCGCCGGTCTCTCCATGGGCGGCCTGCAGGCTCTGAATATCGCACTCGATGATTCGGCGGATTTTGCCTGGGTGGGCATCTTCAGCTCTGGTTGGTTCCCGAATACCCAGAAGGAAGAAGAGGACACCGACGTGGCCCAATACCGCGTCTCCGGGAAGCCGTTTCACCTCTTCTGGATGGACGCCGGCCAATACGATATTGCGTTGCAGAACAGCGATGCCACGGTTGCCATCCTCAAGAAAGCCGGCATCAACGTGGAGCAGCATCAGAGCGCCGGTTTCCACGCCTGGAACAACTGGCGAGACTACCTGAATCTGTTCGCGAGCCGGCTCTTCACGAAGAGCCGTACGCAATAGGATGCACGAGGGATAGCCGTCTTTCAAAAAAACACCTCCTCCAGCTCGAAGTCGAAACGAATCTGGCGAGTCTATGAAACACCGCGTAACACGAGTATTCGGGTGCATTGCTGCTTGTTTGGGAACGCTGGTCTTTTGTTTCCGCCGCGAAGAATGGCATGGCCAGGACTCAGCGAGTCTGCACATTCACCCGAATAGCGGCCCGCAGATCAGGCCCTACAACCCGTGAATGGGGTGTAAGCCGGCCTATCCAAGAGCGTCGCACGTGGGTGCCGCGAATGTCGCGCGGGATGCGGAGTCGCCCGACTCTTTGCGACCCGGGGGCGTATCGGGAAACGTGTCGGCGAGGAGCAACTTATATCGGGATGGTGACGGAGGATGGCAATCCCATCATCGCGCAAGGCGATTACACCATCAGCATCGGTGACGGCCTGCCCGGCACCGCAGCGCCTGCCCCGGCTGGTCATTTCCACCTCGATGGCCTGTATGCATTGCCCGAGTAGCACAGGAGATCCGGGAGAAGGTACAGTGCATCCCTGCCGGAGGGAGTTGTGGGGAAGTCAGGCGAAAAGCGATTCAAGCCGGCACTTATCCCCAAACGCAACTCGGGCGCAACCTTGAATGGAGGCTGCGCCCGGCGATGTAGCTTAACTTGTTGATGCTAATTGGTTGCGGGGGCTGGATTTGAACCAGCGACCTTTGGGTTATGAGCGACCTGAGATTTCGGTAAGTATCGGACAACAGGGCACGAGTGGAAACCCTGAGATACCCCTGGGAATGGCTGGAAACCGGGTATTGGGGACTTAATGGGGACCGATTTTCGCGCCGCCCAACGAGGTCCCCAACGATCCGCCCAACGACCTGCTCTTGGTCGTGAGCCGGCGATTTTGGTCGCCCTGCGGGGTAGCGATGCATCCTCTTCCTTCCGCCACGATGACTGATCCTCAAGTCGTTCTTGAGAGATTCTCCGATCTCCCTCCCAAACCTCCACGCTCCAAGCTGGAACCCCATCGCGACCTGATCAGGGAACTGCGTCGCAAAGGGCAAACTTACCGTGACGTGGCTCGCCTCTTTCAGGAGAGGCTTGGATTGTACGTTGCGCCGAGCACGCTTCACTCCTTCGTAAAAGTTCGTGCGAAGCATCGCAAGCGCACTCAGTTCGAATTGCCCCCTCTGGAGGCCGCGGCGGCTGACTCGCCGGCACTCCAGCGAGTGACGGTTCTCAAGTCGAAGCCAACCGTACCGAATGCGAAACCTGCCCGCTTCGTGTTCCGCGAGAACGAACCGTTGACCCTGACAGACAACGGAGGTGAGCAATGACAGCATTCACAAAGCGCGTCGTCTTCACGATGGGCGGTAAAGGCGGCGTGGGTAAAACCGGCGTCGTCGTTGCTCTTGCCGAGTGGTTTCAGGCAAACGAGATTCCCGTCACTCTCCTCGATCTCGATACCGAGAATAAAGCGCGTGGATCTCTGAAACACTTTTTCAACGGGACTGTGACCAAGGTCGATGTTCATACCCCAGCGGGTCTGGATGCCTTCGTCGATCATCTCGACAGCGGCACTCCGATCATCCTTGCCGACATGGGAGCTGGTGCCGGTCAGGTTGCTGCGGGCTGGTTCGATTCCATGTATGAGGATGTCGCGGCGACCGGTGTCCGATTCACGGCGGTTGGAATCGTAACGCCAGACCCGGCCAGCGTCGAGAGTGTTCTGGCTTGGGCGAATCGTCTTCAGGACCGGGTGGAGTATGTCATCGTCGAGAATGCCACGAGTGCGCTGGCGGATTTCACATACTGGCGTTCAACGAAGCAGGCCAACCAGTTCCGTCAAGTCTTTACGCCTGCCATTTTGCAGATGGAATTTCGCCTGGCCGAACTCGAAAACCCTCTCCGGCAGCATGGCATTCAACTTGGTCAGGTGGCAGAACGCAAAACAGCCGTTGACGAACTGAAGCGGGCGTCGCTCATCATGCGTGCACAAAGCTATCGGCGGCGGCTGTTTTCGGAATTCGATCGCACAAGGGAGGCGTTCTTGCCATGAGCGCCGCACCGTCCCCACAGAACTTCGAAGTCGATGTAGCGGGGGAGCCCACGATGTTCGACTCTCTCGCTACGCTTGTGCCGGATGAATTGCAGGCTGCATATTATCGTGTCCTTGCCCACACCCGGACGTTGAGCCCCGACGATGAAATGCTGCGTATCCTCGAAGCGATGGGCATTCTGGCGCTGCTCACGCGCCACACGCCGAAGGATATTGCGGATGAACGGGAACGGTTGCAGGAGTTGCTTGAGGCCCATCAGCAACACTCAGAGCAGGCCCAGCAGAACATGCTGGGCTATGTCCACGAACTAGAGTCACGGCTCGCCGATCTGCCCGGTGAGATTGAAGCTGGCCTTGATCCGAAGCAGATTGCAAAGATGCTCGGTGAAAGCCTGCGTCAGCACTTTCTCCGTTCGGGCGTGCAAGACACTGTGAGCGCGTTGCAGACCACGGGCGAGACCATGAGGGGCGCGCAGCAGGAACTTTCTGCCGCTCTGCGCACCTTGTCAGATTCGCATGGCGGCGTAGTCGCGCAAGTGGAACGCGCTAACAATCGCATTGAGTATTCGCTGGAGAGCAGGGTAAAAACGATGGATGCGCTGCTGCATGAGTGGAAGAGCGATCTGCTGCGCATTTGGATTCCCATGGTTGCCGGGGCTTGTATGCTGATCGGGCTGTTCGGCGGCATGGAGATACAGGGCTGCCGCGACGCGCCTGCGGTTACACCATCGACCACAGCGGCGGTGCCAGCAGTTCCGCCTGTGGCTCCTCAAGCTCCGACAGAGACTGCCAGAGATGCCACGAGCGCAAGAGTAAGGCGCCAAAAATGAACAGCTTAGCTCGTCCGGATCCGCTATTCCTTGAGTTGTCAACTCATAGGTTGACAACTCATAAACTGACAACTCATAATAATGGCGCTTAAGCAAAGACTCCCGATGCCTGGTTCAACTATCAAACCTGATCCGTTTTACGACCGCACGGTCGAACTGGCGGCGCTTGATCGCGCTTGGAAACGCCATGGAAACGGCGGGCAAATGCTGCTTCTTTATGGGCGCAGACGGCTAGGCAAAACCTTCCTTCTCCAGCGCTATTTCACGGCGGGAACAACCGGCAATGAACCGGCAAAGCCCCATTGCTACTACCTGGCCGAACAGTCCACGGCGGCAGTGCAGCAGCTTACGCTAGCGCGCCAGTTGATTGCGGCACTACCCGCCGAGGGTGTCACGCCAGAGGAAATTGCAGTCTCCTGGAATGCGCTTCTGCGTTACGCTTCGCAGCAGGCGCAGGCTCGCAAAAAGGGCAAGGGGCGCTTCGCCCTGATCCTTGATGAATTCCCCTATCTGATTGCGCAGACTCCTGAGCTGCCCTCCATACTGCAAGCGTGGTGGGACCGCGAAGGGGTTCACTCTCCCCTCTTCGTGGTTCTTTGCGGCTCGCAGCTCTCGGCCATGGCCGCGCTCGGCGAAGAAAGCGCGCCGCTCTTCGGGCGCTTCAATGCCGGAATCTTTCATCTCGATCCGCTTCAGTACGAAGATGTAGCCTGCTTCTACGCAAACAGCCCGCACTATGGCGTCGTTGAAAAATTGCTCATGTACGGCGTTTTTGGCGGAACACCGCGCTATCACGCTCTGGTCGACCCGTCGCGCCCACCTGCCGAAGAGATCGTCACGCTTCTGATGCAGCCGCGCGCCACTCTCGAAAATGAAGTGCGCTTCCTCCTTGGCAGCGAACAGATTCGCGACCCGGCGCCTTACAACGCGATTCTCGCCGCGATTGCTGGCGGCGAAACCAAATTCAATGGCATTCAACAGTTGATCGGCGTCGAACGTGGGGCGCTTTCAAAGTCTCTGCGCACCCTCTTGGAGTTGGGTTGGATTCGACGCGAATTGCCTTTTGAAGAAACCTCAGACCGCCGCGCATTGTACCGCGTTGCTGATCCGTTCCTGGCTTTCTGGTATCGCTTCGTCGCGCCGCTTGCCAGCGACTTGCAGTTTTCTGATCCCGCTGCCGTCTACGCTGCCCACGTAGCGCCTCGCCTAGCGGAATACATGGGCTGGTCGGTATTTGAGGAAATCTGCGCCCAGTGGCTCCAACGCCACGCCAAGGAACGGCTCGGCCTAACCATTCGCCAGATGGCGCGCTACTGGAGCCGCGATGGTCGAACGGAAATCGATCTCATGGCGGAACTCGATCACCGAACCTACCTCTTTGGCGAATGCAAGTGGCGCGCGGATAGTGTAATGCGCCTGAGCGATCTGAGCGCGCTGCAAGCGAAGGTTGCCAGCTTGCCCGAAGCTCGTTGGCGGAACAAACCCAGTTACATTCTCCTTGCCCTGGGCGGCTTCTCCCCGGAGCTGAAGCAGCTTGCTGCTGATCCGGCTGAACGTCTCTATCTCGTCGCCAAAGCCGAAATGCTTAGTAGTAGCCGTTAGAATACGGGAAAATGCCGGCTACGCGAGCAGATCAACGAAAGGCAGCAAAAAGCGCCCCTACTCATGTTCCGCGGAGGTCCTGAAGGGTTTAGGGCTGGCCTGAGCGCACGAAGCTACAGCACGATTACCAGTGCCTCATCTACTGGAACAGCACCAAGTTGTGCAAGCCCAACAGCCCGACAAGTTTGAGATTTCGGAGCTCCCTTTTTATGATCACATCGAACTGTGACCGCTGTCACGGTCGCCCACTACCACCCAAACTATAATGCTCCCCAATCTGGCCTTACTTCGTATCCGAGGCTTCAAGTACAGCGGAAGTGCATGAGGTGTTTCTCCCTGCTCCTCAGACCATTCGCTCCGGGACGGCTGCGCATAAAAGGAACTGAGAGACATCTGCTGGGAGCTTCGTCGAGATGGTGGAAAGTTATGCGCTCTCGATTTGCATTTGCCTTGGTTGGACTGGTCACATTCCTGAGTACAACAACCTTGGGGCAATCCGGATTATCGAACAATTCGGGCATCAACAGCAGCGATACTTGGGTCACGTTGGATATAACCGTAAGCGACTCTGCCAATGTGAATTTCTCGCAAGCGATATATAACCCGCAGACCCAGAGTTCAACCGCGACCATGCCAGTGGCTCCTGCGCCAGAAACGTTTCACATGGAAGCCGGTTACGACGCGAACGGCGGTGTGGTTCTAAACCTGTGGCCTAAAGGATCTGCAGGTAGCCTGTATTCGACTGATACGAGCAACCTGGGAGTCATTCGTTTTGCCGACGGGAAAGTTACGGTTGTCGATCAAAACGGAAATATACTTCCCAATATCGCTCTGGACTCGCGAATCTCTGCCAATTTCCCGTTAAGTTTCTTGGGGAGCAATCCGGGCCCATCCGTGATTGCTTCGTTGGTCGTCCCCAACATCCAGCAGTATTCCAGCGCATTGAACGCATCTTTGACCATTAACGCTCAAAGCGCGCTCGTACAGTCCTCATTTTCACAGAACGGCTCTGCGGCATGGACCTATGTCCAGTCAGGCACCAACTGGGTGGCCCAGCAAGTGGCAATAAGTTATTCCAACTCGCAACTTTCCGATACCCGAACCATCCAATTTGCCAACATGAACTGGAGCGACAACGCTTCCAAGGACGACGCGCGCGCCGCCGCAGGATCAACGGTCCAGTCGCCGCCCGCAGGCGGGCCGTTTCCTTCCACCTTTACATGGACCGCACCCGCAAGCCCCGCCCTCAGTAACAACAGCTGCACGACCATCAACCCTTCCGATTGCAACACGCATACATACAACTGTGGCGGATCGCAGAACATCGTTTTCCAGCACGGCCTCAACTCCAGCTCCTGTGCATGGACGAGGATGGCGAACTGGATAAATGGGGACTACTCGTTCGGCAATGAAGTGATTCCGTCCCTGGATGCCACAGCGGGAATCGCAACGCAAGGGCAAGCACTGATCAACGAGGTCAATGCCGTCGGCGGTGGAAACTACATCTTGATGGGACACAGCATGGGCGGGCTGGTCTCGCGTTATGCTGCGCAATATTTCCAGGCGAATAATCCATCAGCGCTCTTCGGCGTCGCCTCCGTTGATACCCCGCATCAGGGTGCGAATTCGGCGTTCAACCTCCCGGCGTTTGGGACTGTGATCCTCACCGCTAAAGCCATACAGTTGTGGATCGACGACGGCTGCTACAGTCAATGGGATAGCTGGGGCTGTTTCCTTGCGTATGCGATGGGCGGGGCCGGCGGTTACATTGCAAGTGTTTATGCAAACTCTCCGGCCCTTCAAGATCTGACGCCAGGCAGTCAGGCGTTGAACTCCCTCAATGCGAACACGGAAAGCTTCACGCGGGCTGGAGTCATTGGATACACTCCGCAGCGTTGGCTCTTTACACGCGTGGCATGGAACTGGTTCTTAGGATCACCGATCTCTGGCTGTCAACCCACTGACCCGGCCTGCTGCCCTCCCGAAAGCGGCTGCGGCGAGGAGGCGGTCGCCACCCAGGTCGAGATTTTCCATGACGTCATTCTTGCCGAAGCCTTCCTAGTGCTTTTCGAGATAGAAACCTACTGCGACTACAACTACTACAATGATGGATGCCAGGTCCCACCCTCGTTGTGGGCCCTCTTCGACCAACTCCTCAGCATTGATATCGATTTGGATATCATCGACGCAGTCTTTGATGTTTTGGTCGATTTTCCTGGCGACGGCACGTCGGACGGCTTGGTTCAGGGACCCAGCCAAATCTACCCCGGTTCAGGGGCTGTTCAATACCACATCAATGATGCCGATTCCCACTCAGGCGCGCTCAAGAGCCCGAAGGATCACCCGTATTTGGATGCGGTGCTCGCCAACAGCTTCAATATGAAGCCATCGGTATCGTGCGCCTTCTCGGTGTCGACAAGCCTCAGTTCACCTGATACTTTCGCGGCGAGTGGAGGTTCCGATTCCTTCCAGGTCACGGCGGGCAGCAATTGCCCGTGGTCGGCAGTAGGACAGGAACCCTGGATCAACATATCATCGGGTGTCAGCGGTGTCGGTAATGAAAGTGTTTCGTTCTCCGTGGCTCCGGACAATACGTCCGCGTCGAGATTGGGGACCATAGTGGTGGGGAACGGAAATAATAGCGCGACTTTCTACGTCAGCCAGACTGGGTCCTGCTCTTATGCACTTTCGCAGGGTCCGGTCGAGACAATCCCTCCTTCCGGAGCATCAGCCCCGGTTACTGTCTCGACACAGCAAGACTGTATTTGGTCAGCCTCGTCCAATGCGGCGTGGCTGACACTCACAAACTCCAGCGGGACTGGCGTAGGTTCGTTTACCTGGACAGCCGCTGCAAACACTGGATCCACTGGACGCACTGGAATGATTACCGTCGCTAACCAGACGCTCGTCTTGGTGGATGGCAACCCTGTTGGGACTCCCGGAACTGCGACAGTAAACATACAAGGTTCTCCCCAGAGCATCTCATTTAACCCATGCGCTCCATATCAATGGTGCCCGCAAACGGTTAACGAAGGCGGCTCCGTTTCGATCACGATTGACGGCGTCACTTTCACTTCGGGCTACGGAGGCAGCACGAACGCGAGTCAAATTGCCTCCGGTTTGGCGGCCCTGATGAATTACCAGTATTCGCCCGTGACCGCGACCGTGAGTGGGGCTACAATCACGATCAATGCGGCTGTGAACGGCGCCGACACAGACTATCCTCTCACGGTATCGGATACCTTTGGCCCACAGTGCGGAAGCTATCCGTGCTTCTCGACTCCCGCGTTCGTTGCTGTTCCATCCGGTTCGCAGCTAACGGGAGGTAGTGATTGATCATCAGGAACAACCTTATGCCGCAGACTGCGATTGCTGCAATGTTATTGCTCCTCGCAGTGGGCTGCGGCGGCACAGGTGGGGAAAGCGGGGGCTCTCAGCCACCGCCTACAGAGAAGATTACGCTGGGAAGCCAGTTCTTCGCTATTTACAGCCAGGGCAGTCCACTCAATAACGTGTACGCCATTGCGGGTCAGGCGGGATTTACGCTGGAAGGGGCGGGAACGGGTTTCACGAGCAGCGATGTATTAGAGTGGAATGGTAATCCGCTGCCGACATCTGTTTCGGACAGCGCCGATATCTACGGT
The DNA here is from genome assembly GCA_021781495.1 of Acidobacteriota bacterium. Taxonomy (GTDB): domain Bacteria; phylum Acidobacteriota; class Terriglobia; order Terriglobales; family Acidobacteriaceae; genus Telmatobacter. The sequence continues at coordinate 31,732 of JAJXWS010000014.1, read as the reverse complement.
ACCGTCTCAGCCTTCCAGATTTCGCAGCCGGGAACCATCACGATTCAGGTGAAGGACACCGCGACGGGGGTGGTCTCGAATACTGAGCCTTTCGGGATCGCGTCTTCTGCCACTCTGACCGCCGGCGTCGCTCAAATTATCACGGTTGCGCCCGATGGATCATCAGCGAACGGCACGACGCTGGTGCCTCCTGCGATCAGTGCGACCGGGCGTTTTGTCACTTTTCAATCGAACGCCACCAATCTCGCTCCCGGCCCTGTGAGTGGCTATCAGGAAATTTACGAGCGAGACACCTGCCTTGGAGCCACCTCCGGCTGTACGCCCTCTACAATCCGGATTACCGTGACGGCGGATGGGTCGGCGGTCAACGATCACAGTCGAACCTCTGCCGTAAGTGCGGATGGACGTTACGTAGCTTTCGATTCCCAGGCCACGAACATTCTTGCTGGGAACAGCGTTTGTTCACCGAACTCGTGTGTGTTTCTGCGCGACACTTGCATCAGCGCGCCGTCCGGCTGCATGCCTTCAACAACACTGATCTCGGTTGCGATGGACGGATCCGCTGCTGGGAACAGCCAACTGTTCAGCATGACTCCAGATGGCCGATACGTGACGTTTGGCGCAAACTGGCCCAATATGGTCGTCGGCGAGCCAGGCGGAGTGTATCAACTGTATCTTCGCGACACATGCAATGGTGGACCTTCAGGATGCTCTCCACAGACCACGGCCGTCTCATTGTCCTCGTCAGGCACGTTTGGGGATGAAACAAGCTACGACGGCTCCGTCAGTTCGATGGGCCGGTTTGTAGCCTTCTTATCCGGCGCCGATAATCTCACGTCCGCCGGGAACCCTTCAGGCGGGTACCATGTGTTCCTGCGGGACCTGTGTACAAATGTTGTCGGCTGCTCGAATGCCACCGCGCAAGTGGACCTGGGGCCCGGTGGTGATCAGCCGAACAATCCTGCCGATAACGGCGCGCCTCCGCGCATCAGCGCCGACGGCTCCGTGGCCGCATTCGCCTCGCACGCCACGGACTTGGTTTTCCAAAACGTTAATGGGATAGGGAACGTTTACGCACAGATTACGTGCGCAAATGGCTCCGCTGGATGCGCGCCTTCCATGACGTTGATCTCGCTCGGAAATGACGGTTCCGTTGCCAACGCGGGCAGTAACAATGTGTCGATCAGCGCCAACGGGCGGTTCATTGCATTCGGATCCCTGGCCTCCAACCTGGTTCCCGGAGACAGCTTTGGGCCGAATGCGTGGAAGGACATTTTCGTCCGAGACACCTGTTATGGCGCGCCCGCCGGATGCATGCTCAGTACGGTTAGGGTTTCAGTGGCAATCGCCTCCGGCATCGGAACCTCTTCGAACCAACCGAACGATTACCCGGCGATCAGCGCCGACGGTCATTACCTTGTATTCATGTCGGCAGCAACCAATTATCTGCCCGGCGCAGGCAACGGCAACACGATGGTTTATTTGGCAAAAACAGGATTCTAATCATTTTCCATAGTTTGAATTGCGCAGTGAAATGGAGTCATCTTCCATCCGACAGCACCTCGGCAGGCCGCCTACAGCACCTTTGTTCGAAAGGTCTTCGTCATGTTCAATGATGCCGTTGTTCATTCTCGGTGGTGACTTGTTCCAAGCGATACGAGGTTACGACTCGAACATGATCGGATGCCTCTCGATCAAAGATCTATGCTGTCCGAGGGCATTCGAACTTCGTCCGGCGGTAACGCGCTGCAGGTGCCGTCGTAAGCCGTCAGGCTTAGGGATGGTGTCTACCTTCAAAACGAGCACAGCGAGAACGCACTTCGCCGGGGATGACGAAAATGACGCTTGCGGATTCAGGCCGTGCTGACCGCAATACGGGCATACTGGCTGTGGGCTCGGCTCCTGTAGGCTTCCGCATCGGCTCGGCAATTAGGACGACACAGCACGAAGGCGGTTGCATTGCAAATTCGAACAGCGTTAGCGTCGGGCCATGCTGACGATACGAGCCATGTCGGGCGGCGCTGGGTATGCCCAGAGGCATCTCGAACACAGCGACTACTACGATGAACACCGCCGCGCTCAAGGACAGTGGCAGGGGCGTGGGGCGGAACTGCTTGGACTGCGCGGGGAAGTGACGCACGAACAGTTTGAAGCTGTGCGGGAAGGGCTGCATCCTGAAACCGGTGAATTCCTGCGCCCCCGTCACAGTGCGGATCGTGCAAACGCTGACGGAAGCGAACAGAGCAAGGCGCGGTCCCTCTACGATCTCACGTTCTCTGCGCCGAAGTCGGTTTCAGTTCAGGCAATGGTCGGCGGTGACGAGCGCCTCATCGCCGCCCACGATAAAGCCGTCGGCGAAGCCCTGACGGAAGCCGAAAACCATGCAGGCGCTCGTGTGCGGCTGAACGGGGCGAATGAGAATCGCGCAACCGGCAATTGGATTGTTGCGACGTATCGGCACGATACAAGCCGGGAACTCGATCCACAACTGCATACTCACGCCGTGGCCGCAAATCTCACCTACGACGGCGTAGAGGGCCGGTGGAAGGCATTGCAGGCGTCGGGGCTGTACGAGCGGCGGGCGTACCTCACGGAGGTCTACCGGAACGCTCTGGCAAACGAGGTGCGGAATCTTGGTTATGAGATTGAGCCGCGCCGTGATTCCCGTGGCAGGGATCTCGGATTTGAGATTCGCGGCGTGTCGAGTGAATTGATGGAGCGATATAGCCAGCGTAGCGCACAGCGTGACGCAGCCATTGAAGAATTCAAAGAACATCATGGGCGGAAGCCGACAGACAATGAAGTGGCTGTGCTGGTTCGGGAATCTCGCGCGGACAAGCTCACAGAGATTGCCACAGAGCAAGTGCGCCAGCAGCAACAAGCGCGCCTGTCGCCGGAAGAATCGGTGGGCCTGGATCGCCTGCGAGGCGCAGCCTTGGAGCAAAGCCGCAGCGGTCGGCATGAAATCTCGCCGGAGATGGACTCGCTGCAACACGCAAAGGACCATCTTTTCGAGCGGCGCTCTGTCGTCTACGATCACGAACTGCTGACTGAGGCTCTCCGATACGGTCGCGGGCGGGTCGATCTGGGCCAGCTACGCGGCGCACTGGAACTTGAAAAGTCCCAGGGAACCGTCATTCATGCCGGCGACCGGCTGGCAACACACGAAAGTCTAGATCGTGAACAGCGCGTGGTTGCCATGGTGAACCATGGCATCGACAAATACGCGCGGCTTGGCGGCACACATGAGTTCCATCCATCTGAACGCCTGCGTGATGAGCAACGGCGCGCGGTGCAGCAAGTTCTCGATTCTCGCGACTTCGCTATCAACTTACGCGGGGCTGCCGGGACCGGCAAGACGGCGACGCTCCAGGAAATTGATCGCGGCCTGCGTGGGGCTGGGTGCCAAGTCACAGCGGTTGCGCCGACGCACAGTGCCGTTGAGGAGTTGCAAAAGGTGGGTTTTCGCGAGGCCATGACAGTCTCACGCCTTCTCCAAGACGAAACGGCGCAATCTGCGCTCCGGGGTAGGGTCCTGGTCGTCGATGAAGCCGGCATGATCTCGGGGCGGCAGATGGAAGGCGTACTTCGGCTTGCCGAGCAACATATGGCACGCGTTGTCTTTTCGGGTGACACGCGTCAGATTCAGAGTGTCGAGGCGTCCGACGCACTGCGCATTTTGGAGCGCGAATCGCAGATGAAGAGCGTTGCCCTGACAGGCGTACAACGTCAGACGCACGCTCAGTACAGAGACGCCATTCAAACCCTGCGCCAGGCTCCCGAGCAGGGCTTTGAAAAGCTGGAGCGGCTTGGCGCCGTGCATGAGGTTCCGTTCGTCGAGCGCAGTCGTGCGGTTGCTGATCTCTACCGGGAGATGACCGCCGATTCGTCGCGGCGTGTTTTGGTCGTCGCGCCCACACATGAGGAAATTGGCCGCGTGACTCGCGCGATTCGCAATGATCTTTTTGAGCGCGGTCATCTCGGCCAAAGCGTCACGATGGATCGATACGTTCCTCTGCAATGGACGGAAGCACAGAAACGTGATCTGGCGAACTACCGTGAGGGGCAGGTGCTGGTAGTGCATCGGGCAGCAAGGGGTATGGAGAAACACGAGTCGCTCACGGTCAGCCGTGTTGACTCTGGCACCGTGATCGCTCGCAATCAACGCGGCGAAGAAAGAAACTTCACACCGGCGCAGACGCGCTCCTTTTCCGTTCATGAACGGCAATCCATTGATGTGGCTCCGGGCGACCGGCTCATGCTTACGGCCAATCGCCGGGAAGCCGGTTTCCGCGCCACGAATGGCGAGCTGGTGACGGTGCGTGGCATCGAGAGGGGACGCATTCAACTTGAGGACGGTCGCACACTGCCGGCGAATTATCACCAATTCGATCACGGCTACGCCATTACCGCCCATCGCAGCCAGGGGAAAACGGTTGACGGGGTAATCCTGTCAGGCGACGCCATGAAGCAGGAATTGTTCTACGTCGGCGCTTCCCGTGGCCGCAGTGAAATCGCAATCGTCACCAGCGACCGTGAGCAATTGCGCGAATCGCTGGGCATTTCCTCCGCGCGTCCTTCGGCGATGGAGTTGGCGCGGGAACAGGCTCATCTACCCCAGCCCGAGCACAAGATTCAGCAAGCTTCCGTCCAACAAATCGAACCACTTGTCCCTCGCCACGAAATCAGCATCGGTCATGACATTGGGCTCGGCCTATAGTCTTTGCAGAGTGATCCGCAAAGCTGTTGATGACTTCATCGAAGACAAATTATAGTAATGGCGACTCAGAAACCCATTTGCCAAGACTTCCGTGGAGGATATGCCGTGTTCGGGCCATCCCAGCAAGAGCTCCAAAAAGGAATGTCCGACCGGAGTGACGAACAGTTGCGTGCAGTCCTGCTCAGCCCCTCGGGCGAGTATACCGACGACGCACTCAATGCTGCGAGAGATGAAATTCGCAGACGGGGAATGGACCCGTCGCAATGGGTTCCGGTGGCGGGCACTCCTACGGCGATAAAAGAAGGAGGCCGACAGCGTCAGAATTTTATTCTGAAGTGGATTTGGCCCGCACTGCCAGATGAGCCATCGGCAAGAAGCGCCATCAAGGGTGGCTTTTGGGCCTGCATATTTGTCGTAGTGGCCAACACGGCCATTGGAGTCTATGCGCTTGAGGAAAATCAAAAAGTTGGCGGCTATTACGACGCTTGGGCATTAGTGGATGCGGCGCTGTTCGCGATTATCGCTTGGCGTTTATGGAAAAACTCGCGTACGTGGTCCGTGATTGGGCTGATCCTCTGGACGCTGGAGTTGATTGATAAGCTGCGAAATGCCACTGCTACATTCGGAGTTATCACTATTCTTCTTTTTCTCGCGTTTCTCAACGCCGCCCGGGGAACCTTTATACTCCACAGGCTCCGTTTGGTTAAGAGAGCCTGAAGCCAATGCACTGACAACTTCGGTTGCACGGTGAGGCTGACTGAAATGGGAGCATGGTGATCTGATGGCGGACACGCAGGGATACTCGTTCATCGCTGGGATTCCCGCAGAGTGGCAAGATTTCGAGGCGCGTCATCGTATGTTCCTTGAGCGATACCCCCACCTGCGGGAGGCGCTGGATACTGCATTCCTGCGTACCCTGACGCGCAGCGAACCCATCGAGAAATTTGTATTCGGTTATGGAAGACTCTGTTGTGAGGATTTCTCTGAGGTTTTTCTGCTTTGTTCGAATGGCTACGGGGTAGGTCGAAGAGCGATTCCAGAGGGTCAAGAATCGCTTCATGATTACGGATTGCAGGAAATGTGGAACGAAGAGGTTGAATCACACGTGGAGCAAGCTGGATTTCGCCACGATGGCAGAGCGTAGCGGCGGGCTCGGGACATTGATCGTTCCCGCCTATTACACCCCACTAATTCACGCTCACAGCAACGTCGCATCTCTCACATCGCGGCTTGCTCCACTTGACGGCGGTGGGTTTACCTTCGTTCCCACGGCTCAGAGAAGAGAGGCTGACTCCGTGTTGGTCACCGCTCATAATGTCATCCTCCACGTGCTTGAAGTCCAGGAGGAGCGATTCTCCGTACCCGGCCTGAGGGAAAAGCTGCAAACCTGTTCTCAAGACTTTCTCGACGTTTGGAAAGGACGCGCCTCCCGAGTCGGCGTTGAATCATGACGGGTGCGGCACGAAAGAAACTGACATTCCCCGGATATTAGGATTGTGTGCCGAGGCGGAGAGGGCGGGGTCAAGGGTCACGACCGCGTGAGCGGCGGCGCAGCCGCCCTTGACACCGCCCGCGCCTCGGCTATGCTGCTGCAATCCGGGGAATGCCAGCGGGATTTGTCTAGTGGAATAGAGGTCCGAAACTAATTTCGTTTTTGTGAGATCGAAAATCCACGAGGACAATGAGTGCCAAAGAATGACAATGGTGCACCTCTATGCACTTACTGTACCCAACCGTTCGCTTTTGCTTCGCGCGCCGCATCGATGAGAATGAAAATCCGCCCCAAGCGGTGGGTTGACAGTGCTCCTTGGCCCCACACATTGTGGTGGTAAGGAGCGTGCGAACCATGTTCGATTCCCCTCATTCTCCCATTTCATTCGAACCGCTGCTGGACAGTGATCGGGCAGCAGCCATCATTCAAGTTCACCCAAAAACACTTCAGCGGTACGCACGAAATGGAATCGTTCACGGCGTCCGTGTCGGCAAGCTGTGGCGCTTCCGGGCGTCCGATCTGTATCGATCCGGCACGAGGATCGAACCACTCGACGACGACGACCAGGCACAGTAGGCTGAAAGTAGCCACTCGTGCCCGTAACCAGAGAGGAGATCAACCCTTGCTAGTTCGGACACGGTATCAATATGGAAGTCTGCGGTTGAGGAAGCGCGAGCGCGGACCGGACGTGTGGGAGTTCCGCTATTACGAAACGGATTCTCAGGGGAAGCGTAAACGGCAAAGCGTGATCCTTGGTGATCGCGGTGTGCTCACAACGGAGACCCAAGCACGGAAAGCCACGCAAGCTCTTCTTCTTCGACTCAACGAAGAATCTCCACGCGCGGAAGTGGAGGCGGTGTCTTTTGGAGCCTTGCTCGACCGGTATATCGAGCAGGAACTCTCGGAGCGTTACTCGACTCGGAAATCGCACTTGTCGAACATCCGAGTCCACATCCGCCCACGTTGGGGAGAACACCCCGTGGATAAGCTGAAGCCGATGGCGATGGAACAGTGGTTGCGCGATTTGCCGCTGGCCCCAAAGTCAAAGACTCATGTACGGGGAATCATGCACCTGGTCTTCAAGTGTGCGGAGCGGTGGGGCATTATCGAACTCGGCAAGAACCCTGTCTCTCTGGTGCGCGTGAAGAATGGAAGCAAGCGGCTCAAGCGGCCACGGGTTCTCGACGTGGACGAGTTCTTTGAACTGCTCAAGCATTTGGGCGAACCTTACCGAACGATGGTGTTGGTAGCGCAGTGCCTGGGCCTTCGCGTAAGCGAGATTCTGGGCTTGCAATGGGGCGATTTCAATTTCGAGCAGCGCTCCGTTTTGGTCCAGAGAAGCGTGGTGGGTGGAAGGGTGGACGACGTGAAGACGGAATACTCAAGAGACGATGTTCCGCTTGATGCCCGTCTGGCAGAGGCGCTGATGCAGTGGCGTTCCGCTTCAATCTTTCCGAGAGATGAAGATTGGGTTTTTGCCAACCCTGTCACTGGAAGACCCTACCACCAGGAGAGCTTGCAGAAGTCGCAGATCAAGCGAGCTGCAAAACTCGCCAAACTGGGAGAGGACATTGGGTGGCACACTTTCCGCCACACCTACCGCTCCTGGCTCGACGAGACGGGTGCTCCAATGAAGGTGCAACAGGAACTAATGCGTCACGCTTCGATCCAGACGACGATGAATGTCTACGGGCGGGCCATGACGGAAACCAAACGCCAAGCAAACAGCCAGGTTGTAGGGCTGGTATTTGGCCCCAACTCGCAGAACTCTGCCACAAGACAGGCATCTGCGACGCTACAGTAAATTGCAGCCATTCCTATTGGGGGATAACGGGGACTTGCCGGGAGCGATCAAATCTTGTAAGTGATTGAAAGATTTGGTTGCGGGGGCTGGATTTGAACCAGCGACCTTTGGGTTATGAGCCCAACGAGCTACCGGGCTGCTCCACCCCGCATTTACAGTCTAGCAACAGTGCTCCGCAGGGTCAATGGCGGCCCGGCCTGTGCCGCTTTTCCGATACACTGCTTCCAGTCTCTCCAGCACCGTCGAGGAGCCACGCGGATGTCCCAACTGTATGTTTTTGTTCTGGCTATCATTGTTGTGGCCCTGCTTGCCGTTGCGCTCTATCGCACCACGCGCGTGAAGACCAAGGCCGACTACCTTGTGGCCGGGCGCTCACTGCCGGCGGTGGTCCTGGTGCTGACGCTGCTCACCTCGTGGATCGGCGCCGGCTCGCTGTTTGCCGGGGCTGAGAACGCCTATCGCAACGGCTTTGCCGCCCTGTGGCAGCCCGCGGGCGGCTGGCTCGGTCTGCTGCTCATCTACTTTATTGCGCCGCGAGCCCGCAAGTTTGCTCAGTTCACCCTGCCCGACCTGCTGGAAGCGCGCTACAACCAGGCCGCGCGCGTGCTGGGAACCTTCGCCATCCTGTTTGCCTACGTGGGCATCACCAGCTATCAGTTCAAGGGCGGCGGCGACGTGCTGCATCTTATCTTTCCCGACGAAGTGACCTCGCAGCTGGGCACCTTCATCATCGCGGCGTTTGTCATCGTCACCACGGCGCTGGCGGGCATGTCCTCAGTGGCCTATATGGATGCGGCCATCGGGTCGCTCGTTACCGTGATCTGCATCCTGGCCACGCCGTATCTCTACTATCAGGCGGGAGGCTGGACTGGCCTGCACGCAGCGCTTCCGCCCCAGTACTTCCAGCTCTTCGGCAACTTCGCGCTGAACGCGCAGGGCGTGCAGCAGTCTGCCGGCATGGGGCTGGTGCGCGCGCTGGAGTTCCTGGTGCCGACGCTGTTGCTGATGCTCGGCAACCAGGTCATGTACCAGAAGTTCTTCTCGGCCAAGTCCGAGCGCGATGCGCGCGTCTCCGTGATCGGCTGGATTGCCGGCACGCTGCTTCTGGAGACGCTCATTGTGGCCATCGCCGTCTTTGGCCGCGCTCTCTATCCGACGGGAGAGGTCGCTCTTCATCCGCGCGAGATCATTCCGTACACCGCGCGCCATGGCCTGCCGGCGCTGATGGGCGCGCTTCTGCTGGGCGCCGTTTTTGCCAAGGTCATCTCCACGGCGTCGAACTACCTGTTTTCGCCGGCGACGAATCTCATTCACGACGTCTTCGTGCGCTACGTTGCGCCGGGTGCCTCCAACAAGCGCGTCCTCATCGTCTCGCGGCTGGCCGTGGTTCTGCTTGGCTGCTGGGCGCTTTATCAGGCCGTCTATGCGGAGAGCATTCTGGAGAAGATGCTGTGGGCGTACACCATCTACTCTGCCGCGCTCACGCCCGTGGTGCTTGCAGCCTTCTACTCGCGGCGCGTTACGGCATGGGGCGCGGTTGCCGCTATCGGGGCGGGCACCGTTGTCACGCTTGCCTGGGATGCGCCCGGCGTGAAGGCGCTGTTTCCGCCGCTGCTGGCCCAGCGCGACGCCATCTTTCCCGCGCTGTTTGTGGCTGTGCTTGCCATGATTGTAGTGAGCCGCTTTACTCCCGCGCCCACGCCGGAGCAGCTGGCGCAGTTCCACGATTAGGGCCGTGCTCCCGCAGGAATGCCCTACACTGGGGATTGGACAGCCCGATGCCAACTCGCCCCTGCTGGGTTGAAATCAATACCCGCGCCCTTGAGGACAACACTCGTTTTCTGGCCGCGCTTGCGGCTCCGCACGCGCAGCTGCTCGCCATTGTGAAGGCCGATGCCTACGGCCACTCGCTCAGCCTTTGCGCTCCAGCCGTGGTGCGCGGCGGCGCGCAGTGGCTGGGCGTTACCAGCGTGGAAGAGGGCGTGGCCGCCCGCGCTGTCTGTCCGCAGACTCGCATTCTTGTTATCGGCGGCGTCTTCCCCGGCCAGGCTGCGGACGTCCTTCGCCACCGGCTCACGCCGGTTGTGTGGGAGCCGTGGCATCTGGACGAGCTGGAGGCTGCCGCGCGCGCATCCGGCGCGCAGGCGCTGCCCGTGCATCTTGAGCTCGACACGGGCATGAGCCGCCAGGGTGTTCAACCCGCCGACCTTGCTGCGATTCTTGCCCGGTTCAACGCCAGCTCGCCGCTCCGGCTGGAGGGCGTGATGACCCATCTGTTTGCCGCGGACGAGGCCGATGGCCGCGTGACGCAGGCCCAGCTCGGCCTCACGCACCAGGCGCTTGACCGCATCCATGACGCGGGGCTGCAGGCCGAGTGGCTGAACGTGGGCAACTCCGCCGCGCTGCTGGCGGGCGATGCGGCGGCTATTGCCGCGCTGGCGGCAGAGCGCGGCATGCAGGCGCTCATCCGCCCCGGCCTTGCGCTTTATGGGCTTCCGCCAAAGTACGACCCGGCGTTCCAGCCGGAGGAGCCGCCCACGCTGCACGCGGCCCGCCAGCAGCTGCGCCCGGTGCTTGCGTGGAAGACTCGCGTGGTGGGCGTGCGCTCCATTTCCGCCGGCGCGGTGGTGGGCTACAACGGCACGTTTGTTGCCACGGAGCCGATGCGCGTGGCGCTGCTGGCCGTGGGCTATGCGGACGGCCTGGCGCGAGGCCTGGGCAATCACCTAAGCCTGTTGGTACGCGGGCAGCGGGCGCCGCTGGTGGGGCGGATCAGCATGGACCAGTGCGTCGTGGACGTTACGGAGATTCCCGGCGTGGAGTCCGGCGATGAGGTGGTGGTTCTGGGCACGCAGGGCGACCAGACCATCTCTGCCTTTGACCACGCGGAGGCCTCGGGCACCATTCCGTGGGAGGTCTTTACCCGGATCGGTCCGCGCGTGGAGCGCGTGCCGGTCTAACAGTCCTGGAGCCCTGCCGCTCCGCGGGTTGCGGCGATCATGGCCTGCATGCCCATCTCAGAGTTCAGCAGCAGGTGATACAGCCCGCGCGCGCACCAGTCCTGCTGATAAAACTGGCGAATGACGGCCGCGCGGCGCTTGTCGAAGGCCGCGAGCAACTGGTCAGCCTGCTCTGCCTGCTTGGGAAACGTCTGCGCAAACCACCTGCGCTTGGCCCTGGCGGTGGCATACACAAAGACGTGAAAGCACCCCGGCTGCTGGCCCAGCGCGCACGCTGACCCGCGCCCCACCAGCACGCAGTGGCCCTCGCTGGCCGCCTGCACAATCTGCTGCCGCATCAGCGACAGCATCCGCTCGGAGTCGAATACCTGCGCCTCCGACAGCCCCGTCATCGGGTACACCGACTCCTGCCAGAAGACCTTGCCGTAGCGGTAGTACCACGGGTCCAGCCGCTCGTCGAACTGCCGGGCCATCTCCGGATCGACCCCGGCCGCCTTCGCCGCGCCTGTCACCAGCTCGGCGTCCAGCAGCCGCCAGCCCAGCGTGGCCGCCAGCTCGTGGGCGAACTCGCCGCCCCGCGATCCGTACTCCCGCTCCACCGTGATTACGCTGATTGGCGTCTCCATGCCGTGCACCAGCCCCCGCCACAGGAGCTTACAACGAATAAGGCGCGGAAGGGGACCCCTCCGCGCCTCGTTTTTGTTGCAGGCTGTTGCCTATTGCGTTACCGGCTGGGTTGGCGTTCCCCTGGGCGCCTTCAGATGCGGCGCGTTGGGTTGCGGCGGAACGGGCGGCAAGGGCGGAAGGCTGCCCACGTCCGAGCCGCGCTTGATGCGTACATCGCCGTTCTCCGCGCTCACATACACGCGGGGTCCACCGGCGCCGATGCGGCCGCTCACGGTCTTGTTCTCCGCTCCCGTTACCGACAGCGGAAAGTCCGTCACAATGTCTCCGTTGCGCGCGTTGCCTTCCACGTTTACCTGCGCATTGGGCGGCAGCGTCACCTCCACGTCGCCCTTGCGGTTCTTGGCCTCCACCGCAAAGCTGCCCGCCGGAGCCACGGCGATACGGCCGTCGCGGTCTTCCACGTAGGTGTCGCCCGCGATCTGGCTCAGGTCCACGTCCTTGGCATGCGTTACCACGCGCACCAGGCCCTTGCCCTGCGTGACCCGCAGATCGTCCGAGTTGAGGGTGAGATCGCCCGGCAGCGAGGCCACTTCCAGCTCCGTCACCGACGTGTGCACGTGCAGCGGCCCGCCGATCATCTCCATGTGAACGTCGCCGAAGATCTCGCCGTTCATTGTGACCTTGCCCTTGATCTCAGAGAAGGTGACGTCGTTGCAGTTGCCGTCGGCGGTCAGGTCGCCGTCAATCTGGTGCGCGGAGAAGTCGCCGCGATTGCTGGAGAAATGCACCTGCACCGATCCCTGGATGGAGTTCAGATGGACATCGCCGTGCGACGAGGTGACGTTTGCGCCCGCGCCCAGCCCGGCTACCGTTACCGTGCCATGGCCGGAGTTGACCGTTGCCGCCACCGTCTTTGGCACGGTGATGGTCAGGTCAACGCGGCCGCTGCTGTTGCCGTCGGTCTTTACCAGCACGGCGTTCCCGGTTACGGTGGCATGGACGGCCTCGGCATCGAAGATCTTCTTTGCATCGTCGTCCGAGCTGGCAAAGGCAATCTCATGCGCCTGCACCTGCATCTCCGTTCCGTCGCCGGCCGCTATGCTTACGTCTCCACGCGGGTTCTCAATCTGCACGGTGGCGCTGGCCGGAATCGGCATGCTGATTGCCGGCTGGTCCAGGTCATGCTCGGGCAGGCCGAGCATGTTGAAGAAGTTGTCGTCCTGGTCGCCCCACTGCGCGCGCATCGGACCCCAGACGCTGTTCCAGTTGGACGCGGCGAGGCCGACCACGGCCAGCAGAATCAGGATGCCCACAAAGCCTGAGCTGCGCCGCACCGGCGTGGTGCGCCGCAGGTCCAGCGCCCACTCGCCCAGCAGCGCCAGCCCGGCAAGGATGAGCAGCAGCGGCCACCAGTGCCCGTACCAGCCCCAGAAGGTTCCCGGAGAGATGCGGCCGCTGTAGAGCAGCAATCCCACGACGCCGGCCGCGATGAGAATGATGGGGCCCACCACGGAGGACACTCGCGGCCCGCGCATCTCCTCGGCGCGCGCCCGCCATGCCTTCTGCTGCGCCTTCCACGCATCGCGCTGCGAGCGCCACGCGGCTTTCTGCTGATCCTGGTAGACCCGCCACTGCGTTCGCGGATCATACGGGGGCGGCATCCCGCCCGGAGGTGTGGATGGAGGCACGCTGCTCATAGCTCTCCTCCCTTCATTCCCTCATCCGGAGTCTGCGGCGGCGCGGGCACGATGGAGGTACCCGTCGGCGCCGGTGCCTGCGGAGCGCCACCCGCGTATGGGTAGCCCGGATATCCGCCGGGATAGCCGGGGTACTGCGGAATATCGCTTGCCGTGGCCAGGGCAGCCCTCTCGGCCAGCTTCAGCACGCCAATCAGAATCAGGAGCAGCGGAACAAACAGTCCCCAGTGGGCCAGGTTCACCTGGTGCAGCAACGCAATAATCCCGATGAGCAGCAGAATGGCTGGCCCTCTGAGTCGGCGGATGAGAATGTAGCGGTTCATTGCGGGCCTCCCTTCGTGTCTCCAACGCGGCGAACGATCAGCCACGCGCCCAGGCCGATAAAGATCAGCGGCCACAGGAAGTGCACGATGCGCGCGGTTACGAAGCCCATCTGGTTCATGAGCAGAATCAGCCCGAAGCCGATGAGAATGACCGCACCGATTGGCTCCTTGCGCTTCCAGTAGACGGGCGGCACGGGAGGAGGCTCAACCTCAACGCCCATCGGCGGATATGGGGCCTGATAGGGCGCCTGATACGGAGGCTGATACGGAGGCTGCTGGTATCCGGCTGCTTCATACGGCGGCGGCACGGGACCGGGAGCGGCTCCGGAGACAAATCCGGGCGCAGAGCCGGGAGCAGTTCCGGGCGCTGGTCCGGGCATTGGTCCTGCGCCGGGCTGGCCCGGATACGGCGGCCGCGAGTGCATTCCGAGGTTCAGCCAGTTGCCCACTTCATTCAGCCCCAGCGGATCGGGGAGCGGCAGTCCGTCGCGCCGCGCGATGGCCGTGTGATAGGCCTCAAACGACTGGTACAGAATCCACGCCGCTATGAAGATCCCGAAGATCGCGTACTGGCCCGAGATGGTCACCAGCATCGCGAAGATCACCACATGGATGAGGCCCTTGAAGAACTGGCCGTTATACATCGCGCCGACGCCGGGAATCAGCCCCAGCACAGCGGCAGCCGCCGGGCTGGGCACGCCGGCCGGAGGCGCCACGAACGGCTGTTGCATCCGCTGCCAGGCCATAAAGCACGGCTCGCAGAGCACCTGCCCTCCTGGCGCGGTGCGAACGCACGCAGCGCACATGGCTTTGCCGCAGTTCTGGCAATACGCTGTTGCCGTCACTCCAGCATGATTTACGCAGTCCATACTGTGCTCCTTTCCCAACTTCCTGTTGCGGAGCCGTTCTGTACAGAATCAGCGTTCCCGCTGGAAACCCGTGCGCCCGCCTGTGGCCCCTCCGTTACGTCAGAGCCCCCAGCTGCCCACGCAAATTCCGCGCGAACATGCTTCCCCTGTCCAGACTGCGCTTGCCGGTCCTGAAGTGTAAGGGATGCCTCCACGTAATCGGAGGAATCTTTCAACGCCGGGGTCCCCGACTGCTGCGGCGGATCCACGCGAGATCCTCCGTCTTTGCGGTCGAGGTTCTGTTTCGATTCCCCGGGCGCTGCCGGCTGGGCGTCGTTCGGCTGCTGGTTGTCGTTGCCCTCGCCTTGCGTGGTGCGGCGCAGCTCCCGCATCCGCGTTTCGACTTCGTATACCAGGCGAAGGTGGTCGTAGTAGCGAATGATCGGGGTCGAGGCCATCGTGAGCCGGCGCTCCATGAACGAGCGGACCGCGCTGGGCCGCAGGTTCGCGAGCTTCAGGTCCGACAACTGTACCCCGGTCAAGTTCAAAGTCAGTGCAATGGAGAAGAAGGCCATTGCCGCCGTCATCATCAGGCGCGGCTCGGCAAAGCGATGGATCCAGCCCACGACGCCGGGGCGCTGCCACGCGGGAGGCATGGGGAGCACGTTGCCCGCGCTGGTCACCAGCCCCGCGTTCGCCGCCTTGCCCGGGCCGGTCTGGGCCAGAATCCGGTCCAGCAACCCCTCGGGAACCTCCGGCTCGGGCGAGAGGAACTCCATCCACTCGCGCCCTCGCCGCGACTCCTCAAACAATGCCGTACACGCCGGGCACACTGCCATGTGCTGCGTGAAGACTGCTTCCTCTTCCGGCGTCAGCAGCCCGTCCAGCGCATCGGCCAGCAGTGTTTCCCACTGCCCGCATGCCGGGGAATTCGGAATGTGCACTCGGTCTGCCATTACATCACCTCTCGTTTATTACGCTCCAGCAGCCGCGCCAGTTCCGCGCGCCCTCTGCTGATGCGGGACTTTACGGTCCCCTCGGGGATGCCCAGCACCTGGGCAATCTCCTTGTAATCCATGTCCTGCAGGTCGCGCAGAATGACGGCCTCGCGCAGCTCGGCGGAGACGCGGGTGAGCGCGCTCTGCACCATCCGCGCTACTTCCTTCTGCGCTGCTGCCTCGTGCGGCGAGGGGCCGCCCGACATCAACCGGTCCACCGGCCGCAGCTCGTCGGTGGCATCCCACCCCTCATCCAGCGAATCAGTGGCGCGCAGGTTGCGCGTCCGGCGGAAGTTGTCCACCAGCAGGTTGCGCGTCATGGTCGTGATCCACACCTGCAGGCTGCCGCGCGCTCCGTCAAAGCTGGCCAGGTTGGAATAGATCTTGAGGAAGACGTCCTGGGTCAGATCCTCGGCATCGGCCGCGTTGCCCGTAAAGCGGTAGCAGAGCGCATAGACACGCCGATGGTGCGTACGGACCAGTTCAGCCCACGCGCCGGAATCGCCGTCCATGCAGCGGCGGACGACTTGGGACCAGTCGATCTCCAGCGGTCTCACCTCCCCGCGCACCATGCGAGTCCCGGGCACGACACCCGCCACGCTGGCCGGATTACCTCTCCCCGGCGGCAACGGAGCGCCCGTCTCGCTGAGCTGTTCCCTCCGCCGTACTGCTCCGGGCGGCACCCCCAGCCCCAACACGCTCCAGCTTAATGTACCTGCGCATTGCATATGGGGGCATTACGAAGAATTTGCTGGATTTGTTCCGTGGCCGGTCAGGCAGGGTTCCGCCCGGGCCCGAGACGGCCTCAGAGCGGGGTCTGCGGAGATGCTCACCTGGCACTGGCTAGAGGTGCAGGGTTGGCCATACGCCGCTCTCGTATCGGACCTTGAAGATGCGTCCGAGCACGTTCAGCCGGTAAAGCCCATCGGGCGGCGTCTGCTCCACCGACGCAATCTCAAGCCGGGTGCGGACGGCATTGCCCGCCTGCCCCGCCGTGAGCGTGGTTAAAAGCTTCACCGTGCACTTGCAGCTGAAGTCGCCATCCCGCAAAACGCCGCGGAGGACATCCATCCTCTCTACGCTCATCCCAGAAAGCCCTTCTTCGACTTCGAGACCTGGAGCCTAAATCTTGCGCCAGGTTGCCGTTCCGGGTCAAGAAAGCCGAGGGACCGGGTGCGTCATTCCCGACATTCGCGGTTGCCCCACCCTTGTCCCTTCGCGCCAGCGAGGGGGACAGGGTGGGAGCCGGGTGCCCCAGGCCGGGTGCCGGGTGCCCCAGGTCTCGCTTCTGAGACCTGGGAGGACGTATGCAGGACCACGAAATCGGGTGCCCCATGCATGGCGTCCGCTCCAGCGGACGACATGGGTGGGCAGGCACGAACCAAGGCAGCGGTAACCCCCTGTCAACACCCCAAATCCCCAGCCACCCTCCAACTTATTGAAAACAAACAGAAAATTCCCGCATCCCAACGTGCGAAGTATTTTCACACAATTCGCTAACCTTGAACTATGTCGAACCAACGGCCACCACCGAGCTAGAAGCTAACGGCTAAAAGCTGGCAGCTAGGGGGTACCCCCACCCCCCCCTGAAAATTTTGTTTTCCACAGAAAATCGTGCGAAAAATTACGAAGTCGGTTTCGCCTTATATTCGCCTTTCCCGGCGATCCGGCGAAAACCAACCGCGGATCTTTCCACTCGCTGCGCTCGCTCAAGAGGACACTTGATCAAGTGAACATGGGTTGGAAGGGATGGGGTGTAGCCAAGGGAGGTATGCTCCCTCCCTGCCCTTCGCTGGCGCGAAGGACAAGGGTGGGGCAACCGTTTGCCTGGGACTCGACCGGGCGGGGTTATGGTTTCCCACCCAGTGCGCCCACGGATCAGTACCGCTCGAGGAACTCCGGGTCCACCGGGTTCTCAAACAGCGACACGTCGCGGGTGACAATCGTCAGCCCGGACGGCGTGACGAAGTACCGGCGCTTGTCCTCCACCGGGTCATAGCCGATGACCGTGCCCTCCGGAATGTGCACGTCGCGGTCGATGATGGCGCGCCGGATCCGGCAGTGCCGCCCGATGTTGACATGCGAGAAGATGATGCTCGAGTCCACGTCTGAGTACGAGTTGACGCGCACATCCTGCGACAGCACGGAGTTTGACACCGACGCGCCGGAGATGATGACGCCGGCGGTGATGATGGAGTTCATGGCCATGCCGGTACGGCCCGGCTCGCCAAAGACGAACTTGGCGGGCGGATACTGCCGCACGCGCGTGCGGATGGGCCAGCCCTTGTCATACAGGTTGAAGACCGGCGACACCGAGCAGAGATCCATGTTCGCGTCGTAGTAGGAGTCGAGCGTTCCCACGTCGCGCCAGTAAAGCGCCTGCTGCTTGTTCTCGTCCACAAAGCTGTAGGCCATCATCTTCTTCTTGCCGAGCAGGTTGGGCAGGATGTTGTGGCCAAAGTCGTGCTTGGAGTTGGGATCCTCGGCGTCAGCGATGAGCGCGCGCAGCAGCACCTCAGTGTTGAAGATGTAAATGCCCATGGAGGCATCCACGGAGTTGGGGTTGAAGGGCGAGCGGAAGCTGGTGGAAGCCGGCTTCTCCTGGAAGCCCATGATCTCGCCGGACTGGCCGACCTCCACCACGCCGAAGCGCGAGACCTCATCGGGCGGAATGGGCAGCGTGGCCAGGGTGATTTCAGCCTTGGTTTCCTTGTGGTGCTCCAGCATCCGCGCGTAGTTCATCTTGTAGATGTGGTCGCCGCTGAGGATGATGATGTGCTTTGGCTGCTCGCTGCCGATGGAGTAGATGTTCTGATACACGGCGTCGGCGGTGCCCATGTACCAGTTGGCGCCGGTGCGCTGCATCGGCGGCAGCATCTCAATGAACTCGCCCAGCTCGGTGGCCACGGTGCCTGTCCAGCCTTCGCGGATGTGGCGGTTCAGCGAGAGCGCCTTGTACTGCGTCATGATGTAGACCTTGCGCAGTCCCGAATTAATGCAGTTTGAAAGGGTAATGTCGATGATTCGATAGTGCCCGCCAAAGGGCACAGCCGGCTTGGCGCGATCGCGGGTCAGTGGGAAAAGCCGCTCGCCGGCTCCTCCCGCAAGCAGAACTCCCAATGTGTCCTTCATGTGTGTGCTCCCTGTCTTCCTGGGGTTACCAGTCCGTTCCAGCGGCTCTCGACCTCCGGTGCCGCTATCCGGTACAGCATTTTTGCCGGTGACACTTTTCCACAGCCATCCCCGAACGGTGGAGAATACCACACGCACAGGACAGTCGCAGCCTGTCAATTTTCCGCTGCGCGGATGCCCTTGCAGACACAGAAAAACCGGGACTCCGGCGACCCTGTTCCGTCGCCGCGAATCCCGGTTTCGCGTTCCCTCTGCCTGCCGCTGGCCGGCGGGCGGGCTGCTTCAGCGCTTCTTTTTGAAGCGATAATCCACGCCGACCGAGATGGCGAAGTTCACATCGGTCTGCGTAATCTTGCTGCCGTAGTTGATGCCGTAGCGCGTAACCAGCGCATCCGGCGTGATGCGGAAGACCCAGCGCGCGGAGCGATTCAGATCAATGTGTCCGCCGATAATCGCCGCCGGGGCCAGCTGGTCGTTGTAGAAGCCCACGACGGAAGGCGACTGACCGCGCAGGTCGTGCTGAAAGATGCCCTTCACGCCGCCCACCATGGCATGCGCGATCAGCGCGCCGTGCTTGTTGTGCGGGCCCAGCCACTCCGGACCGGCCGCGAAAAAGTACTCGCTGATGAACGGTCCGCTGATGTTGTAGGGGTTGGGAGCGGCGCCGCTGGTGCCCAGGTAGCCGCGGAACGTGCCTTCCGCGCCCCAGTGCTTGCTGAGCCAGTAGGAGCCGTCCACGTCCACGCCGCCGAGGTTGGCGCCCTGCAGCAGGGTGGGACCGGCCTTGATGTGGGCATACGCCATGCCAACCGAGAGGTCGTAACGGTTGTCATAGTGCACACCGGCCAGCGGATCGATGGCAATGTACGTGCCCGTGCCCGAGGTACGGGAGGCGGTGGTGCTCTGGTTCTGGGCATGCGCGCGCGGCGCACCCATCAGGGCCAGAGCCGCTACGGCGGCAAAAGCGGCAGAAAAGCTTACTGGAAGACGCATCACCACTCAGCTTACAGGACCACGCCATGGCCGGACAACGCGCGCGCGCGACCTTTTACGGCTGGCAGCGCTCGCCCCACTGGGCGTAGGCCAGGTAGCGCAGGGTCTTCAGCGTCTCCAGCGCGGCCACGGCGGCGGTGTAGGCCGCCGACCGGGGCTGCTGCGGAGGCGCCGCATGCGTGCGCCACTGCAGCGGAAACCGGTCAAAGATGAGCCCGGCCCGGGGCAGATGGCTGGCGCTGGAGACGACCTCGGCCGAGCTCCAGCCGTGCGCCCGCAGAATGCGCACCGAGTAGCAGGCGTTGTGGATGGTGTCGCTGGCCTGCGGCTCTTCCAGGATGGCCGATGCGGGAATGCCCTGCGCCTCGGCCGTGCGCGCCATCACCTGCGCCTGCACGAACCCGTTGCGGCCCGCGCCGCCGGTAAAGATGAGCCGCGGGGCCACTTCGCGCTCGTATTCGCGCACGCCCTCCGTGACGCGGGCGAGCAGCTCCGGCGTGGGATTGCCGTCGGCATCGGCGGGATAACCGAGCACGATGATGGCGTCAAAGCGCGTGCGGCCTGTGTTGGAGACCGGGGCGAACTGGCGGGCGAGCACGGCCCAGCCGATCAACGCCAGCGACACCACCGCCGCGGCAATCACCAGGCGCCCGCGCCAGCGTATCCGGCTGCGCCGGGAGGGCGTGTACCGGTGGCGCGGCCGCCGTACCGGAGCCTGCCTGCGAAGCGCTCTTGCCGGCCGTGCCTGTGTGACCATACGTGCCCCCAGCCTTCACTCTACCGTGAACGCCGGTGGAAACCGCCGCGCCGCGCGGGCCGGGGGATTCAGCTTGTTACTCGCTTTCCGGTTACCCGCCGAGGGTTGCGGGCTCCTCCCAAGCAGTGAAGGCCAGCTCACTGAGCGGCTTGCGGGTGCGGGGAGCCACCTCGCGGGCAATCATCTCCTCGCTGGCCAAGGCCGCCGGTTCGGCCTGGTAGCCGAGCGCCGTGACGGAGCCGAAGACCCAGAGCTCGGGAATCCCCAGCGACTGGCGTATGGCCGCGTGGGCAAAGCCGCCCATCTGGTGCGTTGCCAGCCCCAGGGCCTGCGCCTGCAGCACCAGCATGGCCATGGCCGCGCCCAGGTCATAGAGCGCGTAGGCGTTGGGAGCATCGCGGCGCACCGTGCGGCTGCGCGTCATGCCCAGAATCAGCACCGGGGCCTTCGGCGCCCAGTCGTGGTTGTAGCCCGCGAGCGCCGCGGCGATACTACTGTGCGTCTGCGTGTTGCGCAGGCCCACCAGAAAGCGCCATGGCTGCTCGTTGTTCGAGGAGGGAGCCCAGCGGGCTGCCTCAAAGATGCGGTGCAGGTCGGCGCTGCTTACCTCGCGGTCGCTGAAGGCGCGCGGGCTCCAGCGCTCGTGGATCACCGGCAGAACGCCCTCCACCGCCGGCGGCCGCTTCAACGCATTCACTTCCGTCAGACTCAGTGTCATCCGGGAACTCCTGTGGGGAAAAATGGCTGCAACCGTTGGATTGCCGCCGGCCCGGCCGGGATTCCTGGTTACGGATAAATCCGGTGCAGGGTGCGCGCAAAGGGAATGGTCTCACGCACGTGCTCCAGCCCGCAGACCCACGCCACCACGCGCTCAATCCCCATGCCAAAGCCGGCATGCGGCACGGAGCCGTAGCGGCGCAGATCGAGATACCACTGGAAGGCCTCCAGCGGCAGCTTGTGGTGCTCGATGCGGCTCTTCAGCAGCTCATAGCTGGAGACGCGCTGCGAGCCGCCGATTACCTCGCCGTAGCCCTCCGGGGCCAGCACGTCGACGCACAGCGCAAAGCGCGCGTCCTCCGGGTCCGGCTCCATATAGAACGCCTTCACGTCTGCCGGGTAGCGATGCACCATCACGGGGCGGTCAAACTGCGAACTGAGCCAGGTCTCGTCCGGCGAGCCAAAGTCGTTGCCGTACTGGAAGGGCTGCTCCAGTTCGCCCTTGCGGTGGGCCTCGTTCAGCATTGCCGCCGCCTCGTCGTAGCGCAGGCGCGGGAACGGCGGCAGAATCTTTTCC
Organism: Acidobacteriota bacterium; assembly: GCA_021781495.1. Taxonomy (GTDB): domain Bacteria; phylum Acidobacteriota; class Terriglobia; order Terriglobales; family Acidobacteriaceae; genus Telmatobacter. The sequence continues at coordinate 10,087 of JAJXWS010000014.1, read as the reverse complement.
AGCTTTGCCGCGTCGCGGCCAATGGTCTGCAACTCCGCGGCGCGATTCTTAAGCACGCTCTGCACGATGTGCGAGAGGAAGTTCTCGGCCAGCTCCAGCAGGCCGTTCAGGTCGCAGTAGGCAACCTCCGGCTCGATCATCCAGAACTCGGTCAGGTGGCGGCGGGTCTTCGACTTCTCCGCGCGGAAGGTGGGCCCGAAGCTGTACACCTTGCCCAGCGCCAGCGCCGTGGACTCGATGTAGAGCTGGCCACTCTGGGTGAGATACGCCGGGTCGCCGAAGTAGTCCACCGGGAAGAGCGTCGAGGTGCCCTCGCAGGCCGCCGGGGTAAGGATGGGCGGGTCAGTGCGGATGAAGCCGTTGGTGTCAAAGTACTCCTGCGCGGCGCGCATGATCTCCGCGCGGATGCGCAGGATGGCGGACTGGCGCGGCGAGCGGATCCACAGGTGCCGGTGCTCCATGAGGAAGTCGACGCCGTGCTCCTTCAGCGTGATGGGATAGGGGTCCGACTCCGGCACGCGCTGCACCACCTGCACATTCTCCACATCCAGCTCATAGCCGCCGGGAGCGCGCTTGTCCGCGCGCACCTTGCCGGTGACGATGACCGACGACTCCTGGGTGAGGCCCTTGAGCGCCTCAAACACCTCGGGCGCAACGCTCTTCACATGGGCCACGCCCTGCACGGTTCCCGTGCCGTCGCGAAAGATGGGGAAGAGCAGCTTGCCGCTCTCGCGCAGGTTGTAGAGCCATCCGCGCAGGGTGACGGACTGGCCCTCATGCTGGCCGAGCGTGGCGATGGTGGCAATGGGCGGAACAGGCGATGGGGCGGCGGTCTCTTCAGGCATCGGCAGTGGACTCTCTTCCCGCGGCGCGGTCTTCCTGCTTTTCCTCAGCGGGCTGCGGAAAAGTGGAACCACGCGGCTTTCTCTGCGCGCCGGCAACCGGCCGGGCGCGCGGACTCTCCAGAATAACGCGGGGCGGCAGGCGCGCCGGTGGCGCCGCGCACACACAGCCCTCACTCGCGGCGGGCGGGCCCGGTGATTTATTGTGCTGTGCGTATGGCAAACACACCCAACAGCGCGCCGCATCCCACCCCGGAAGCCGAAGAGATCTATCGCCGATGGATTCGTTTCCTCGACGAGGAGTTCCTGCGGCATCGCTCGCCGGAGCGCCGCGCGGAGATTGTGCGCGACCAGCTCTACCAGCTCTACCTGGGCCGCCCGCACGGCGGCAAGATGAACATGAGCCTCACCAGCGAGCTGCCCGGCAACGTGCTGAGCCTCTCACTCGACCCCGAAAATGTGACGCTCGAAGCGGAGCACTTTCCAGACATCGACCCGGAGATGTACGCCGTTCGCAAGCCGCTGCTGTGGTTCTGGCAGATGTTTGACCGCTCGCCGATCGGGCTGAACCACTGGCTCGGCATACGCTTCCGCTGCATGCTCGGCCGGCACATCTTCGATCACATGGGCATGGGCGTAAAGATCCACCACGGCGTGGACTTCACCTTCGGCTACAAGCTCTCCATCGGCGACGGCGTCACCGTCCGCCAGGGAGCGGTGCTCCACGACCGCGGCGGCATCACCATCGGCAAGGGCTCGGTGATCGGTTCGTTTGCCCGCATCTACTCGCACACGCATGCGCCCGGCAACTTTGACCAGGTGACGCTTGCGCCCACCGTTATCGGCGCAGGGGCGCGCATCGGCAGTCATGCCATTGTGCTGGGGGGCCAGCCGGTTGCCGCGGGGCAGGTGGTGGGCACCTTCCCGGCAGACCGCGAGTAGGGCCGGCGCCAGCCGCGCATGCTAACCTGAGCTTTTCGGGTCCCTGGAGTATTGGGTTTGCAAGCCACAGCTTTTCTCATTGCCGTTTTTGAGTTCGTGCTGCTCATCTTCTCGCTCAGCTTTCACGAGTGTGCGCACGCATGGACCGCCTCGCGGCTCGGCGACCAGACCGCCCGCCTGCAGGGGCGCATCACGCTGAACCCCATCTACCACGTGGATCCCATCGGCACGCTGATCTTTCCCGCGCTCATGATCTTCGGGCCGTTCCTGGGGATGGGCATGTTCGGCGGCATGCTCGTGGGCTGGGCCAAGCCGACGCCGGTCATCAGCCGCAACTTCCGCAAGATCAAGCGGGATGAAAATCTTGTAACGCTGGCCGGGCCGGTCTCCAACCTGGTTATCGCGCTGGCCGCGCTGGTGGTGCTTATCGTCACCTCAGTGGCCGTACCCGGCGGCCGCCTGGTGGTGATGTCCACCTTTGCCGGAGCCATCTCGCTGCAGGCGCCCTCGGGAACCCAGGCCATCGTGCTGCTCTGCGTGCTGGCCATCCAGATCAACCTGTCGCTGATGTTCTTCAACCTGCTGCCCATTCCGCCGCTCGACGGCAGCCATGTTCTGCGCAACATGCTGCCCTACAACGCCGTGCAGGCCTATGACCGCATGGGCATGTGGGTCAGCTATCTGCTGATGATCTTTGTGGGCGGATTTGTGCTGCGCCTGCTGCTGGGCCCGTCGCTGGCAGCCTTCTACTTCGTGCTCCGGCACGTCTAACGGCCCGCCGCACCGGGAGCAGCCCGGTACAATGAAACCAGCCGCGTCGAGGCCTGCGCCCCGCGACGGCAGCATCCTGTTGGCACCACACCGGAATTGACACGCACCATGCCCGAACAAACATCCTCCTCGCCCCGTCCGCGCGTTCTGAGCGGCATGCGCCCCACCGGCAAGCTCCACCTTGGCAACTACATGGGAGCGCTGGCCAACTGGGTGCGGCTGCAGGACCAGTACGACTGCTACTTCTTCATTGCCGACTGGCACGCGCTGACCTCAGACTATGCGGACCCCTCGCAGATTACGCCCAACACGCGGGACGTGCTGCTGGACTACCTGGCCGCCGGACTTGACCCCGCGCGCAGCGTTCTCTTTTTGCAGAGCAAGGTTCTGCAGCACGCGGAGCTGAACCTGCTGCTGGGCATGATTACGCCGCTGGGCTGGCTGGAGCGCGTGCCCACCTACAAGGAACAGCAGGAGAACCTGACGGGCAAGGACCTCTCAAACTACGGCTTCCTCGGCTATCCGCTGCTGATGGCGTCGGACATCCTGATTTATCAGCCGCAGTTTGTCCCCGTGGGACACGACCAGACGGCGCACGTGGAGCTGACGCGCGAGGTGGCGCGGCGCTTCAACCAGTTCTACAAGCTGAACGGCCGCGATGTGCTGCCCGAGCCGCAGGTGCTGCTGACGCCATCACCGAAGCTGCCCGGCACCGACGGCCGCAAGATGTCCAAGAGCTACGGCAATACCATCCAGATCACCGATCCGGAGACTGTGGTGCGCCAGAAGCTGAAGACCATGGTCACGGACCCGGCGCGCGTGCGGCGCACCGACAAGGGCGACCCCGACAAGTGCCCGGTGGGCGATCTGCACAAGGTTTTTTCCACTCCGGAGACGCTCGCAAAGGTCTATGATGGTTGCCGCTCAGCCGGCATTGGATGCATTGAGTGCAAGAGCTGGGCCGCGGATGGCCTGGTGCAGGTGCTCAATCCCATCCAGGAGCGGCGCGCCGGCTTCAAGGAGTCCGAACTCGTCGAGATCCTCGAGGATGGCTCAAACCGCGCCCGCCAGCGCGCTGAGCAGACGATGCAAGAGGTGCGCACCGCCATGCAGATGACGCTCACCTCCCCGGCCGGCAGGGAATAGCGGGCTACGCGGCAGCTTGAAGAGAGACAGAGACTTGACCGACGAGCACAACAAAGCGCATTCCAAAGGCCACGCCGACGCTGGCAAGCATGCCGCGGAGCAGGCTGAGGCGCCGCCGCTCGTCCTGACGCCGCAACCCGTGCCGGAAGACAAGCCCGCGGCCAAACCGGCCGCCCGCGCGCGCAAGCCCGAGGAAGCGCCCGAGGAGTCACCGTTCTCCGTGACCGTGGGGCACGTGTACGATGGGCCGCTGGACCTGCTGCTCGACCTGATCCGCAAGCAGGACATCGACATCTACGACATCCCCATCGCCAAGATCACGGCGCAGTTCCTCTCCTACGTGAACCAGCTGAAGGCAGGCGATGTGGATGTGGCGGGTGAGTTCATCTACACCGCGTCCCTGCTGATCCACATCAAGAGCAAGATGCTGTTGCCGCGCGCCCCCAGCGGTCCCGATGAGGCCATTGAGGACCCGCGCCGCGAGCTGGTGGAGCGCCTGCTGGAGCATGAGCGCTTCAAGAACGCCGCGCAGATGCTGCAGCAGAAGCAGATGCTGGAAGCCGCCACCTGGACCAACCCCGGCGTGCGCGAGTTCAAGAATGATGCCGCCGCCGAGCCGGAGATTGCCGCTGATACCGTCGACCTGGTGCGCATCTTCCGCGACATCCTGGAGCGCGCCCGCAAGCGGCCCACCTTCAACGTACAGGAAGACACGGTGACGGTGGGCGAGATGATCCAGTTCCTCGGCCGCCGGCTGGCCACCGAGGACAGGCCCGTGGCCCTGCGCCGCCTGCTGAGCCACACCCGCTCAGAGCGCGCGCTGGTGGCCATGTTCCTCGCGCTGCTGGAGATGGTTCGCCTGCAGGCCATCCTGCTGCGCCAGGACCGCGCCTTCAGCGAAATCTTTGTGAAGAAGAGCACCGGCTTTGATTCCGTGATGAACGAAGGTATGCCCAACGCCCGCGACGACTGGCGCTGAACGCGAAGAAAGGGAATTTCTCCAGCACCCGGCGCGCCATGCCCCGTTCAGAAATGCCCCGCCTGCAGCGCAGATTCTTGTGGAGACGCCGAGAAATCGGCGTTTCTTGATTGCGCTGAAGATTTCTGGGGATTTGTCGGTCATGTCAAATCGGCGGCTGATTCTGTTGCTTCCTGACCTCCCTACGCGCGCATCGAATGGCGTGCAGTGAACATTTTCAGGAGGTCAACCTCACGTGAAGTCCCACTTCAAAACTTTGCTCTCTCTTGGCGTAGCTGCGGCTGCGCTCGCCTTCACCGGCTGCGGCGGCACCAGCAGCTACTCGTATGTGAAATTCGTGCATGCTTCTCCGGGCGCTCCCAACGTGGACGTGAAGGTGGGCAGCACCTTTGCGGCGCAGAATGCCGCCTATGGAACGGCCACCGCCAGCTATACCAAGGTGCCTGCAGGCATGAATGAGAAGGTGCAGGTGTTTGCGGCCGGCAAAGACACCACCGCAGTTCTCAGCGCGAGCCAGACGCTGGCAAAGAACCAGTACTACACGGTTCTTGCGCTGAACACGCCGGCCAACCTGTCCGCGGCGATTGAAAACGATGATCTGACTGCGCCAACCAGTGGCAACTGCAAGCTCCGCGTGGTACACGGTTCGCCGAGCGCCGGCGCGGTAGACGTGTACGTGACTGCACCGGGCGTCTCGCTGACGGACCCCAACAACCCGGTGAAGCCGGTGCTCACAAACTTCATGTTCGGCACGGTCACCCCGTACCTGCAGGTTCCCGCAGGAGCGTATGAGGTACGCGTCACGGTAGCCGGAAACCCCTCTGCGGTGGCCATCGACACGGGCGCAACGGGTGTTCCGCTGATGGCAGGCAACATCTACACGGCGATTGCGCTGGATCCGAACCCGAGCAGCAATCCTCCGGGAACCGCATTCTCGCTGCTGCTGACGCAGGATCAGCCGGTGGCCGGCGTGATGCCCACCATGTAATAGCTCCTTCTGGTCGATTTGTTGTCCTCCTTCCGGGAAGGGCCTTCGGGCGCTTCCCGTTATTTTTGCTGCGCACTCAGTTCGCGGACCCCGGCCGGTCCCGTGTAGAATCAGGAGAGCGACATCTACCCCAGGTTCGCTGCAGAGACAGCCGTGCAGCCATGCGGTTGTTGGGGTTTTATGCAAGCCTTTTTATCGGGCATACTTCTCATTCGTCGCGCTCCGTCTGCAACTCCCGTCCTTCGTGTTCCCCAATTCTTTTCTGACTACAATCTGCGTGCCGTGCGCCGCGCTGCGTGTGCCGCCGCGATGGGGGCACTCTGATGGCCGATATGGCAACGGTTGCACAGGCTCTACCCGAGCGAGCCAGCCTGCTCGACCGGAAGATGAACCAGGCGCCCAGCCCAACCACGATTGCGGCGTTTCTGCTGGCCCTGACCGGCGGCCTCAGCTACATCGCGGTTCATGTTTCGCGTGACCTGGATTCCGCCGCCGTCACCAGCTACTCGCCTTATTTCATGCTGGCCGCCGCGCTGCTCATCGCGCTCGGCTTCGAGTTCGTGAATGGCTTCCACGACACGGCCAATGCCGTTGCTACCGTCATCTATACCCACTCGATGGAGCCCGGCCTTGCCGTCGTCTGGTCGGGGCTGTGCAACCTGGCCGGGGTCCTCTTCTCCACGGGAACCGTGGCCTATGCCGTCATCACGCTGCTGCCGGTCGAGCTGATCCTGCAGGTGAGCTCCGGCACCGGTTTCTCCATGGTCTTTGCGCTGCTGATCGCGGCCATTCTCTGGAACCTGGGCACGTGGTGGTTTGGACTGCCGGCCTCCAGCTCGCACACGCTCGTGGGCTCCATTCTGGGCGTGGGACTGGCCAACCATCTGCTGAGCGCTCATGGCGCTTCCTCCGGCGTGGACTGGGATCAGGCCGTGAAGGTGCTCAAGGCACTGCTCTTTTCGCCGCTTGTCGGCTTTACCCTTGCCGGGCTGCTGATCCTCATCTCCAAGCGGCTGGTCCGCTTCCCAGCGCTCTATGAGGCGCCCAAGAACAGCGAGCCGCCGCCGTTTCCCATTCGCGCGCTGATGGTGCTGACGTGCACCGGCGTCAGCTTCTTCCACGGCTCCAACGATGGCCAGAAGGGGATGGGCCTCATTATGCTCATTCTCATCGGCACGGTCCCGACGGCGTACGCGCTCAACCACGGACTGGGCCCCGACCAGTTGCAGGACTTTCTCGCCGTCTCCGCGCAGGTGGAGAGCATTCTGGACCGCCACGCCGCCGGCGGCGCCAAGGCCGGTTCCGATCCGCGCGCCGAGGTTACCGACTACGTCCGCACCCACCAGATGCAGGCCGACACCGTGCCTGCGCTGCGCCAGCTCATCGGCAACATCCACAGCGATGCGGCCGCCTACAACGAGTTCAAGGCCCTGCCGCCGCAGCAGCAGACGAGCGTACGCAACGACATGTACGTGGCCGGGGAAGCGATTCGGCTGATGGACAAGTCCCACAACCCGGCCTTTACGTCCGCAGAGCATGCCGCCCTTGCCCACTACCGCAAATCGGTAGACAAGGCCACCAAGTTCATTCCGGACTGGGTGAAGGTGGCCGTAGCCCTGGCGCTGGGGCTGGGCACCATGGTGGGCTGGAAGCGCGTTGTCATCACCGTGGGCGAGCGCATCGGCAAGGAGCACCTGACCTATGCGCAGGGAGCCAGCGCCGGCCTGGTTGCCATGGGCACCATCTTTGCCGCGGACAACTTCGGCCTGCCTGTCAGCACCACGCACATTCTGGCTTCCGGCGTGGCCGGAACCATGGCCGCCAACGGCAGCGGCCTGCGCATCTCCACGATTCGCAATATCGCCGCCGGCTGGGTCTTCACCCTGCCCGCCGCGGGGCTGCTCTCCGGGTTGCTTTACTGGGCCTTCCGGCACTTCGCCTGAGGAATTCACCTCCGCTGAACACCGCTGAACACCGCCGAGCGCCGGGATTTTGCCCTTCTGCGGCCCTACGCCGGCCCTCTTGGCCCGTAATTCCGGTACCATACATGAGGTACCGATTGCAGAATGAGTCTGAAAGCCAAGCTGGAAGCCGTTATTTACGCCGCCGAAGAGCCGGTCACCCTGACCCAGCTCGTCGCACTGTTTGCCGCCGACGCCCTGGAGTGGAAGGCCGAACAGGAGGCTGCCGCCGCAGAGGCCGCAGAGGCTAACTCCGAGACCCTGCCCATGCTCGGCGAGGGGCTGGAGTATCTGGAGCTGAGCGAGCCTTCCGCCGCCACCGAAACAGGCGAGGCAGCCGCCGAACCCACTGAAATCGCAGCAGATACGGGAGCTGAGACCCCAGCCGAAGCCGTGGCCGGGCCCGACGCCGAGGCCGAAGCGACCCCGGAGGCTGCGCCGGAATCCGAGCCGGTTGAGGCCGCTCTGGAGCCTGCTGCCGCCACCCCGGAGGATGCGGAGGCCGAGGCACGGCGGCTGGCACGCCAGCGTGACCGCGAGATCAAGGCCATCCTGCGCCAGCTGCTCGACGAGATTATGGCGGAGCACGCGGCCGATGACCGCGGCATTGAAATCCGCGAGATTGCCGGCGGCTACCGCATGGCCACCAAGCCGGAGTGCCACGACGCGGTGCGCATGTTCATCAAAAGCCTGAAGCCGGCCATGAAGCTCTCTCTGCCCGCGCTGGAGACACTGGCCGTCATCGCCTACAAGCAGCCGGTAACCGCGCCGGAAGTGAATGAGATACGCGGCGTGGAGTCGGGCGGCGTGCTGGGTTCGCTGCTGAGCCGCAAGCTCATTACCACCGCCGGACGCAAGCAGGTGATCGGCCGCCCCATTCTGTACAAGACGACCAAGGAGTTCCTGCTCCGCTTCGGCCTCAAGGACCTCTCTGAACTTCCCTCCATGGAAGAGTTTGAGAAGATGGCCGCCGTCGAGCTTATCGAGCCGGAAGCCGCCAACGAGACCGATACCGGCTTTGAGCCAGCGCCTGAAGCCGGCGCCGAGCCCGAATTCGACGAAGATGCCCCCGAGATGCCGGAGGAGACTCCCGCCGAGGAAGCCCTCGCCGACCCGGCCCCCGAATCCCCGTCCCATGAGGTGGAAACTGCCTCCACAGAGGCCGCGCCTGCCGAGCCTCCGCCCACCGAGCAGGCAGAAACCGAGACGCCCCATCATGACTGACGAAACCCTGCCGGAAGCCAACCAGCCGGAAACCGAGCCACAGACCGACGCGGAGAACCCGGCGGCTGAGGCCGCACCCGCTCCCGAGCCGGAAGCCGAGACCGAAGAGCCCCGGGAAGACCTGCCAGCGCCGCAGCCTGCCCCGCATTTGGAGCGGCTGCAGAAGATTCTGGCCCAGGCGGGCATCTCCAGCCGCCGCCACGCCGAGACGCTTATCACCGAGGGCCGCGTGCAGGTGAACGGCAAGGTGGTCACGGAGCTGGGCACCAAGGCTGACCCGGTTCGCGATCACATCCGCGTGGACGGCAAGCTGCTGCACGGCGCCGAGCGCCTGCGCTACTTCATGCTGAACAAGCCCAGGGGCTACGTCACCACGGTGAAGGACCCCGAGGGCCGCCCGACGGTGATGGAGTTTTTCTCCAAGACAGGCGAGCGACTGTATCCCGTGGGCCGCCTGGACTACCTCAGCGAGGGCCTGCTGATCGTCACCAACGACGGCGAGCTGGCCAACGGCCTTACACGGGCCGCCGCCGGCGTGGAAAAGACGTATCTGGTGAAGGTGAGCGGCCAGCCTACGGAAGAGGAGCTGGAAACCCTCCGCAGCGGCGTCTCCATTGAGCGCGGCAAGCCGGGCGAAGGGCGGGTTCGCACCGCTCCGGCGCAGATACGGCAGGTGCGCCAGGGCGACAACCCCTGGTACGAGGTGGTGCTGATCGAGGGGCGCAACCGCGAGCTGCGCAAGATGTTTGAGGAGATTGGCCACTTTGTGGAGAAGATCCGCCGCGTGGGCTACGGTCCGCTGGTGCTGGATATGGAGCCGGGCAAGTTTCGCGAGCTGGAGCCCGAGGAGGTAGCCGCGCTGCGCCTGGCCGCCGAGGGCAAGCTCAAGCCCCGCCGCTTGCGCACCACCCGCATGCTGCCCCGCGAGGCTGGGCGTTCGGCCGAGTCGCGTTCGGAGAAGGCTCGTGGCGGCAAGTTCGCCCGGGAGGGCTCCGCACGGCCGACGCGGCCGACCCGCGCGCGTGGCGAGCAGCCGCCGACCGAGCGCCGGACCGAGTACCGGACCGAGGAGCGGCGTCCGAGTGAACGCCGGTCCGATGAACGACGTCCCGTTGATCGACGCCCTGATGATCGACGCACGTCCGAGCGTCCCGCAGGCAGGCGATTCTCTTCGGAATCCGCCGGCGGAGAACGGCCCGCGTGGAAGAAATCCGGCCCCGCGGCACCGAAACGA
>JAJXWS010000193.1 GCA_021781495.1 Acidobacteriota bacterium | reverse complement strand
GCGCCCGCACAGACAGGACCACATGGCACCGCGCCCGGCATGAAGATCCAGTTGCTCAGCGAAAGCGGCGCCGAAAAGACCTACGCTGTCATCTTCCATACCGGCGACGACGCCTACTCCGGCCTCTACGAGTTCGCGCGGCAATATCACGTCACCGCAGCGCACTTCACGGCAATTGGCGCTCTCAGCGGCGCACGCCTTGCCTGGTTCGACCCCACCCGCAAGATGTACCGGCAGACCACCCTGCATCAGCAGATTGAGGTACTCTCCATGGTCGGCGATATTGCCCTGAGCAACGGCAAACCTGCTGTACATACGCACATGGTCGTTGGTCTTCCCGATGGCGCCACGCGCGGCGGTCACGTACTGGAGGCCGATGTCTGCCCGACACTGGAAGTCATGGTCACGGTCGAGCCTAACGACATGCACCGCACGCCCGACCCGGTCACCGGACTCACACTGATTGACCCGTCGGCGACACAATAGAATCTGCACATCACCCCAAGGAGAATCTGACATGGCACACGTACGCGTCATTGCCCGAGCCGTCGCACGCGAAGGAAAGGCCGAAGAACTGAAAGCGCTCTTGCGTGGAATGGTGGCGCCTACGCGCGCTGAGGCCGGCTGCATCTACTACGAACTCTTCGAGTCCAATATCCCCGGCTTGTTTTATTTCAATGAGCTCTGGGAGAGCCAGCAACATCTCGACGCCCACGCCGCCAGCAAACACTTCACAGAGATCTTTGGGAAGTCCAAGCCCCTGATGCAGGGCCCGCCAGAAGTCAATCTCTTGACCGAAGTCGTCTAAGCCTGAGCACCACTATTCGTCCGGCTTCCAGACGTACGCGCCCGGTTGCGGCAGCCCGATGTGCGCCAGCACGCGGCTCACAAACTGCCGCGCCATCTCCGTCGAGTCCGTCGGCCGATTGTAGAACGCTGGAATCACCGGAAAAATTACCGCGCCCGCTTCCGCAGCCAGCGCCATGTTGCGCAGGTGGATGCGATTAAAGGGCGTCTCGCGCACACAGAGTATCAACGGCCTGCGCTCCTTCAGCGTCACGTCCGCGGCCCGTGCAATCAGCGAATCCGCCAGCCCGTTCGCAATTGCCGCAAGTGTGCCCATGGAGCACGGCAGCACGATCATGCCGTTGGATGGATAACTGCCGCTCGCAATTGAAGCCCCGATATTCGCATCGGCATGTTGCTGCGTCTTTGCCGACGCATGCCCCAGCAGCTTCTCCAGCAGGTCATTGCGACCTGAGATTCCCAGCTCTTCGGCGATCACGCGCAGCGCGTTCTCTGACGTCACCAGATGCACGCGCGCCACCCGCGCATCGGCCTCCAGCGCCGTCAGCAGCGCCCGGCCAAACACCACACCCGACGCGCCCGTGATCGCAACTGTGAGATTCATGCCTTCCATTCCGCGCGCCTCATTCCTCGTTGGCCGGCTCTTCCGTGGGCTTGCCCTCGTTCCATTCCTGCATCAACTGCGCGTACTCTTCTGAGTGCCCGTACTTCTCCAGCCGCTTCATCTCATCGAAAGCCTGGCCATGCTCGCCCGCGCTCCACAATACCCGAAACAGCATAATGGACGACATCTCCGACTCCGGCGACAACCTCACTGCGACTCTGCCGTGCTCCATGGCCTCGCGGTGACTGCCCGCCTGCGAGAGCGCCCATGCGGCGTAGCTGTGCACAAGCGACGCATCGGGAAACTCATCGACCAGCGCCTTCATCGTCTGCGCTGCATCTGCCGCATGTCCCTCTTCGATCTGATGAACCGCCTCCCGAATGGTCCCCAGCACGCGCTCCGCATCTTGATCGGGTATCTGGTTCATCGACGCTACTCTCCGAGCACCCGCTTGAAGATCGCATCCACGTTGCCAAGCTGTCGCGTATAGTCAAACGTTCGAGTCAGCTTCTCAGGGCTCAAATGCGCCGCAATCTTTTCGTCGCGCGCCACTTCGTCGCGGAAGTTCAGGTCCTCTTTCCATGCGCGCATCGCGTGAGCCTGCACCAGCCGGTACGCATCTTCGCGCAACATTCCGGCCTCGGCCAGATCCAGCAGCAACTGCCCGCTGAAGATGAGGCCCCCGGTGCTTTCGAGATTCTTCTTCATGCGCTCGGGATAGACCAGCAGCCGGTCGATGAGGTCCGTCGTCTTCGCGAGCAGGTAGTCCACCAGGATGGTCGAGTCCGGAAAAATAACCCGCTCCACCGACGAGTGCGAAATATCCCGCTCGTGCCAGAGCGCCACGTTTTCAAATGCCGCCTGTGCATTGCCACGAATCACGCGCGCGAGCCCACTGATCTGCTCGCTGGTGATGGGGTTCTTCTTGTGCGGCATCGCCGAGGAGCCCTTCTGCTTCTCGCTGAAGTACTCCTGCGCCTCGCGCACCTCGGTGCGCTGCAGGTGGCGCACCTCCACTGCAATCTTGTCCAGCGTGCTGCCGATGAGCGCCAGCGTGGAGATATATGCCGCGTGCCGGTCGCGCTGAATCACCTGCGTCGCCACGGGAGCAGGCTTCAATCCGAGGCGCGCGCAAATCCGCTCC
>JAJXWS010000192.1 GCA_021781495.1 Acidobacteriota bacterium | reverse complement strand
CCCAAAGGTCAAGAGGCGGCGTTTCGCCCGTGGGATGGAACGCCCCAAAGCGGAGAAATCCCAATGACAGCAGCGAAATCAATTCTTGCATTCGGGCTTGCGCTGGTCTCCCTTCCGTGCTTCGCGCAGGCTGATTATCAGCGATACGGCGCCCCGCTTGCTCCGGCCGGGCCAGACCCGGTCATTGCAAAGGCACTGACCAGGATTCAGCCGGCCTCCATACAAAAGACGATTGAGACGCTGGTTAGTTTCGGAACGCGGAGCACGCTTTCAAGCATGGAGACGGATTTGCCGCCGGGGAAAGGAATCAATGCCGCGGCGGACTGGATTGAGTTGCAGTTGAACGCGATCTCAAAAGAGTGCGGTGGATGCCTGGAGGTCAAGCGGGATGTGTTTACTGCGGATCCAGCGAACGGAGGCCGCTGGGCCTACCGTATTCCGCGACCCACGCAAATCACCAATGTCTACGCCATCCTACGCGGAACGGACTCCGCAGAAGCCAACCGCATTGTGCTCGTGACCGGCCACTATGACTCGCGCGACACCGACATCCTGGACGATCTCGGAGCATCCCCAGGCGCCAATGACGACGCCTCCGGTGTGGCCGTTTCACTGGAGTGCGCCCGCGCGTTGAGCAAGCTGCGGCTACCCGCCACCATTGTCTTTGCGGCCGTGGCCGGCGAGGAGCAGGTATTGCTGGGCTCGGCACATCTGGCGCAGCTGGCCCGGACGGAGGGTTGGCAGATTGAAGCCGTTCTTAACAACGACATCGTGGGCGGCAACACAACACGCGGCGACACGCTGCAGCTCAAAGACCGCGTCCGCATCTTCTCAGAGGGAGTTCCGGAGGCCGCGACGCCCGAGCAAATGCGCCGCATCCTCGCCGTGGGCGGAGAAAACGACTCCTCCAGCCGTGAGCTTGCCCGTGCCATCGCTGATACGGCCCGCGTCTACTTCCCGGCCACCGGACAGGCGGCTTTCCATGCCGCACTCATCTCCAGGCCCGATCGCTACCATCGTGGCGGCGACCAAAGTGCTTTTAACCATGAGGGCTTTGCCGCCGTCCGCTTCACAGAGTGGCGCGAGGACTATAACCACCAGCACCAGGATGTGGTGCGCCCTCCCGCGGGTTCCAGTGACCCTGTCAAGGGCGACCTGCCGGAGTTTGTGGACTTCAACTACTTGGCGCAGGTGGCGCGCCTCAACGCCGCCACCCTGGCCACGCTTGCCTCCGCTCCCGGCGAGCCCGTCGATCTCCAGATGCCCCTTCTCACGCTTGCATCGCAGCGCGGAATCAGCAAAACCACCATCGGCGAACTCCGCAACGGGACCACGCTTACCTGGCAGGCGCCTGCCGGCGACCGCGTTGCGCAATACCAGGTGATGTGGCGCGAGACGACGGCGGCGGATTGGCAGTATGGGAAGCTGATTGATCCACCCGCAAGCGGTGCTTCCATCACAGCAACGCTGCCGATCTCAATGGACAACGTGGTGTTTGGAGTGCGCTCGCTGGACGCGAACGGACATGCAAGCCCTGCGGTGGCACCGGAGCCGTAAGGGCTGAGCGCCGCCGATGGCGGCCGCGATGACATGGGCTGCGGGGACGGTTTAACCTGTGAGGGACTATGCGAAGGCTAGGCTCGACACCGTTCGCTTTTCCTGATTTCCGCGGCGCGACGCGGCGGCTGATTCTTGTGAATCTGGTGGCTTACTTTGCCCTGATCGTGCTGGGCGCGGTGATGCCGGCGCTGGCAGGGAGCCTGGTGAACCTGCTGGCGTTTTCTCCCGCTGCCTTTCTGCATGGTGCACTGTGGCAGCCGCTGACCTACAGCCTGGTGCACTTTGGCCTGATGGGCACGCTGTTTGAGCTGCTGTCGCTGTGGTTCCTGGCAGGCTTTCTGGAGGCGATGCACGCCGACAGCTGGGTGATGGGGCTCTACGGCGCCTCAGTGCTGGGCACGGCGGCGGCCGGGGCGCTGCTGTATGGCGCCAGCGTGGCCTTCGGACTCTCGGTGATTCCCGTGCCGCTTTATGGCTGCTTCGGCGGCATCTTTGGCCTGCTGGTTGCGATTGGCGTGCTGTACGGCGAGACGGAGTTTCTGCTCTTCTTCACGATTGGGATCAAGGCCCGGTACATGGCAATCATCTACGGGCTGGTCGCGACTGCGATGCTGTTCAGCACGCAACGCATGTATGCCTTCGCGCAACTGGGCGGCGCGCTGGCTGGATGGCTCTATCTGCGCACGGCCTCGCGGCGCGGACTGAGCTTCGCGATGAGCGAGCGCTGGTATGGGCTGCGGAATCGGTACTACCGATGGAAGCGGCGGCGCGCGGCGCGGAAGTTCGAGGTGTACATGCGCAAGCAGGGACGCACGGTGCGCTTTGACGGGCAGGGCCGGCAAATTGACGAGGAACAGGACGACAAGAGCCGGTGGAATTGAGGCACGCGCTTCTGCATGGCCGCGTTCGGCGCATCTCGCAAGGCCGCGGCCATCCGCTACAATCCATGTTGGCATGAGCACAAAGATTGCATTTCTGTTTCCGGGGCAGGGTTCGCAGGCGGT
>JAJXWS010000089.1 GCA_021781495.1 Acidobacteriota bacterium | reverse complement strand
TTGCTGGGCTAAATTGCCGCGTCATCTTGCCCGCCCCGCCCCGCCGCGCTACTGCTTCTTCAGCACCGCCACTCCGCGCTCATCCGCCAGAATCGCCGTCTCCAGCCTGCGAAAATCCCCGGCCCGCTCCGCCGGAATCTCCACCTGCCGCACCGTGTACTCGCGCTCGTAGTGCAGTTCGTTGCCCTTGGCCGTCACCGTCGCGCGATAGCTCGCAAAGTCCATCGTCACGTCCACCGGGTCCGGCAGCTCATCCACCGCATACCCCGCCGGAATCGTGATCGTAAAGCGGTCATGCCAGCGGCCCGTCGCGTCCAGGTCAATCGGCACCGTCCGCGGCTTCGCATCCAGCTCCAGCGCATCCGTGCCCACCACCCGCGGACGCACCAGCACCAGCGCTCCCGCCTTCCGCGCATACTGCGCATCCTCAATCGCGTAGTGAATCTCCAGCGGCTTGTCCAGCGCCGCTGGCTGCACCACGCGAAACGCGCTCAGACTTACGCCCGGCAGGTCATGGGCAATCGCCTTCTCCCAGTGGTCGTGCCGCTCCTTCTCATCCGTAGCCTTCAAAAATCTCCGCAGCTCCGCGCCATCCGGACCGCTGTGCAGCGCATCCACCGTCCCCGTCAGCGTGCCGTCCTCCGCCAGCGTAAAGGTCCCCGTCCGTTCCATTCCATTCGCCTCCGCGGGCAGCACCGGCAGCGCCAGCAGCTCGCTCGCCTCGCCCGCGCTCAGCAGCCCGTAGCCGCCCTGCAGCGCCGCCCGCAGGTTGCCCACCGGCGTCCGCTCGTCCGTCGGATCAAAAATCAGGTACCGCCTGCCGTCCTTCGCCTTCACCACCGCCCACAGCCGCGCGTCCTCTACGCCCGCCGGAACCTCAATCGCCGTAATCATGTGGTTGCCATAGAACGACGGCATCTGCGCATCCACCACGCCCCGCCGGTCGTCCACCAGCACGTAATACGCGTTCACGTCCACCGCATGCAGCATCGCAATCAGCAGCGTCGTCTTGTCCTTGCAGTCGCCGTACCGGTTGCGAAACACCGTCCCCGCCGGATTCGCCTGCCATCCGCCAATCCCGCGTATCACCACAAAGTAGCGAATGTTCTGCTGGATAAACTCCGTAATCCGCGCCACCTTCGTGTAGAAGTCCGTTGCTCCTTCCACCGCTTCCCGAGCCTGCGCCGCAATCTCCGGCGTCCCGTCCGTGCGATGCTCCTCCAGCCTCGTCCACGCCTCGCCCAGCGCGCGCCACTGGTTCTCCACTCCCGGCACCGCCGCGTCTCCCCACAGCACGCTCATCCGCGCCGCCAGCGCCGTCCAGGAAGGGTGCTCGGGAACATCCCGCAGCGTCAGCGCCGGCATCTGGTGAATCTCCCACCGCCAGTGGTTCGGCGCCACCTCCACCGCCTTCAGCGGCGCGTAGTTGTGCCACGCCTCCGTGTGCGCTCGTCCCGCCGGCAGGTCCACCTCCAGCGCCTCAAACGCCACCGGAATCCCGTTCTGTATGTGCCACAGCTTCTCCTGCATATAGGGCGCCATCACCTCTTCTGACTCGCATATCTCCACCGCGCCCACATCCACCGCCGGCGGATGCGCCACCCGCTCCTTCTCCGTCGACAGCATCACCGGCACGCTCGTGTCGCCCCGCTCCACAAAGTCCGAGTCCTGCGCCTCATACTGCTTCCCCTCCGCCGTAATCGTCCACGCGCGGAAGTAGTTGATCTTCTGGTCCACGTCATAGCTCACGCCGCACACGTTGCCGCGCCCCTGCGGCTGCAGAATCCGGATCGCCTCGCGTTCGCGCTCCACCGCCCGCCCCTGATCGTCCACCGTCTCCACGTACTCGTCGTACAGAATCACGGCGGCGGCGTCCTTCACGTTGTCCGGCGTCGCAGTCTTCGCCGCCTCCAGCCCCCACTCCGGCACCGGCCGCGATTTGCCAAACAGTCCCGCCTGCGCCGGAAGGCACGCCAGCGTCACCAGCGCGGCCATCCCCGCGCGCATCGCCGCGCCCCGCCGTTGCACAGGCCCGCGCATCCTCAGTTCCCCTTGGCGGCCGGGCCGCGTCCCAGCACCAGTTGCTGCTCGTCGGCGGTGGCCACCTTCTCGTAAAAGTCATGCAGCGCGCCGTACTCGCTCTGGCTCAGAATCGTGTAGTTGTACGCCATCGCCCGCATCACCCGCACTGAGCCATCCTTTGACGCCGCTGCCATCTTCAGCAGCGCATGGTCCGTCCAGTTCAGATTCGTCGTCTGCGGCAGGCTCTCCACCGTGTACCCCGCCGGCAGGTGATACGTCACGTCATCCTGCTCCAGCATCGGATAGTGCACATCCACCGGAATCGCCCTGTCCTTCTCCGTCACAAACGGATGCTTCGCGTGCGACTCGAAGAACAGTCCCGGCAGAAAGTAGTGCTTGCCCGTCGCGCTGCCCATCGCCCCCGTCACCTTCACTGTGGCAATCAGGTTCGAGTTGTAATCATCCAGTCCCAGAAAGTGGTCAAAGTCTCCCTGTATGCCATCCGGAAGCCCATTCCGCATCCACTCGTTGAACTGCTTCTTCACCTCTTCCGCGTCGTTCCTCAGCGCCAGTTGCCGCCAGCGCAGCGCATCCTGCCCAGACAGCACGATCCGCACCGTCCCCGTCACCGAGCCATCCGCGCCCATGTCCAGGCTGGCCACGCGGTTCACCACGTCTTCCTTGTAGGTCAAGGGCGGCACTATCCCAAACGTCGCATTGCCGCTCTTCGCATCCATGCGCAATCCCCCCGTCAACGCATGCTTCCAGTGCATCTCGCCAAACGGGCACATCTTCTCGCCGGGGTCCAGGAACACCTCCTTGCCCCCGATCGACACAATCGCAATGTAGTCGTCCAGTTGGCCCAGCGAAAGATAGTTCTGGTCAAAAATCGCGCGATTCCGGTTCACCACCTGCATCGGATACGCCTGCAGTCCCGCCGCCTGCGCCAGTGCCACGTACAGCAGCGCCAGGTCGTCGGAGGCGCCGCTCTTCTGGTTCCACACGTCCTCGGCGTCCTTCGCCTGTTTCAGGTTCTCCGTCTTCCGTTCCGCGCTGGACTTGGTCCGCGTAAAGTCCGTGTTCTCCAGCTTCATCACCGCGTCATAGATCTTCCGCGCCTTCTGTTCCTCCGTGTCGCCCGCGCCCACCAGCCCGCTCGCTGCGTCCTGCAGCGCCTTCGTCGGGCTGGCAAACTTCTCCGTATCCTTCGCCCAGTACTTCCCCTCGTCCTTCCAGAACTCCTCCCCTGTCCGGAAGGCCGTGTAGTAGAACTCCACCCGCCACTTCACCGTATTCAGCGGAGGCATCCAGTCGCTATCCGGCGTCGCCGGCACGTCCGCAATGTCAAACGTGTAGCGTCCGCGCTGGTCCGCCACCACCTTGTTTCCTGCCGGCGCCCGCACGCTGTACATCAGCTGGCCCACCGTCTGCCCCCGGCTGTTGGTAATGGTGTGCGCGCCGTCGTGCAGCGGCGTGAACATGTAGTGCGCCTTGTGCACAAAGTACGGCTGCTGCACATCCCACGTCGGCGACGACACCACGTCGTCGTCATACTGCAGATCCAGCTTGTACTCCAGAATGCTCCCCACCTCCACGCTCGGCAGCGTAAACACCATCGTGTTGATCTGGGTATCCTTCGTCTTCACCGCCACCAGGTCGGCGGGCTTCGTGGTCATTGGAATCACCGTGCCGTCCGGATGAATCGTCCGCCCCGCCACGCCGCGCACCTTGGTCGTCCGCCGCCCATACGGTATCCGCACCGTCGCCAGCTCCTTGCCCTTCTCCGTCAGCACCTTAATGCGCTCGTAGTAGCTGTGATAGTGCAGCGTGTCATCCGTCGTCTCTTCCCGGTACAGATACACCGCCGCCGCTCCCGGAGCCTTCGGGTCCGCGGTCATCTGTAACTCTTCCTTCGTCGGAGTTTGAAACTGCCCATGCAGCAGAGGAGAGGAGATCAGTGCGGTCAGCAGGAACAGGGCACACAACAGGGTCCGGTTTCGCACGGCGCCATCCTTTCGGAGTTATAGCGATTCCGGAACCGTCCTGCCTCGGAGCCGATAGCTCCAGTCCGGCGCAAGCGCCACAAAGCCTGCTGCCCCGCAGGTCGCAAGCCGGCGCACTCGTTCTGGAATCGTTGAAATTCCCCGCAAGTCTAACGCAAACCCGCCGCGCACGGATGTGATTCCCGCGAATTATTTCTCGTAGAGAAACTCAAGTCCGCAAGCGCGGCAATCTCCGCGTAACTAACCCCATAACTCTTCGGTAAATAAAACCAGTCCGCTCCCAGTTACTCCGCCGTCCAGCCCGCCGGCCGCACTCCCAGCGCCTCCAGCATCGTCGTCACCAGCGCCAGCGGCAGCCCCACCACGTTGAAGTAGCAACCCTCCACCCGCGGAATCCATCGCGCCGCCCGTCCCTGAATGCCGTACGCCCCCGCCTTGTCCATCGGCTCGCCCGTGGCCACATACGCGGCAATCTCCGCCTCGCTCATGGTCACAAAGCGCACGCCCGTCACCTCGGCGGCCACCTCGGCCCGCGTCGCCGTCACCACCGCCACGCCGGTAATCACGCGATGCGTCTGCCCGCTCAGCAGCCGCAGCATCCGCTTCGCGTCCTCCGCGTCCTCCGGCTTGGCCAGAATCTGCCCATCCACCGTCACCGTCGTATCCGCGCCCAGCACCACCCACCGGTGCCCCATCCAATCCGCGTCCTTTGCGGATTGGGTGGAAGACCACGAACGTTGTGCATTCGATGCTTCTGTGTTGATACCGGAAGAAGAGATCGTATCCAGCACCGCCTGCGCCTTCTCCCGCGCCAGCCGCGTCACATACGCAATCGCATCCTCGCCCGCCCGCACATCCTCGTTCACATGCGCCGGACGCACCTCAAACACAAATCCCGCCTGGGTCAGCAGCTCCCGCCGTCGCGGAGAAGCCGAAGCAAGTATCAGCATCCTCTCCTCCACCTACGCCCGCAGCCCCGTCCGCAGCCCCGCCGCCGTCGCCACGCCCCACGCCATCGCCGGCGTGTTGTGCGCCATCCCAAACCGCCCGTCCGGCCCCAGCAGAATAATCCCCCCATGCCCGCCCAGCCGCCGAAACAGGTATCCGATCGCCTCGCATGCCGCCGTCTCCGGAGCCATCCCTGCCGCCACGTGGTCTGTCGCCCACTTGCCCAGAACCAGCTTCATAATCGGTTCGCCCCAGCCCGTCAGGCTCACCGCCGCGGCCTCGTTGTCCGCATAGCAGCCGCACCCAATCAGCGACGAGTCCCCCACGCGCCCCGGAGTCTTGTTCAGCGTGCCGCCCGTCGAGGTCGCCGCCGCCAGGTTCCCCGCCGCGTCCAGCGCCACCGCGCCCACCGTGTCGTGCGAGGTCATCTCCGCGCCGCACGCCGTCTCCGGACTCTTGTCGTCCCGGTGTCCGCTGAAGGTGTCATCCGCCAGTCCCGCCGCCTCGCGTGCCTGCGCCGCCGCCAGCCGTTCGCGCTCACGCTCCAGCACCAGTTCGCTGTTATCAATCAGCGTCATGCCGTGTTGCCGCGCAAACTCCTCCGCGCCCGCGCCCACAAAGTACACATGCGGACTCTCCTCCAGCACCAGCCTCGCCGCCTGTATCGGATTCCGCAGCCGCTCCACGCACGCCACGCCGCCCGCCTTCATCCGCCCGCCGTCCATCAGCAGCGCGTCCAGTTGCACCCGCCCGTCGTGCGTCAAAAAGCTGCCGCGACCCGCGTCAAACGTCGGATCGTCCTCCATCCCCGTCACCGCGGCCTCCACGGCATCCAGCGCCGTGCCGCCGCGCTTCAGGATCGCGTAGCCCGCCTCCAGCGCGCTCCGCACGCCCGCCTCATGCGCCGCCGCGGCATCCTCCGGAATCGCCCACGCCCCGCCATGCACCAGCAGAACCGGTTCCTGCTTCCTCGCTGAACTCATCCGCATATGGTAGTGCATTCCGCTTCCCCGCAGCCCGCCGCCGTATACTCGTCCTGCGCGTCTTCCCCGCGGCCGCAGCCCGGTCGTCCCAGCCGCCGCCAAGCCATCGCAGGAGAAAGAACCACCATGCCATCCGTCACCCGCAGATCCTTCCTCGGCCACGCCGCCGCCGTCTCCGCCGCCATCGCCACCCCCGCCCTCGCCGCCGCGCAAGCCCCCGTGCTCTTCAAGCCCGGCGACTGGAAGATGGCCTCCTTTCAGCAGCTCCTCCAGTCCAGCCACGACGTCAAGCAGCTCTACGACGCCACCATCGTCGACGACGGCAACGCCCTCGACCACATGGTCAACTCGCTCAACGGCCTCCAGTTCGGCTTCGGCATACCCGCAGATCGCATCAAGCTCGTCGGCGCCTTCCGCGCCATGGCCACCGTCCTCAACTACGACGACGCCGCCTGGGAGAAGTACCGCATCGGCGAGCAGCAGAACATCAAGGACCCCAAAACCGGCAAGCCCGCCATCCGCAACATCTTCGCCGCCAGCGCCGCCGGCAGCCCGCCCCACTACACCTCCACTGACCCCGACAGCGACAACTCCCTCTACCAGGACGCAAGCATCTCCGCCCTCCAGGCGCGCGGCGTGCAGTTCCTCGCCTGCCACCTCGCCATCCACCACCACGCCAAAATGCTCGTCACCAAACTCAAGCTCCCGCAGACGCCCGCCGAGGTCGAGCGCGATCTCGCCGCCCACCTGCTCCCCGGCGTCCTTGTCGTCCCCTCCATGGTCTCCGCCATCGCCATGCTGCAGGCCCGGGGCCAGTTCACCTACCTCCGCATGTAGCCTGCCTGCGCGCGCCGCCGCCGCCACAGAAAAAGGGGCCGCGCGCATCCGGCGCGGTCGCCGCAAAAAGAAAGGGGCCGCGCGCATCGCACGCAGCCCCCGTCTGTTACGCGGCTCTCCCCAGGCCGTCCTGATCCGTCCCTGGTTTTACTGGCAGCTCGGGAACTTGTAGCTCCCGATGTACGTCCCCCAGTTCGTATAGGTGCCGTTCGTCTTCAGATACTCATTCGTGTACCAGAACGTACAGTCATCCGGGTCAATGCTCATGCTGGAGTAGTCGCCCCACCGCGTCGCCTTCGTCTGCGAGCCCGTTCCCGTCAGCAGCGTGGAAGACGTCCGCATCGTCTCCGTAGTGTCATCCCACTGCCTGCCCGTAAACGCCATACCCGGATACACCGACGAGCTCGACGTGCTGAAGCCCAGCCCCAGGTTGCCCAACTTGTCCTGCGCTATGCTGCCCATCCAGCGGTACAGGCTCGTGTCCGGCGAGTACGTGCTCTCCTGCGTCACCTGCGGGTTAATTCCCGGATTCTCAATCACGTACCACCGCACGCCCGTCTGGTTGCTCGCCGAGCTCACCTGCACCGAGTGGTTCACCACCAGCGCATCGCCGCTGAAGCCCGTATTCGCTCCCCCCGCGTAGTTCCGGTATGACAGCCGGTACATCAGCCGGTCGCCCAGCGAGTCCAGCTTCTCCCGCGTCCCCGGCTGCGGAACGCACGCCCCGCCGCCGCATGCCGTGTGGAAGGCCGTCACCGTCAGCGCCGTCGGTCCGCTCAGCGCCGTCGGGTCGGTCGTTTTCCTCGGGTCAAACTTGTACTGGTACAGGTTCAGCGTGTTCGTGCCAGAGAAGCTCAGGTACAGCCCTCCCGTGCCGCTCGGTGCCGCCGTCGTCCCGTCCATATCCGCCGGCAGCACGCTCGCCGCGCTCGAATTCAGGATGCACGTCATCGTCGCCAGAGAGTTGGTGCCGTTCGGCAGCGGCAGTGCGCAAAAGTTCGCACCCTTGAAGGTGGCGCCGTTCGCAAACATATTCGCGGAAAAATACAGCCCGGAGTAGCTGCGTGAGCTCTCCTGCCAAACCCCCAGCTTCGGATAATCCGGCAGGCTCGCCCCAAACTGGTAGCTGTACACGTCATACGCGCCCGTCGCGTCCGCCGTCGTTGACACCGCCAGGCACCACTCGTTTTGCGAAAAGCTGCTGTTGTAGGCCAATTGGCTGATCAGCCACTTCTGGTCCGCCTTGTCCCACAGCACAATCGGATCGCCGCCATCCTTCGTTGTGCACAGGTCCGTTGCGGGCAGCCCTGCGTTCATCCAGATCGTGTGCAGCGCTGCCGGTCCCAACTTCAGTACGCCCGTCTTGTCATACACCGCAAACTGCACGTTCGTGGTCTCCACAATCTGCGTCGGGCTGACTGACAGGTTCGTATCCGGCGGCACGAAGCCGTCCGCCCCTATCCCGGCAAACTTCGTTCCCGGCGTGGCCGTCAGCGTGTTGTAGGTGCCCGCCGCCTGCAGGTCGCCATCCGTCCAGCTCGTACCCCGGCTCGGCTTTCCCTGGGCCACCGGCTGGCGCAGCGGTATCTCCCTGGAAGGTGGATTTGCCGCCACCCTCAACCCCGGCACATACGAGATCAGGGCAGGCGTATGCCCATGGTGCGACGTAACCAGCTCCATGCGCGGCGGAGCCTCTGACCATACCTGCAGCGGAGTAAACATCAGGGCCGCCAGCGCGGCCAGGCTCAGAATTCCAATTCGTGCGGAATACATAGGAAGAAGCCTCCAAGTGGTAGGTGTGCAGGAGACAGCTCAACTAACGCAGGAATTTGCATCCGGGAGCTTACACCCACTTTCCCCGGCCCACAAGCCGCCCGCCGCTCCTTCGCTTTCATCCCCTCAACCCCCGCTCCCCAACCCTGGCAAGCCCCCTTTCCCTCAGAAAGCGCGTAACTCGTTGAAAATAAAAAGAAAATTCTTCCCGCCCATGTGCGAAACATTTTCCCGCGCTTCGCTATTCTGAAATCAATCCAAACGACCCAGGTCATACCCCAGAGAGCGATTGCCGCTCTCTTTTATTTTTTTCGGACTCCTTCCGCGGATGCGCCGCTGTGGCGAGCAGGCGGAAACACCCTCTTCTGCAGCGCAGTTCGTATCTCTGCGGAAGGCTGTCCGGGATAGGCGGACAGATGATTCAACCGGATCCAAAACTTGTGGTGCTTGAGTCGCCACAGCAACCAGAAACCGCGCTGCCCGGCGACAGTCCCGGCGTCGCCCAGTTCCGTCAGGCCGCCGAACTCGTCCTGCTGGAAAAATGCATGGACATCGCCCTGGCCCTCCTGGAGAGCGCCTTGCAGGGCCACGTGCAGAGCGCGCGTCTTCTGCTCGCGCTCGCTGGCGGGCAACCGATCCGCAACCTCCAGGTGACGCAAAAGCCGCACAGCGTCGCCATCGAGCTGGCAGCCGAGCCGCAATGGGTCGGCCAGCTCGAAAACGGCACCGCCGAAACGCCATCCGGCAACCGCGAGCCGGAAGACTGATCGCGGTCCCGCAGGCCTCGCGCCCGCGGGCCACTCAACCCGGGCAGGCTGGCCCGGCTGCCAATCCGCAGCCCCGCCCGCCTGCCTTCACTGGCAAACTAGGATTTGGGAACAGACCCTGGAGTTGCCAATGCTGGCTGCATCGCGCAGCAAGGATCAGTGAGAACACCATGACACCAGCAAACTCGAAGCTCAGCCGATACGCCCGCGCCCTTCAGTGGGTGGCCTCCGCCCTCCTCGTCGTCGCATCCGTCTGCCACGCCCACGCACAGGCCGTCACCACCACCACCGTCCAGGGCACCGTCTACCTCGCCAACGGACTCCCCGGCTCCGGCACCCTCCAGCTCAGTTGGCCCGCCTTCACCACTGCCGCCAGCCAGGCCATCGCCGCCGGCCGCACCACCGTCTCCATTGGCGCAGACGGCTTCCTCAGCGTCAACCTCGCGCCCAACCTCGGCGCCACCCCCGCCGGCCTCTACTACACCGCCGTCTACAACATGAGCGACGGCTCCACCAGTACCGAGTACTGGGTGGTCCCCGCCGCCGCGCAGGCCTCCATCGCCCAGGTCCGCGCCACCGTCATGCCCGCCGCCCAGGCCGTGCAAACCGTCTCCAAAACCTACGTCGACTCCGCCATCCAGTCCGCCGTGCAATCCGCCATCTCCACCACCGGAGGCACCCTCTCCGGCCCGCTCTACCTCAGCGCCGACCCCACCCAGCCCCTCCAGGCCGCTGACAAGCACTACGTCGACACTTCCGTCACCTCGCTCGGCGCGGCCACCCTCTCCACCACCACCCCGCAGACCTTCGCCTCCCCGCTCGCCGCTCCTTCCCTCAACGCCAGCGTCAACACCAAACTCAACGTCCAAGCCGCTCCATACAATGCGAAGGGTGACTGCGCCACGGACGACTCGGCGGCGATTCAGGCGGCGCTGAACGTGGCCAAGACCAGCACGAACCCGGTGACGGTGCAGCTGCCCGCGCCTTCGGGCGGTTGCTACCTCGTCAGCACGCTGCAGCACACCGGTGCAAGCCTTGAAGGTTTGCCTCCTGTGGGCATCCATCCGAACCAGGGCAGCGCCGGCGTCATCCTGCGCGGCAAGCCCGGGCAGGACGTCTACCACTTCCCCGACCCCAACACGACGAGCGGGGCGCGGCCTAACCCGTCGTGGCACATCAAGAACATCGTGTTCCAGGTGGACAGCTCCACCGACGCAAGCGCATCGTTCCCGCATCGCTGGCCGGGTCGCTGGGCGGCAGATGCCGCGATGACGAGCGGTAGCGCGGTGGTCACCTCCACCAATACGGAGTTCTCCTGCGGCGATATCGGCCAGGCTATCCGCGTGGTAGGCGCAGGCGCTGCCGGTGCCGACCTCATCACGACCGTCTCCAGCGTGACCCCCTGCTGGGGCAACGGCACGCCCACGGTCACGCTGGCCGCCGCCGCTGGAACGACCGTCAGCAACGCGAAGATCTACACCGCCAACTCCGGCCTCTCCGCCACGCAGACCATCGGCAACTGCGCCCTCGCCGCCGACAACTACGACGGCAACACGGCGGATTGGGTGATGACCGGCAACCCCGGCAACCTCTCCAACCTCATGCAGAACGTCGAGCTGTCCTCCTTCAACTCGGCCAGCATCTACGGCCAGAACCACACCTGCGGCGCGTACTTCTCAGGCGCGTGGCAACCTTACGGCCTGGTCGCGCACAACGTCAGCTTCTCCTACGTCACCTGGGGACTGGTCGAAGCCGGCCCGGACACCAACCCGCAGTCCAGCACCGTCGGCCAGGACTACCAGAACTGGACCCACGGCACCATCACCGCCACCTACCCGTGGACCACCTACAACCAGGGGTTCAGCATCTGGCAGGACTACCAGCTCAACGCGACCAACGGCCCGCAGATCCTCAAGGTCATGTCGGCGGTCGGCGAGTACGAGCCGAGCCGCTGGTTCATCCGCATCCCGGAGTGGGAGAACGGCTCGGGCGTCGTCGGCACCCGCATCGAGGGCCAGAGCATGACGGCGCAGGGCATCTCCTTCTGCTCGTCCTCCACCACCGGAGGCCTGATCGAGACGGTCGATTCCGATTACCGCGACGCGCAATGCGCAGGAGCGCTCACGCTCGGCGGCGAAGGCAACACCGTGGACATGCTCGGCAACGATGTCCACACCGCGCTCACCAGCGTGACCGACAACGGCGCCGGCAACACCGTCACCGGCATGTACGCGTCCAGCCCCTATCAAAGTCGCCAGCCAGCCAGCCGAGTCAGCTTCACGCGCAGCCGTGGCGCTGGCTACGCATTCGGCACCATCAAGGGCGACTTCGTTAAGTCAGGCAACGTGGCGACGCCGTACTTCTCGCAGGAAGACCTGCTGTTCTTCCCAGAAGACCTGATGATCAGCGGCACGGCTACCACCGTGACAGCGGACGCCAACTCACTGACCGGGCGCTATGTGGCGATGCCGAGCTTCAAC
>JAJXWS010000191.1 GCA_021781495.1 Acidobacteriota bacterium | reverse complement strand
GCTGACGCTGGGCCAGGGGCGGCTGGCGCTGAAGTGCCTCTGGTTTCACGCGGCGTATCTCGATGGGAAGTTTCAAGCCGGGCAGACGGTGGCCGTCTACGGCAAGGTGGAGCCCTCGCGCTCGTCGAGCAATCTGAAGATGATTCAGCCGCAGTGGGAGCTGCTGCCGGATGCGAGCGACGATGCGGAGACGCGGTTGCTGGAGGTGGGGCGGATTACGCCGGTGTATGAGTCGCTGGGCGGCAGCCGGCTGGCCTCGCGCTGGCAGAGGAAGGTGATCTTCAACCTGCTGGAGGGCCTGCGGGGCGCGGTGCCGGAGTGCCTGCCCCGGGCGATGCTGGGGCGGCTGAATTTGCCGGATCGCGAGCGGGCGCTGCGCGAGGCGCATTTTCCGCCGGAGGGAACCGCGGCGACGGAGCTGCAGGCGTGGGCGACACCGGCGCACAGGCGGCTCATCTTTGAAGAGCTGTTTTTTCTGGAGCTGGGGCTGGAGTTGAAGCGGCGGCGGATTCGCCAGCGCGCGGGCATCGGGTTTGAGACGACGGAAAAAGTGCGCGAGGCGATTCGCGAGGTGCTGCCGTTTCATCCCACGGCGGCGCAGAAGCGCGCGCTGGGCGAGATTGTGGGCGACATGCGGCAGCCCAGCCCGATGCGGCGGCTGCTGCAGGGCGATGTGGGATCAGGAAAAACAATTGTGGCGCTGCAGGCGATGCTGGTGGCGATGGAGAACGGCTACCAGGCGGCGCTGATGGCGCCGACGGAGATTCTGGCGACGCAGCATTTTCTGGCGGCGCGCAAGCTGCTGGAGCGGTCGTCGCGGCGGTACCGGATCGTGCTGCTGACGGGCTCGCTGGATGAAGATCGCAAGCGTATGCACCGGGCGATGATTCAACGCGGCGAGGCGCAACTTGTTATCGGCACGCATGCGTTGATTGAAGAGAAGGTGGAGTTCGACCGGCTGGGGCTGATTGTGGTGGACGAGCAGCACCGCTTTGGCGTGATGCAGCGCTTCAAGCTGATGAAGAAGCCGCGGCCGGACGGAAGCGAGGCGCTGGATCCGGATGTGCTGGTGATGACGGCGACGCCGATTCCGCGAACGCTGGCGCTGTCGCTTTACGGCGACCTGGATGTGAGCGTGCTGGACGAGCTGCCGCCGGGGCGGACGCCGATTGTGACGCGGCGCGTGCCGGATGAGCGCGCCGATGAGGTGTGGGAGTTTGTGCGCAAGCAGGTGAAGCAGGGCAGGCAGGCGTACATTGTGTATCCGGTGATTGAGGGCGCGCGCACCGACCAGCCGGAGCTGGATTTTCCGCGGGACGAAGAGGCGGAAAAAAGGGTGGATGCGGCTCCTGCGCGCAAGACGGCGCGGCGCAAGGGCAAGGCCGGCGAGCTGTTTGGCGCGGCGGAGCAGGAGGCGCCAGCCAGTGCGAAGTCTGGGCTGAAGTCGGCGGTGGAGATGTATGAGCGGCTGCGCACGGGACCGCTGGCGGGGCTGCGCGTGGGGCTGCTGCACGGGCGGTTGAGCGCGGATGACAAGGAAGTGATCATGCGGCGGTTCCAGCGCGGCGAGATGGATGTGCTGGTGGCGACGACGGTGATCGAAGTGGGCGTGGATGTGCCGAATGCGACGGTGATGGTGGTGGAGCACGCGGAGCGCTTTGGGCTGGCGCAACTGCACCAGTTGCGCGGGCGCGTGGGGCGCGGCGCGGCGAAGAGCTACTGCATTCTGATGACGGGCAAGCGGGTCAGCGAGGTGGGCGAGGAGCGGCTGAACGCGATGGTGCGCACGCAGGACGGGTTCGAACTGGCGGAGCTGGACCTGGCGATTCGCGGGCCGGGGGAGTTTTTCGGAACGAAGCAGGCGGGACTGCCGGATTTCAAGGTGGCGAATCTGCTGCGCGACCGCAGGCTGCTGGAGGTGGCCAAGATGGAGGCGGAGCGCTTTGCGAATGCGCGTGCGGAAGAAGCCGAGGGGACCGAAGCGGAGCGCGCGCAGGTGTGGAAGCGGCTGAAGGAGGCCTGGCAGCGGCGGTATGGGCTGGTGGAGGCGGGATAGAGCAAAACCAGGGAAGATTTATCCCAGTCAAGGCTATTGAGGGTTGCCGCTCCCTGATGGTCGCGTGAACTGGAGGAGGTCGCTCAGGACACAGCATTTCTGGTTTTGCTGTAGCCGCGCAGGGAAAACAGGAGCAGAAAATCAGTGCCCCATTCTCATCGATTGGTTGGCGATGAGAATGGGGCGTACTGGGCCCGTCTGTAATGGCCGTACTTTAGATAGTTCTATGTATGTAAACCGGGGAACTCAGTTGCCGGGCTCGGTTGAGAGAACCGGAATGCGCCGCAACACGAGAGTCAAGACAAGAGTGAGCAGCGCGACGGAAGGCGCGGCCAGGACGAGCCACGCGCCGAGCGTGTGCAAGGCGAGATGGCCCGAAGTGAGCAGAAGGGTGAGCGGCGCGGCGTGCAGCGCCGGAGCAAAAGCAGGCAGGGAAGACGCTCCGAAGATGCGCCCGCCCAGGCGAACGAGGGGCAGGATCATGGCGAACTGTACCGGCATGGCTGCGTAGTTTGCCGCCTGAATGGCC
>JAJXWS010000013.1 GCA_021781495.1 Acidobacteriota bacterium | reverse complement strand
GCCGAGGGCGCACTCGCGGGACTTGTCGATGAAGGGGTAGTGCTGCTCGGCGTAGTCCAGGCCCGCCATCAGGTCCGTAAAGGGCTTGCCGCCCCAGTCCCCGTTCACGCCATCCACAACAGCCTGTCCGTAGCCGGTGCTGCCGCGCGGGTTCACCATGACCACGACGTAGCCGTTGGCGGCGAAGAGCTCCGGGTTCCAGCGATACGACCACGACTGATCCCACGCACCCTGCGGCCCGCCGTGAATCAGGAACTTCACAGGGTACTTCTTGTTCGAATCAAAGCCTGGCGGTGGGAGGACAAAACCCTGGAGCTTGGTGCCATCGGCCGCGGTGAACCAGAAGGATTGCATCCTGGGCAAGTTAAGTTGCGCGAGCAAGGTGTCGTTGAGGTGAGTGACGGGCTTCCAGCCGGCGCCACTGCCCGGGCAGTCTCCTCCTGTGCAATCGGCAGGCGGAAGCGTGTACGTCACGACCCCGACTTCGCCGGGGGCTTCAACCGTCATGCGATCGGCAACAATGCTTTGCCCTGCCAGCGGATGAAGACCGGACAACTCTCCATCGTCCAGAAGCAGCGAGGACTTCCCATCCAGCGCAACCCGGAAGACGGGTTCCGCGCCCTTGTCTCCTGCCGCAAAGTAGATCTCGCGCGAGTCGGGCCCCCACGCAAACTCATCCACCCAGCGATCGAACTTCGGCAGCAGGTCCTTGATCGCCTTGGTCTGGCGGTCATAGAGGACGAGGCGGAACTTGTCGCTTTCGTAGCCGGGGCGGAGCTGCGAGCGCCAGGCGAGGTATTTGCTGTCGGGCGAGTAAGCGGGGTTGAAGTTGCCTCCGGCGGAGGTGCTGATCTGCACGGGCCTGGCCGCGGAGTTGGTCAGGTCAAGAGTGTAGATGCGTGGGCTGGTGCTGAGGGCGGGAACTGGATCGGGGTTCTCGGTAAATGCCAGCTCCTTTGAGTCCGGCGAGAAGGCGCAGCCGCAACCACCTCCCTCAAGCGAGAAGGGCGGAACGTCCTGCGTCTCTCCGGGCGTCAGGTCGCGCACCGCGCCATCCGCCACAGAGAGCAGAAAGAGATGACTGCGCTTGTCGCCCGTGTAGTGGTTCCAGTGCCGATAGAGCAGGTGGGTCCATATCTGCGCCTTCACGGGACTGGCCGCAGCGGCCTTGTCCTTTTCCGCGTTGCAACGGTCTCCGGCTCCGCCGTCCGCCGGGCTGATCGCCGGGCAGTCAGGATAAACGAAGGACGTGAAGACGATGGAGCGCCCGTCGGGTGACCACAGGGCGTTGTCGGCCTCCGTGGCAATTGCCGTCAGCTTCTTTGCGTTGCTCGTTGCGCCGGTCGCAGGATCGAAGTCCGCCAGCCACACCTGCTGGCCACCCTCGCGGCTGCTGAGAAAGAGGATGCGCTTGCCGTCCGTGGAAAACTGCAGGCCGCCGTCGCCGGGCTGGCCCACGGAGAGCTTTTGCGGCTCGCCCCCCTTGATGCGCTGCAGCCACAGCTCCGCCGTTTTGGAGTTCTGGTCCAGATGGACGGTGGTAACGCCATAGGCCAGCCACTGGCCGTCGGGCGAGACAGCGGTATCGCCCAGGCGCTTCATCTGCATCATGTCCTCAAAGGTCATGGGATGCCTGGCAGACTGGGCAGTGGTGAGAAGGGTGGAGGCAAGGACGAAGGCAAAGGAGAGGACGAACGGATATTTGCGCATGAATTTCCTGCCAGCGCACGGCGCATGCAGGCCCGGGCGCGAAGAAGAAGTGTACACCCCGCGGGATGGGTGCGCAGGAACCCCGGCGCGCTAGGCGATCTGCAGTTCGAGAACGATGGCCGCTCCGCGCGGCTTCACGTTCATGGCAGAGATGCGGCCGTTGTTTTCCCGCAGGATGGTTGCGCAGAGGCTCAGGCCCAGGCCGGCGGTTTCTCCGCTGGCCTGCGCGGGCACAAAGGGGTCAAAGGCGCGGGCGGGATGCAGGAAACCGGGGCCGGTGTGCGTAATGACGATCTTGATGCATTCGGCCTCGGCCGAGGCGTCGATGCGGACGGTCCTTTCCAGACCGGAGTCCAGGGTCTCCACCGCCTCAATGGCAAACTGCAGGCAGTAGAGAACAGCCTGCCGAACCTGCTGCGAGTTGCCGAGAACGCGGGGCAGCGTGGGCGGAACGTTGAGCCGGAAATTGATGGAGCGATGCATGAACTCCGAGCGGTGGAGTTGCTCCATATCGGCCAGCAGCTCAGTAACAGAAATGGCGGCGAAGTGCTCGTCCTGGGAGTGCGACATGCGCGAGAGGCTCTCCAGCGTGGAGCGCATGGAGCGCGCCTCATTCAAGATGGCCGTAACGCCGCGGCGAGACTGGTCGTTCAGGTCTTCGGCCTCCTCCAGCAGCGAAGCATAGCCAAGGATCACCGTGAGGGGGTTGTTGAACTGGCGGGTGACGTTGCCGGCCAGTTGGCCCAGTCCGGCAAACTTCTCCGCATCCACCAGCTTCTCAAGCATCTGCGTCTGGGTGCGGTGCGCCTGGATGCGCGCGGCCAGAACCTCCACGGGCAGCAGGTCATGGGCCGCAAGCGGCCGCAAGGGGTCGCGCGGACTGGCCAGAAGCAGCGCGCCCTCCGTGGCGTTGGCGCCACGCAGCGGCACGGCAAAAACCGAGGTCAGGCGCAGGCGTTCCAGGTCGTCACCCGGCAGCAGCCACGGGGTAAAGTTCAGGCGATAGGTTTGCGCATCCTCGACGGCAGGCTCCAGTGAGCCGGGCGCGAGAAAGCCCTCGACCGGAATGCGCAGCGCAAGGGCATCAAGAGCGTTCACGGCTGCATCTTCAAAGCCGGCTGCTCCCGCCAGGTGATAGCGCGAATGCCCCTGCAGCAGCATGAGCGCAGCCTGCGAAAAGCGGCTATGCGCCACCACGGTCTTGCAGATCTCCGTTCCCTGGCGGTCAAAGTCCTCCATGCGGCGCCGAGCCAGGGTCAGCCCGGTGTAGGCTTCCAGTTCCTTGCGGGCGCCGCGCTCGCGCTCCTTGGCAGCCTCGTGCACGGCAATCTCGTTTTCAAGGGCGATGAGGATCAGCCCAAGGACGGCGAGCACCCGGCCATAGATGACGAACATCTGAATGGCAGAGAGGATCACAGGGCTGGAGATGGAACCCGGCAGAACCTCTGCCCCGCGCATGGACCATGCCAGAAAGCCCAGTATGCCAAGCACGGTTCCCAGCGTGGCGCGGCGAAAAACATACAGAACCAGCAGCGCGGTAATCAAATAAGCGGAGCACTCGACAAAGAGCAGCGCCGCGGCCGCGCCGCCCGTCACCGAAACGCGCAACGCCGTGCCGCCCAGGATGATGCACAGCGCCAGCCCTGTCCAGATGGGCATGCTGCCGCGGGTGATGCTCCAGAAACAACCCACCAGCAGCGAGAGCGCCCCAAGCGCCGGGAAGATGAGGAACGGCAGTCCGCCGGGGGTCTGGCCGTGATAATGGCCATACAGCACGAGCGCGTACACCGTCAGCGGAACCGTAAAAGGAATGGCGTAGAGAACGCGCACCCGGCCAATGCGAAAGCCCAGCGGCGACAGCGAAGCCAGAAATAGGGCGTAGCTGATCTGCACGCACACCTGCCCGGCGGCAACTAACCAGGGATGTACCGCAGGATCGGAGAGGTCCCACAAGCCCAGGCGGAAGGCCTGCAGCATGCGCAGGGCGGCAAAGGCGAAGCCCAGCAGCCAGAGCAGGATGCGCGTATCCCGCGAGCGCCGGTAGAGCTGCACGAAGGCCGGCAACAAAAGCACCGTGAGCACCAGCGCGGGCAAATAGTAACCGTCGGGCATCAAAGCCGAGGATCTCCTTCGATCCAGCTTTTGGAGGAGAAACGGGTTTGTCCTGCATTCCAGATCGGCCAGTCGCCGCCGCAGAACGCAAAGACGTAAGGGTTATTCTGCCAGTTTCTTACCAGAAATCAACTGCCGCAGCGGCTGGCGAAAGACACAAACGACTCCCGTGCATCCATGCACCTGAATATTCGAGGACGAACGCGGTTTCCACTTCAGATTCTGCAGCCACCCTGCGACAGTGTATATGCGTCTAATGTTGTAGTTGCAGAATTGAAGCGCAAAGTAACGTTACCCGAAGCTGAATGGCAGGCATGCTCTCAAACAACGCGAGGCGGGGGAGAAGGATCCGGATGCAGAGGTGGGGTTGGATGGTATTGCTGGCGGCTGGGATGTGCGTGCCGCCGGCCATGGCGCAGGACAAGGACAGCTTTACGCCGATGCCCCTCGATGCGGGGTTCGGAAAGATGGACGTCTCCGCCCCGGCAACTCCGCCGGAGCAGATCATTCGTGAGTTCGCCGCCAAGGAGAGCGAGTTTCGCGAGGCCCTGAACCACTACACCTACCGGCGCGAGGCCCGCGTGCAAACCCTCGACGACGATAACAAGGTAGACGGCGAGTGGTATGAGGTGGACGACGTGATCTTCGACTCCTCCGGCCGTCGCACGGAAAAGGTGGTGTTTGCGCCGCAGAGCACGCTGCAGCGGGTGCAGATGTCGCCCTCGGACCTGCAGGACATCCAGCACGGCTACCCGTTTGTGCTCACCACCGACCAGGTACCGGAGTACAACATCACCTACGCAGGCAAGCAGCAGGTGGACGAGGTGGACTGCTACGTCTTTGACGTAAAGCCCAAGGTCATCGAGAAGGGCAAGCGCTATCTGGATGGGCGCATCTGGGTGGACGCCACCGACCTGCAGATCGTGGTTACCGACGGCCGCATGGTTCCCGATGACACCCGCAAGGGCCACGAAGACCTGCATCCTCCCTTCATGACCTGGCGGCAGCAGGTTGACGGGCACTACTGGTTCCCCGTGTACACCAAAGGCGAGGGCGTGCTCCACTTTGCGGGCGGCTCAGGATACATGGCCCAGGACGTGCACATCCGCGACATTGTGAAGTACGCCGATTACAAGCGGTTCGGCTCCACCTCCAAGATTATCTTTGAAGGGCAGGACATTACCCCGCAGCAGAACCAGCAGGGCCAGCCGCAGCAGCAACCGCAAAAGAAATAACGAGCAGGCCCGTCCACCAGGCCGCCCTGCGCAGGCGTGACTCGGGTCACCGCTCCGGCTCGCTCTCTGCGCATACCATAGTGCGCCGAATTTTGCTGCGATGAGCCGTGCAACTGGGCTCGCAGGATGGGGGGCGCATGAAGATTCTTTTGGCAGTGGACGGATCCGAGTACAGCAACGCCGCGCTTGAGGAAGTCATCCGCCGGCCATGGCCCCGGGGAACCCAGGTGGAGGTGCTCTCCGTTGCACACGCGATTCCGGAATTCACAGACCCGCGGCTTATGATGCGAACCATTCAGATGGAGACACTGGAGCACGAGCGAAAGCGGGCGCACGAGGTTGTGGAGAAGGCAGCGGCTGCGCTTGCCGAAGCAGCCCCTCTGCTGGCGGTGACAACCAGGGTGGTCGAGGGCTCGCCCAAGGAGTCGGTTGTGCTGGAGGCGGCAGACTGGGGAGCGGACCTGATCGTGATGGGCTCCCACGGCTACGGCGCGGCAATGCGTTTCCTGCTGGGCTCGGTGTCGCATGCGGTGGCCCTGCATGCTCCCTGCTCGGTTGAGATCGTGCGCAAACGGTCCGCCCAGGCCGCGTAAACCGGGCAAGTACAGCTAGAGAACCCCGCGCAGATGCGGAGCCGGGGGCAAGAGGTGTGCCCGGGCGAGAAAGGCCTGCTTCCGGCCGGCTCAGTTCCCTTTCTTAATAAAACAGGTACTTGCGCCAGCGGTCATCGCCGTGGCCGAGCATGCGCATGATCTGACGGCTGGTGTGCAGCGAAAACGGGCGCGGCTCACGCAGCAGAACCATGTCGTCAATCTCGTGCAGCAGCCGGTTGCCCTTGCGGCGATTGCAGGCGTGGCAGCAGGCGACCAGGTTCTCCCAGGTGGAGTTGCCACCGCGCGAGCGCGGTACCACGTGGTCCAGCGTAAGCTCGCTGGAGGGCAGCACGACGCCGCAGTACTGGCAGGTGTTGCGGTCGCGGAGCAGGATGTTCTTGCGTGAGAGGGCTCGGGTCTGGTGCGGGATGCGCCGGTATTCAAGCAGGCGGATGACCGAAGGCATGGGAACGCGGCTGCGCTGGGCGTGGAGGGTAAGGCCGTGCTCCTCCTCAGTGCGCGCAATGCCCTTCAGCACCAGCACCAGGGCACGGCGCGCGCCGCAGATATTGATGGGTTCATACGACGCGTTGAGCACCAGCACGGGCATCTGCAGGATATGGCTGGCCTGAGTGCTATGCGGCGCGGCGGTGTGGTCGGCAACGTGAGCAACGGCCCGGGCGGCCGACTTTTGTTTACGAGCATGAATCATGGCTTTTCCCAGCGACATCCTTCTCCCCTTAGTCAAAAGACGGTTGGCGTGGTGATGCGAGCATGGTTTCAGCGGTCGGGTTGGCGTGGCGCAGACTGCCGGGCTGCTCGCCGGGGACGGACAGGCCGTCCTTTGCGAGCAAACCGCGGAAGTCCACAGAGGTGCGCCGGGCGCGGGCCAGCGTAGCCACCCATACGGCTTCGGCTCCGGCCTGGAGCAAAGCCCGGGAGGCGGCGCGGGCGGTGGCGCCCGTGGTCAGGATGTCGTCAATCACCAGAACAGTACGCCCGGCAATCAGACCGGGCTGGGCAACTCGAAAGGCAGCGCGCAGGTTCAGGCGACGCTGCCGCGGCGTCAACCCGGCCTGGCTTTGCGTAAGGCGGGTGCGAGCCAGCGCGCCGGGAGCCAGCGTCAGCCGCCACGCCGGATGCGTCTGCTTCAGCCGGCGAAGCGCATGAGCAGCAAGCAGTTGCGCCTGATTAAAGCCGCGTCCGGCGTATTTGCATCGGTGCAGCGGCACGGGAACCACAACAACCTCCGCGGGCAGTTGCGGCGCAATCTGCGAAATGGTGAGCGCCAGCATGCGTCCCAGGTTGTGCGCGGCCGGGCGAAGACCGTCGTACTTCAGCGCGTGGATGGCCAGCCGCATGCGGCCCTCGTAGGTTCCGCAGGCAACCGCACGCGCAAAAGGTGGCGGAGCCATGCGGCAGGCACGGCACAGGGGCTGCTCTTCCGCCGATGGCGCCCACAGGGAGTCGCCGCAGCGAAAGCACACAAGTCCGTCGTGGGCAGGCACTTCAGCCCAGCAAACATCACAGATTGGAGCGGAAGAAAGGCGCGGCAAGAGAGAGCCGCAGAGGGCACAGGATGCAGGAAGGATGGCACAACTGACTGCATCCAGAGGACTTCGAAGCACGCGGGCTACGGCGCGCCACCGCGAAGTCTCCGATGGCGGAACGTCGAACGTCAGTGAACCGTAGTCCCTGCGGAAGACGCACCTCTCTTTGGGGCGGCGGGTTCTTATGC
This sequence comes from Acidobacteriota bacterium, assembly GCA_021781495.1. Lineage (GTDB taxonomy): Bacteria > Acidobacteriota > Terriglobia > Terriglobales > Acidobacteriaceae > Telmatobacter. The sequence goes on along the minus strand of JAJXWS010000013.1, from coordinate 46,020 downwards.
CGCCTTGACAACGAGTATACGCGCATGCGGGCGCTGCTTTCCATCGCGCCGTGTGAATAGGAAAACAATAAAGGAACAAGGAATGGCACGGGCATCGGCGACGGACTGCGCGGACTGAACAGCCGTATCAACGGTACGGTACACTTCAAACCTAAGAGGGGTATTGTCTTTTGCGTTTTCGGAGTGCGTTTTTCGGCGTTTTTGCATCGCTTTTTGTGCTCGGCGGCCATGGCTGGTCCCAGCAGCCGCAACAGCAGGGCGGACAGACAGGGATGAGCAGCGGCATCTCCTCTGGCGTGGCGGCGGCGCCGGTGTACGACGAGCAGAAGCGTCCCATCACGGCGGGCGGCTTTGTGGACCAGGGCCCGGTGGTGTTTCAGGACATCACGAAGCAGGCGGGGCTGGCCGGCTGGACGCACAAGATGGGCGTGCCGGAGAAGAAGTTCATCGTGGAGACGAACGGCTCCGGTGTGTGCCTGGTTGATTACAACAACGATGGATGGCTGGACATCTACCTGGTAAACGGCTCGACGTTTGACGCGCTGGACGGCAAGGAGCCGTCGCCGCATGCGGCGCTGTTTCGCAACAACCGCGATGGCACGTTCACGGATGTGTCGGCGCAGGCGGGCGTGCAGAATGACCGCTGGGGATATGGCTGTTCGGTGGCCGACTATGACAACGACGGCTGGCCGGACCTGTATGTGGGCAACTACGGCAAGAACCGTCTGTACCACAACAACCACGACGGCACGTTTACCGACGTGGCGGAGAAGGCGGGCGTAACGCTGGGCAACTGGTCGCCGGGCTCGGCCTGGGGCGACTACGACGGCGACGGGCGGCTGGACCTGTATGTGACCGGCTATGTGCACTTTGACCGCAACAACCTGCCAATCAGCGGCAGCAAGGCGGTGGGCTACTCGTCGTGCATGTATCGCGGACAGACGGTGAACTGCGGTCCGCGAGGGCTGAAGGGCGAGCCGGATCACCTGTTCCACAACAACGGCGACGGCACATTTACGGACGTGACCGCGAAGGCCGGGGTGGAAGACAAGGATGCCTACTACGGCTTTACAACCATCTTTGTAGACATCAACGGAGACGGCAAGCCGGACCTGGTGGTGGGCAACGACTCCGAGCCGAACTATCTCTACATCAACAAGGGCGACGGCACGTTCGAGGACGACAGCTACGTCTCGGGCTTTGCGCTGAACAAGGACGGGCGCGAGATCGCCTCGATGGGCATTGCAGCGGGCGACTACGAGAACAACGGGCTCATCGACTTCTACGTCACCGACTTCGGCGACGACTACAAGGTGCTCTTCCACAACGACGGCGACACCAGCTTTACCGACGTCAGCTACAAGGCCGGCGTGGCGCAGACAACCATTCCCTTTGTGGGCTGGGGCGACGGCTTCCTCGACTACGACAACGATGGCTGGCTCGACTTGTTCGAAGCAAACGGTCACGTCTATCCAGAGGTGGATGGGCATGACTGGGGCACGACGTTTGCCGAGCGTCCGCTGCTCTTCCACAACGTGCCGGACGGCGCAAACGACCGGCGCTTCGAGTACGTTCCCGCCGTGAAGGGAACGGGGCTCGCGGTTGTCACGCCCGCACGCGGTGCCGCATTCGGCGACCTGTTCAACGACGGCAAGATCGACGTGGTGATCAACCCCATCGACGGTCCGCCGGTGTTGCTGCGCAACGTGAATGCGGACAAGCATCACTGGGTGGAACTGAAGCTGGAAGGCGGCCCGAAGGGACCGCGCGATGCCACCTGCGCTACCGTCTATTTGAAGGCCAACGGCATGCGCATGCGCCAGGATGTGCTGGCCAGCGGCAGCTACATCTCCACCAACGACCGCAGGCTGCACTTTGGTCTGGGCGATGCAACGGATGCCGGCACCGCGGAGATTCACTGGCCCGACGGCACCAGGCAGACAGTCAGGCTGCCCGCCGCGGATCGCATCTACACCATCGAACAGGGCAAGGGCATCACCGGCGCTTTGTGTGGCGGCAAGCCCTGCACAGCCGACGGTACGGCACAGAAGACAGGTGCGCACTAGCCTGCTGCATCCGGAAGGAACCGCTTGTTCATGACTTTCTTTCAAAGACACGGGATGCGCGCGGCCTGCTGCACGGCCATTCTGGCGCATTGCCTTGTCAGCGCTCTTGCGCAGAAGCCTGAGCCGGAAAAGCCCGCCGGAGGCATGAGCGGCATCTCTTCTGCCGGAACGTTTGCGCCGGTATATGACGCGGAGAAGCGGCCCATCACAGCGGGCGGCTTTGTAGACAAAGGCACGGTGGTCTTTGAAGATGCGACCCGTGCCGCAGGTCTGTCGCATTGGCAACACGTAATGGGCACGGCGCAGAAAAGGTACATCCTGGAGACGGATGGATCCGGTGTCGGGCTGATTGATTATGATAACGATGGCTGGCTCGATATCTATCTGGTGAACGGCTCGACCTTTGATGCGCTGACCGGAAAGTCCACACCACCGCATGCAGCGTTGTTCCACAACAACCACGACGGCACGTTCACCGATGTGACGGCCAAAGCAGGTGTGCAGAACGACCGCTGGGGCTTCGGCGTGGCGATTGGCGACTACGATAACGACGGCTGGCCAGACATCTTTGTATGCAACTACGGCAAGAACCGTCTCTATCACAACAACCATGACGGCACGTTCACCGATGTCGCAGAGAAGGCCGGCGTTACGCTGGGCAACTGGTCAGACGGCGCGACGTGGGGCGACTATGACGGCGATGGCAGGCTCGACCTGTTCGTCTCCGGCTACGTGCACTACGACCTGAATCATCAGCCTGACTCTGACAAGGGCGGCGTACCCTTTGCATACTGCCAGTTGCATGGTTTTCGCGTCATGTGCGGCCCGCGCGGCCTGCCGGGCGAGCCCGACCATCTCTTCCACAACAATGGAGACGGTACGTTTACCGACGTCAGCAGGAAGGCCGGCGTGTCAGACCCCGGCAACTACTACGGATTCACGGCCATCTTTGCAGACGTGAACAACGACGGCAGACCAGACCTGCTCGTCGCAAACGATTCTGTCCCGAACTATCTCTACATCAACAAAGGGGACGGTACGTTTGAAGACGCCAGCTATGATTCCGGCTTTGCGCTGAATAACGAGGGACGCGAGATTGCCTCCATGGGTCTCGCCGTCGGCGACTACCGCAATAACGGATTGCTGGACCTGCTGGTCACGGACTTCTCCGATGACTACAAGGCGCTCTATCGCAACGACGGAGACGCAAGTTTTACCGAAGTTGCAGGCGAGTCAGGATTGGCGCAGGTGCCCGTGCCCTTCGTGGGTTGGGGTGACGGATTTCTCGACTACGACAACGATGGCTGGAAAGACGTGATGATGATCAACGGCCACGTGTATCCGCAAGTAGACCAGCACCAGTGGGGAACTTCGTTTGCTGAGCGTGCGCTGTTGTTCCGGAACACGCATGATGGCAAGTTTGCCTATGTCCCGCCGGTGAAGGGTTCGGGGCTGGCTACGCTGACCTCAGGCCGCGGAGCCGCGTTTGGCGACCTGTTCAACAACGGCAAGATTGACGTGGTGATCAACCCAATTGATGGGCCGCCTGTGTTGCTGAAGAACGTGAACCAGGACAAGCACCACTGGGTAGAGCTGAAGCTGGTGGGTGGGCCGAAGAGTCCGCGCGATGCGATCGGCGCCACGGTCTATCTGACGGCGAACGGCATGCGGCAACGCGAGGACGTGATCAGCGGCGGCAGCTACATCTCGTCGAACGATCAGCGGCCGCACTTCGGGCTGGGCGACGCAACGGATGCGGGAACGGCGGAGATCCACTGGCCGGATGGCAAACGCGAAACCGTGAAGCTGCCTGCCGTGGACCGCATCTTCACGATTGAAGAGGCCAAAGGCATTACCGGAATATTGTGTGGAGCGCGTCCGTGCGCTGCTGCGCACAATCGCAAGCGTTAGCCGGGCGATACGCCACGCGTGAGGCACACCATAGACCCGTCTCGCCGGGTGAGCCTCCTCTCGGGCGAAGGCCCACCCGGCGCGCTTCCGGCCGTGTACCGCCGGCGAATCCTGTGCCGGGCTTAAAAGACCCCGGCTAAAAAGACCTCCGCGGCGTTTTCCTTATCCTCCATCGCTCCACAATCCGCCAGCACGCACGGCGACAAGGTGATGACCGGGCATGGCGCGTGGGCCAGCAGCTTGTACACAATGCCCTGGCGGGTGATGGCCGCAAAGGCTGAAGCTCCCTGCGCGCCCAGCACGATCAGGTCCGCCTGCTGCGCCCGGGCCTGGTAGAGCAGCTCCTCGGTGGGGTCGCCGGGAACGACGATCGACTCGACGGAGACGGTGTTCAACGCCTTCTCCGGCACCAGCATGCGCAGGTCGCTTTCGATCTGGTCAATGGTGCGCCCGGACAGAACCTCCGCTCGTTCCTGGGGTCGAATGACATGCTGCAGGATCAGGCGGGCCTTGTGCTGCATGGCCAGCTCAGCGGCAAAGCCTGCAACCACAACGCTGGTCTCATGCAGGCTCAGCGCGCACAGGATGGCGCGGGTCTCGTAGTTGCGATAGCTGCCTTCCACGACCTCTGGGCCGATGACGAAAACCGGAACGCGCGCAGTGCGCAGAACCGCCTCTGCCACAGAGCCGACCAGCAGCTTACCAATGGGGCCGGGAGAGTGCGTGCCCATCACGATGCGATCCACTTCGCGGTCGCGCATGAAGGCAAGGATCTGATCAGCGGCCAGGCCGGGCCGGACAATCGCCTCGCACTTGACCCCTGCATCCCGCACCCGTTTGGCCAGGGGTTCCAGATGGTGAATTTCGGCACGCGCCGCGGCGGCGTAGTCATAGTAGCGGATACCCGAAGTCTCCGACGCAGCCACGACCAGCGTGTCATAGGCATGAAACAGGATGAGTTCCGCGCCAAACTCCTTTGCCTGTGCCAGCGCAAAGTTGAAGGATTTCTCGTTGGCGGGGATCTCGGTGGCAAAGAGGATGGTGGAGGGTTTGCTCCACCCTGGCTTCATCGGCGTCGCCATGGGAACCTCCTTGAAGTGCGAGAGTACTGTGACAGAGCAATTGTGCGTTAACGGTATCCGACGGCACATTGTGGGGTGATTCAAATCACCCAGGGGAGCCAGGGTTGCCCGAGTCTTCGATCCGTCGCGAATAAAGCGTCTTGCAGGTTGGACGCGAATACCGATTTTTTGGTACATCGACGCCCACAATTGTGCGCCGGTGGCCCCTGTTTGTCCAGCGAATCTGCCGCAAAATCCGGCCACACGGCGGGCCTGACAACCAAGAGTGATCTGAATCACAGATTTTGCACGGCCGGGCTGGTTTCCTAAAGAAGAATCGTGGCGCTCCCCCGCCGCTGATAGCGCTTGCTGAGCCGGCCGCGATTCCGCCGGAGGTCTTCATGCAACCGATGCATAACATTCCCGCACGAGGCGGGCTCAACTACGACGAAACTCCTTTTCTGGCCATCTGGGAAGTCACCCAGTCCTGCGACCTGGCGTGCAAGCACTGCCGCGCCGCCGCCCAGCCAATGGCGCATCCTGACCAGCTCAGCACCGATGAAGGCAAAGCGCTGATTGACCAGATCGCCGAGATGCAGGTGCCGATCTTTGTCTTCACCGGCGGCGATCCGCTCAAGCGCCCCGATCTGTATGAGCTGATTCGCCATGCAGCCGGCAGGGGCGTCAAGGTGGCCGTCACGCCCAGCGCCACGCCGCTGCTCACGCGCGAGGCCATCTTCAAGATGAAAGAGGCCGGCGTAGTCCGCCTGGGCATCTCGCTCGACGGCTCAACACCGGAAATCCATGACGCCTTTCGCGGATTGCCCGGAGCCTGGGCCCGCACGGTGCAGGCCGTGGAGTGGGCCAACGAGGCCGGGATTCCCATCCAGGTGCACTCGACCATCAGCCGCCACAATGCGCACGATCTCGACGGCCTGTGCGCGCTGTTTGAAAGGCTCAAGATCGTGATGTGGAACGTCTTCTTCCTGGTGCCGGTGGGACGCGGCCAGTTGGGCGACCTGCTGAGCGGAGAAGAGTTTGAGCAGGTCTTCGGCAAGATTTACGAACTGTCGCACCGGGTCAGCTTCCAGATCAAGACGACGGAGGCCATGCACTATCGGCGCTACCTGCTGCAGCACAACCTGGAAGAGCGCCGGATGGGCCACGGGCATGGGCATACGCATGGCGCGGCCGCCGAGTACGAGCCGGGCGCGCCCACCAGCGACGCCAAGACCCGCAACATGGGCTGGGCCACGCGGCGCGTGAATGATGGCAAGGGCTTCCTGTTTGTGTCGCACGTGGGCAACGTGTATCCCAGCGGCTTTCTGCCCATCCATGCCGGCAACGTGCGTGAGAGCAAACTGGCAGACATCTACCGCAACGCGCCCATCTTCAAGGCTCTGCGCGATACAAGCCAGCTTGAGGGCAAGTGCGGCGCATGCGAGTACAAGGAAATCTGCGGCGGCTCCCGCGCGCGGGCCTATGCCCTCACCGGCGATCCGCTGGCGCAGGAACCGTGCTGCATCTACCAGCCGCGCAACTGGGCACCGCCCGTCCAGGGCGAGGCCGCCTCGGTTTGCCAGCCGGAGGCGACCAGCACACTGGTTTCGCTGTAAATGCTTGGTTGTACCTGGGGGATGGATTCGGCTGATTCGTTCGTGAGGCAGTTGCAATCGAGCTGACGAAGCGGACGGTCCGTCGAAACAAATTTGGGCAGGATGGCCGGGAGCTGCATCTCGACCTTCCTGCCCGATTTTTTTGCGGCGGATTGCGGCTGCCGGCCGCGCCGGATCAGTGTCCGTGCGCGTCGAGATCCACCTTGCCCTTGAAGCGGCTGTAGACAAACACCACGTACGCCACCGCCAGCGCCATGCCGAAGGTCCACCACGCAAGGCCAACTGAAAGCGTGTGCGGGCCGGAGATAGCGCGGCTCAGCGTGATGTCATTCTGCGCGCCAGTGGTGGCGGGCAGCAGCGTGGGATAAACGCCCCAGCAGGCTCCCGCCAGCATGAAGAAGAGATAGAAGCAGGACGCGAGGAACGCCTTCACCGGTTGGGCATTGCGGTTCCAGAACCACAGTGCTGCAAGCGCAGCCACAACACCGGCCGGAACAAGGAAGGTGACCGGGTAGCGGAAGTAGTTGTCCAGGCTGGCCGGGCGCACAGCAATGGTAGCCACAAGGCTGACAAGGGTAAGCGCAATCAGCGCCATCCACAGCGGCGTCACCAGCCTGCGGGCGCGCTGTTCCAGCTCGCCAGAGACTTTGATGGTGAGCCACAGCGCCCCGTGCAGCGTAAGCGCAACCAGCGCGACAAGCCCGCCGATGACCGTGTACCAGTCCAGAATGCCGGGATTGGCGCCGGGCTGCCAGTTGGTCCACAGCGGCAGGAAGAAGTAGCCGTCTGCCTGCAGCGGAACGCCGCGCAGCACGTTCGCCAGCGCGGCGCCGAAAAAGATGGCGAGCAGCGCGCTGGCCAGGCCAAATACGCCATCCAGCAGTGCGCGCCACACGCCCAGGTCGAGATGGTTGCGCAGTTCCAGGCTCACGCCGCGCAGCACCAGCAGCCACAGCACAATCATCAGCGGCAGATAGAAGCCGCTGAAAGCCGAGGCGTAAAGCAGCGGAAAGGCAAAGTACAGCGTGCCGCCGCCAGCCAGCAGCCAGACCTCGTTGCCGTCCCACACCGGGCCAATGGAGCGCAGAGCCGTCTGCCGCTCCGCCTCATTGCGCACCAGGAAGAGGTGCAGCACGCCTACGCCAAGATCAAAGCCGTCCAGGACCACGTAGCCCACGATCATTACGGCAACCAGCCAGAACCAGATAAAACCCATCATGCGGTAGCTCCTTCCTCGGTTGTTCGTCCCCCGGCGCAGCGTGTCATTCGGCGGCAACTGCCTGGGCGGCAAGCGCCTCCGGAGCCGGTCCGTGGCTGATTTCGCGATAGACAAGCACGGTGAACAGCAGGCCCAGCAGGGCGTAGAGCCCCATAAAGCCCAGCAGCGTAAACAGCCCGTTGCCCGCAGAGACCGTATCGCTGAAGCCCTCGCTGGTGCGCAGCAGGCCATAGATCAACCAGGGCTGGCGACCGATCTCGGCCGTCATCCAGCCGGCCGTGTTGGCGATATACGGCAGCGGAAAGCTGATGAGCAGCAGCCACAGAATCCAGCGCGTGTCGTAGAGCCGGTTGCGCCACAGCAGAAACGCGGCGGCCAGCATCAGCACCACAAAGTAGGTCCCCAGCCCCGCCATGATGTGGTAGGCGTAGTAGAGCAGCGGCAGGGTCGTGGGCCACTGGTCGCGCGGAAACTGGTCAAGCCCTTTCACCTCCGCCTTGGTGGTCCCGTAGATCAGGAAACTCAGCACGTTGTTGACCACGATGGGATTGTCAATCTGGCCGGTCTCCTCATTGGGCTGGCCCACCAGCACAATGCCCGCGCCGGACTCGGTCTTGAAGAGACCCTCCATGGCGGCGATGGCGGCCGGCTGATTGCGCGCCACGTATTTGCCGTGCAGGTCGCCGGTGGGAAAGATGATGAGGATCGTCGAGATGAGCCCGGCAATCACGCCCACCTTCAGGAAGATGTGTCCGTACTCGCAGTTACACTGGCGGAAGCGGCCCTCCAGCAGATAGAAAGCTCCGGTCGCGGCCATCACAAAGCTGCCTGTAACCACGGCCCCGGTCATGTTGTGCGCATACTGCAGCAGGCCCCATGGGTTCAGCAGCAGTTGCCAGAAGCTCAGCACCTCATACTGCCCGTTGGGCAGGTGCGCATAGGCCACGGGGTGCTGCATCCATGCGTCCGTCACGATGATGAAGAAGCCCGAGATCCACGAGCCCAGCCACACCATCACCGACGAGAACCAGTGCATCCTGCGCGAAAGAAACTTTTCGCCATACAGGAAAAGTCCAAGAAACGCCGACTCCAGAAAGAAGCTGAAGACACCCTCCATGGCCAGCGGCTGCCCGATTACGCCGCCCGACAGGCGCGAAAAACGCGCCCAGTTGGTGCCAAACTCGAACTCCATGGGGATGCCGGTGACCACGCCGAAAACAAAGTTGATACCGAAGATGCGGCCCCAGAAGCGCGCGGCGCGGTCCCACTGCTCGCTCCCGGTTTTCAGCGCCACGGTTTTCAGCACCACAATGAGCAAGGCAAGGCCCATGGTGAGCTGCGGAAACAGATAGTGGAATGTAACCGTGAAGGCGAAGTGCAGGCGATGGATCAATTCAGCAGTCATCTAGCGTCTCCAGATGCAGGACAAGCCGGGGAATGCACGCAACGTCCCGGCGCGTTGGATACAGAAGGCAGGCAAGGCACAGTTTTACCCTGTGCCCGGCAGTATACGGCTATTCTCCGGGTTGAGGCGCAGGTTATAAAGTGATTCAAATCACACGCGCATGTGGCATGCGCAGGCGATTCTAGAGGAGATAGAGGCGGCTGTTCTCCCCCTCACGCTCCGGTACGGAGCGCGCTGTGGACAAGGCCCGCGCAGGTACATTGGTAGTAAGGGAAATCGAGGTCAACACAGGATGCGGACAGCAATCATTGGCGGTGGCATAGCAGGGCTGGCGGCTGCCTATGAACTGGAGAAGGCACGCGCCGGCGGCGCGGCGGTGGAGTACACGCTGTTTGAGGCGCGGGAGCGCCTGGGCGGCTCGCTGGCGTCAGAGATTGTGAACGGCGCCGTGCTCGAGCGCGGACCGGACTCGTTTATTACGGAGAAGCCCGCCGCCGCCGAGTTGTGCCGCGAGCTGGGACTAGGCGCGGAGCTGACGCCCTCCAACGACGCCGACCGCAAGACCTACGTGGTGGTCAAGAACCGCCTGGTTCCGCTGCCCGACGGGCTGATGTTCCTGGTGCCGACCAAGCTGATTCCCACCGCACTGACGCGCCTGTTCAGTACAAAAACCAAAATAAGAATGGCGCTTGAGCTGCTTCATCCGCCGCGCCCCAGCGGACAGGATGAATCCGTAGCTGCACTGGTGGAGCGGCACTTTGGCGCGGAGGCCGTGGACCGTCTGGCAGACCCGCTTCTCTCCGGCATCTACGGCGGAGACGCAACGCAGCTCAGCGCGCGCACCGTGCTGCCGCGGCTGGTGGAGATGGAGGCAAAGTATGGCTCGCTGACCCGGGGCATGCTGGCGGCTCACCGCGAGATGCGCGCAAAGATGGCTGCCCGCAAGCAGGGCTCCGCAGGTGGTGGCGGGCAGGCGGCAGCACGCCCGGCGGCCCGCGGCATCTTCACCACGCTGCGCGGCGGCATGCAGCAACTGGTGGACGCGCTGGAAGCGCGGCTGGAGCCGGCCTGGGTGCGCCGCTCCACGCCGGTAAACCGGCTGGAGCGGGTGGACGGCGGCTGGCAGGTCACCTCCGGCAGCAGCGACACCGGCAGTCGCGTAGAGCACTACGACTCCATCATCATGGCGTCGCCCGCGTGGGCCGTTGGCGCGCTGCTGAGCGGCGTGGACACGGTGCTGTCCGAGGCGCTGACCGGAATTCCCTACTCTTCGTCCATCACCATCAACCTGATGTATGACGAAATGCAGCTGGGATCGCTGCCCGACGGCTTCGGGTTTCTGGTTCCGGCCAGCGAACAGCGCTCCATGCTGGCCTGCACCTTCGTCCATCGCAAGTTCCTGGGCCGCACGCCGCAGGGCAAGGCGGTTCTGCGGGCATTTCTGGGCGGCATGAACAACGAGTCACTCCTGACCGAGCCGGATGAAGTCCTGGTGCAGACGGTTCGGCGCGAACTCACCGAGATTCTCGGCGCCGGAACCATTGGCCGCGATGCCCAGCCCGAGCACGCGCAGGTCTCCCGCTGGCGACGGGCCATGGCCCAGTACGCCGTGGGCCACCAGGATCGGATGAAGCTCATCCACGCGCGCGTGGCCGCTCTGCCCGGCCTGCGGCTGGCGGGCAACGCCTATGACGGCATCGGAATTCCGGATTGCATCCGGCTGGGACGGCAGGCGGCACGGGAACTCGCGCAGAGCAGCAGGACAGCGAGCCAGCAGGTCAGCTAGTCAGCGAATCAGCGAATCAGCAAGAGATGAGATGCGGAACGGGGGCGGATTCCCAGGTCTCAGAAGCGAGACCTGGGGCACCCATTTTCTTTCCCCTGGCCCCGCGAAACGCTGCGGCTCGCGGGGTTCGCGCTTACCGTGGCACCACGGGCAACAGCAGCGCGCTGGGATGCTCGGCGTCGTGGAGGATGGTGTTGGTGGCCTTCACGAACGTCGCGCTGGTGGCGGCGTCTTTGCCGGTGTTCAGGTTGCGGTCGAAGCGCGGGAAGTTGCTGCTGGAGACCTCAAGGCGGATTCTGTGGCCCTTGAGGAAGACGTTGCTCGAGTACCACACATCAATCTTGTACTCGTAGACTTTGCCCGGCGTGATGAGCTCGGCCGTGCTGGTGGAGTTGCGGAAGCGCGCGCGCAGAATGCCCTCCGTGAGGTTGTGCGCAACGCCGTCCGGGGCCACGTCCACCAGCTTCGCGGTAAAGTCCGTATCGACCGCTGAAGACTTTGCAAAAAGATCCAGCGTAACGGGGCCGGTGACTTCGACATCCTGCTCCAGCGGCGGCGTGGAGTAGACGAGCACATCGTTGCGCGCCTCCACCTGCTTCTGGTCGCGCGGGCCTCCCGGCAGATGCGCGGGGTCGCAGCACAGCGGCCCGCCCACGGTGGGCACGGGATTCGCTGGGTCGTAGACAAAGCTGTCGGCGGCCTCCTTGCTCGCGGCTGAAACGGTGAGGGCGCCGTCGCCGCTTGCGCTGTTGGCCTTGCCGGCGGAGTGCAGAAAATAGCGCGTCTCTTTGGCGCGCTCCAGAGGCCACGCGTCCTCGTAGCGCCACTTGTTCTCGCCCATCACGAAGATCTTGACGGGCTTCTCGGTGGCGAACTCGTTCTGCTTGCCCTGGAAGAGATACTCATACCACGCAAGAGTGACGGCGTTCTCGTCGAATGCCGCATCGGGGCCGAAATCGACATCACCGACCTGGCGGCCAAAGCCGGAGTGGCCGCCGATGGCGATGATCAGACGCTGGCCGTTGCGCGCTGTCTGGTTGCCCGCCTCCGCCTTGAGACCCATGTAATTGCGGATGGAGCCGCCCTGAAACAGGTCGTACCATGCGGCCACGGTGAGCGCAGGCACCTGGATGTTGGCGTAGTTCTCGTCGATGGCCCACTGCTTCCAATAGCTGTCATAGGCGGGGTGCGCAATCCAGTCCTCGAAGTACGGGGCAAGGCTGGCGATGGCAGCGGGCGAGCCGGGGTCAAGGTGAAAGTTGTAGAGCGGATATTGCGTGAGTGGCAGCGCCGTGCTGCCAACAACGGCGTTGGTGTTGTCGCGCACCATGCGGTTCAGCGTGTCCTGCGCGAGGCCGGAGGTCCAGGACTCATCGAACCACTGCGCGAGTGCGCCGCCCTGGTAGGTCCAGTTCTCGTGATAGTTGCTGGCCGTAACCACGGGGCAGATGCCGGCCAGATGCGGCGGATGGCTGATGGCCGCCAGCATCTGCGTGGCGCCCACGTAAGAGCCGCCGAACATGCCGACCTTGCCGCTGGAGTGCGGCAGGGCGGCAGCCCACTCCACGGTGTCATAGCCATCGTTGATTTCATGCTTGAAGGTGTACCACTCGCCGTCCGAGGCATAGCGGCCACGGACATCCTGCACGACGGTCATGAAGCCATGCGCGGCGGCCATGCGGGCAAAGACGGCGGCGTTGTCCTTGTTGTAAGGCGTGCGCTGCAGCAGGACCGGAAAGCTGCCGTCGCCGGCGGGGCGGTAGATGTCCGCGCGGAGGGTGACGCCGTCGCGGGTCCGCATGGCGACGTTGTGCTCGATGAGGATGTCAGGGACGGACTGGGCCAGCGAGGAAACGCAGGGCAGCAATGTGGCAGCAAACGCGAGCAGGCAAAGTGTTTTTTTGAGCATGAAGTCCCTCGGTGGCGAACGCCGAGACCATTCTATAGTCCACCGCGCGGGAGACGTGCTTTGCGTTTGAGCCGGGCGGCTACATGCCGCCCATGCCCAGCAGGATACCGATGCCGTAGGTGACCGCGCCCTCAACGGCACCGACAATCGTCATCTCCATGCCCGAGGACCACCACGAGCGCACCGTAATAAGGCTCTTGGCGGCGCCAACGGCAAAGTGAGCCACCAGCGACACAATAGCCGCAGCGATAATGGCCGGAACGCCGTGCATGAAGAAGAACGGCACCACGGGGATGGCCGCCCCAATGGCCGTGGAGAGCGCGCCGGAGCTGGCCGAGACAATCGGGTTAGAGAGCGCATCCTCGGTTGAGCCCAGGCGCTCGCCCACCAGCACGCGGAGCATCTGCTCGGGGTCGCGGGCAATGTGATCCACCACGCGGTCGGCCTCTTCCTCCGGCAGTCCCTTCACCTGGTAGTAGAGCGAGAGCAGCTCGCGGGCCTCGGGGCCGTTCATCTGGATGGCTTCGCGCTCGCGGGCAATCTCAGCCTCGTAGATTTCGCGCTCGCTCTTGGCGGCAAGATATGCGCCGGAGCCCATGGAAAGCGCGCTGGCAATCATGCCGGAGATGCCGGCCAGCAGCACATATTTGCTGTCGCCCGCCGTCGCGCCAGAGACGCCGGAGACGATGCCGAAGATGGCGCCCAGGCCGTCATTCACGCCGTAGATGGCGTCGCCAATCCAGCTTCCCGCCTGCGCCCTTCCCTGCTCGCGCTTGGCCAGCAACTCGTCCAGCACCGCCTTCGCATCCACGCGCGGAGCGCCCGCCGGAGCCTGGTAATGGCCGCGCAGCAGCGAGCCCAGCTCGCGATGGTGATCCTTCTCGTCCTCCAGAACGTGCTCAAGGATGGCGACAGAGCCTTCATCGCCAAGCTCTTTCAGCTGCGATCCGTAGCGGGCAATGTCGCGGCTTTCCTCAATCTCCAGCCGCCGCAGAGCCATGCGAATGCCACCCGCGCGGTTGGCGAGCGAGTCGGCCTCGCCGCCCGGAGCGCCTTCGTACGCGGGCTTTTCGCCGCCCAGCTCCTGGATGCGGCTCTCCCACAGCACCGCGTGCTCCAGCTCAGCCTGGGCCAGGTGGCGCAAAACCTGCGCGCGCACGGGGTCAGAGTCACGATTCGCCAGAGCCTGGTACGTGTGGTACCCCTCCATCTCCGCCTGCCAGTTGCCTTCCAGGGCCGTCAGAACTTTCTTCAGCCTGGCCGCGTTCAGCACCTCTTTTGCCACTCGTCGCTCCTTGCGCTTTTCTTTCGAGAATAGCGGAAAACGGCACAGTCCCGGTAGGCTGGCAGTCGCCTCGGCACGGAATGGCTTCCCACCGGGGCAGCTTGCCGTATAGTGTTGTTTCAGCCAAAACGGCCAGGGAACTGGCCGCATCCATAAAACCGACGGAAACCAGGCATCCGCTGGCCTGCGCGGCGCCGCAAACAGGGGACGCGCAAAGACGCCCTTACCGGGCGAATTTTTCTGAGGAACCGGAGAAGAACCAAGCATGTCCACTCGATCCACACCGCCGCAGGCCCCAGCCGGCACGCCCAGTTACGTCGGCCCGTTTATCACGGTCGCCGTCCTGTTCTTTATCTTTGGATTCATCACCAACCTGAACATGGCGCTGGTGCCACACCTCAGGTCGATCTTTGACCTGCCGTACGCGTGGGCCATGCTGGCGGAGTCGGCGTTCTTTCTGGCCTACTTTGTCTTCTCTTCGCCAACCTCCAAGCTGATTGAGACAATCGGCTACAAGCGGACGATGGTGGTCTCGCTCTTCATCCAGGTAGTCGGCGCGCTGCTCTTTGTTCCGGCAGCCAGGCTGGTGAGCTTCCCTCTGTTTTTGACGGCGGTATTCGTGGTGGGCGCGGGCGTGACCGCGCTGCAGACAGCGGCCAACCCCTACGTGGCAATCCTCGGGCCGGAGCACAGCGCGCCGGTTCGTCTCACGCTGGCGCAGGCGCTCAACTCACTGGGCGGGACCATTGCACCGCTGGTGGCAGGCGCATACATCCTCACGGACCCGGCGGCAGTGGCGTCCAAGGCGGCCATTGCCAACACGGTGCGCGGCCCCTACATCGCCATTGCGGCAGGACTGTTGGTGCTCGGTGTTGCGGTCATGTTTTTGCATCTGCCGCACGTCGCGCAAACGCAGGCCTTCCGCCCCGGCAAGGAAGGCGATGCCGTACTCAGCCGCAGCATCTGGAGCTACCGGCACACGGTGCTCGGTGCGGTGGGCATCTTCCTCTACGTAGGTGTTGAGGTCGGCCTGGCCTCCATCGCGGTCAACTACTTCAAGACGCAGGGCATTGACAGCGCGAAGACCGCATCCTTCCTGGTCTCGCTCTACTGGGCGGGGGCGCTCGTCGGCCGCCTGCTTGGCTCGTGGATGCTGACCAAAGTCAAATCCGGCAAGCTGCTGGGCGTCTTTGGATTCACGGCGGCGACGCTGCTTGTGGTCTCCATGGCCAGCTCCGGGCAGGTGGCCATCTGGACCATGGTGCTGTGCGGCTTCTTCAACTCCATCATGTTCCCCAACATCTTTGCGCTGGGCATTGCCGGCCTGGGACCAATGACCAGCAAAGGCTCCGGCCTGATTATGACGGCGGTCGTGGGCGGCGCGGTCATTCCCTTCCTCATCGGAGCCGCAGCAGACAAGGTCGGCATCCAGCATGCCTTTGTGATTCCGCTGTTCTGTTACCTCTTCATCGCCTACTACGGGCTGTGGGGCTCCAAACCTAAGCGGACTGTGACGGCTTAGGCTGGGTGTGCTGTCGATTGAAGGCCCTGCGGAGCACTCCGCAGGGCCTTCGCATATCTGCGAATAAATGTCGGCGGCAAAGCGAAACACTGTATCCGCATGGCAGAAATCCTCGTCTAATGGAGAGAATGTCCCCAGACACGAGTCTCTGTCGGCAGCAATGCTGAGCAAAAACTCCGCAAGGACTGTGATTTATTCTTGAAGTAGCGCCTTTCTTCGATTGTTTCCACAAATTGAGTTCCACATGGGCGCACATTTTTTGAGCGGTGATGCAATGTTGAAGGCTTTTCTTTCTTATTCCTTTGCAGTATTTCTCGGTGCGGCCCTTGGAGCGGCGCCCTCATGCCTGCTTGCCGAACCCGTCACAGACCATGCGCTGATCGCGGACGCATCGGCAGCCGCGGTTCCGGATGCGCCCGAGCCTCAGGCCAGCGCGACCACGCCGGCAACTCCGGCGGCAGGAACAGCACAAGTGGCTGTCGCGCCGCAGAAGCCCACCGTGGGCCAGCAGCCCAAGCGCATCCTCGGCGTCATGCCCAACTATCGCGCCGTGAGCATGGGCGTCATTCCGCCGCCGCCCACTGCAAAGCAGGCCTTCGCGCTCGCCACAAGCAACAGCTTTGACTACTCCTCGTTTGTCTTCACCGCACTCACATCCATGATGGCCGAGGGAGAAGATGCCCACCCGCAACTGGGCAAAGGCGTCCCCGGTTTCTGGGCCTATACGTGGCGCGGCTTTCTCGACAAGACCGACGGCAACTACTGGGTGATCTTCGCGCTGCCCACCGTATTCCACGAGGATGAGCGCTATTACACGATGGGAAGGGGCGGCGTGTGGAAGCGCGGAATCTACGCTGCAAGCCGCGTGCTGATTACGCCCAACTATCACGGGCACAACACCTTCAACGCGGCTGAGGTTCTGGGCCGCGGCATCGCGCAGGGCATCTCCATCACCTACTACCCCAGCCAGGATCGCAACCTGGGTGATCTTTCAGAGAAGTACGGCTACGCGATTGGCCGCGATGCCCTGACAGGCGTCTTCCGCGAGTTCTGGCCAGACATCGCAACCCACGTGCTGCATCGTCATCCATAAACGCGCGCCGCGCAGATTCCATTTGCCACTTCCGGAGAAGTCGAGCGATACTGCTTGCTGCCAAGTAAATCGCTTCACTTTCGTCTGGGAGTGTGTGGAACCATGCCTGCAACCATCATTCGCGCCTGTACACGCGGGCTCGCCTGCCTGCTGATAACCGCCTCCTGCGCCGCCGTGGCCGCCACCGCTCCGCGCGATGGCAGCGGCGCCTATGCCACCGGAAAGTATCGCAACCTGTTTGCGGAAGCCGGCCACCCGCAGCACGAGATTCAAGCCAAAATTGACGCGGCCTACCAACAGTTGTTCCACGGCGATCCGCAGACGCAGGCCATTGCCTTCAGCGCGGGCAGCAATGCCAACGGCCCGCTGATGTACGTCACGGACTGGGCCAACCACGACGTGCGCACGGAAGGCATGTCGTACGGCATGATGATCACCGTCCAGCTCAACAAGAAGGCCGAGTTTGACGCCATCTGGAACTGGGCCAGGACCTACATGTACATCGCTGACCCCAAGGCGCCCAGCTACCAGTACTTCGCCTGGTCCTGCAAGACCGATGGAACCCACAACTCAGAGGGTGCCGCGCCGGACGGGGAATCGTACTTTGCCATGGCGCTCCTGTTCGCCTCAAACCGCTGGGGAGACGGCAAGGGAATCTACAACTATCATGCCGAGGCCGAAAAGCTGCTGACCGCCATGGTGCACCGGCCGCTCATCTCCGCGCCCGGCAAGTGGGGACCGCATACCGTCGGCCCCATGATGCACCCGGATCCGCCGATGATCCTGTTTGTGCCCGATGCGATGCCGCAGCCCTTCACAGATCCCTCGTATCATCTGCCCGCCTTCTACGAGTTGTGGTCGCGCTGGGGACCCGTGGCGGACCGCGCCTTCTGGGCTAGCGCCGCACAGGCCAGCCGCGCCTTCTTTGCCAAAACCGCGCATCCCGTTACCGGCCTGGCCCCCAGCTATGCCAACTTTGACGGCACGCCGCACATCACGCGGTTCCCGCAGTCGGGCGAGTTCGGCTACGACGCTTGGCGCACCGCCAGCAACTGGTCCGTCGACTGGTCCTGGTGGCACAAGGCTCCGCAGGAGCAGGAGCTGAGCGATCGCA
Organism: Acidobacteriota bacterium; assembly: GCA_021781495.1. Lineage (GTDB taxonomy): Bacteria > Acidobacteriota > Terriglobia > Terriglobales > Acidobacteriaceae > Telmatobacter. The sequence goes on along the minus strand of JAJXWS010000013.1, from coordinate 28,033 downwards.
TTCAGCACTTCTTTGAGTCGCAGGGCATCGATACCTACGGCCCGGTCTACACGCTGGACGGCAAGGACCTGGGAGCCACGCCGGGGCTCACCCACGAGGATCATCCCATCGGACTGGCCGGCACCAACGCCGTTGCCGGCCTGGCCGCCATCGACCAGGCCCGCGCAAAGAAATTCACGCAGGCGCTGTGGAACGCTCCCATCCCCTCCGGACAGAGCCGCTACTACGACGGCATGCTCTACCTGATGAGCCTGATGCACGTGAGCGGCGAGTTCCGCATCTGGGGACCGCGCTAACCGCGCCCCTCAGGCAATGGGCTCAAGATGCGCCGTAAAGTGGCGCAGGAAGGGCGCTTCGTAGGTCAGGCGCAAACCGCGAACGGCCTTGCGGTTCTTCCAGACTTCGAGGACCACCTCGATCAGGTAGTCCATGTGGCTCTGCGTGTAAACGCGGCGCGGAATGGCCAGGCGCACAAGATCCATGCGAGCTTTCGCGGCAAACATCAGCGTGCCAATCTCCACTGAGCGCACGCCGCCCTCCAGGTACAGCTCCGCGGCCAGAGCCGCGCCGGGGAACTGCTCCGCCGGAATATGCGGCACAAACGCGCGCGCATCCAGGTAGATGGCGTGGCCGCCCGGCGGCTGCACAATCGGCACGCCGGCCGCCGCAACGTGATCCCCAACATAGGCCGTGGAGGCGATGCGGTAGCGCAGATAGTCCTCTTCCAGCGCCTCCTGCAGCCCCACTGCAATGGCCTCCAGATCGCGCCCGGCAAGGCCGCCGTATGTGGGATAGCCCTCCGTCAGAATCAGCAGGTTCTTCTCCTGCTGCGCCAGCTGATCGTCATTGGTACACAGAAAGCCGCCAATGTTGGCCATGCCATCCTTCTTGGCAGACATGGTGCAGCCGTCTCCCAGGCGGAACATCTCCTGCGCAATCTCGCTCGGCGTTTTGTGCTCGTAGCCCTTTTCGCGCAGCTTGATGAACCACGCATTCTCCGCAAAGCGGCATGCGTCAAAGTACAGCGGAATGCCATGCCGCTTGCACACCGCGCTCACCTCGCGCACGTTCTGCATGGAGACTGGCTGGCCGCCGCCGGAGTTGTTCGTGACCGTCAGCATCACCAGCGGAATCCGCTCGCGGCCCACGTTTTGAATCAGCGACTCCAGCGCGGCCACATCCATGTTGCCTTTGAAGGGATGCTGCAACGCCGGCTGGCGGCCCTCCGGAATCAGCAGATCCAGGGCCTCGGCGCCCACAAACTCAATATTCGCGCGCGTGGTGTCAAAGTGCGTGTTATTCGGCACAATGTCGCCTTTCTTGCAGGCAACGCCAAACAGGATGCGCTCGGCGGCGCGTCCCTGGTGCGTGGGAATCACATGCTTGTATCCGAAGATGCTCTGCACGGAGTTGCGAAAGCGGTCATAGCTGCGGCTGCCGGCATAGCTCTCGTCGCCTTCCATAATGGCGGCCCACTGGTGCGTGGACATGGCGCCCGTGCCTGAGTCCGTCAGCAGATCAATCAACACATCATCCGCGGGCAGCAGAAACAGGTTGTAGTGCGCAGCCTTCAGCAGCTCTTCGCGCTGCTCCCGAGTGGTCCAGCGGATCGGCTCGACACTCTTGATGCGGAATGGCTCAATGACGGTGTGTATGGGCATGGCGCATCTCCCACGTGGCCGCCGCCGGGTCCGGCCGGCAGCCCACGGAATTCCTATGTTACGCCATGGGCTGGCCCCGGCCGCAGAATTGCCCGCATTCGCAGTGCTCCGGTGCCTTGCCGTAAGCTCGAAAAGGCATCCTATTGCCGGAGGTTGAAGTGAATCGTAGGAACAGGTTGGAACGTGCAGTCCTGTTGTTGGCCGTGCTGCTGTGCGGCACGCTCGGCGCAATGGCGCGGGAGCATGCAACCATCCGCCCCGGAGAACCGTGGCTGGACAACCGCGGACAGCAGATACAGGCGCACGGCGGCGGCATTCTGCAACTGGGCAAGCTCTATTACTGGTTTGGCGAAGATCGCTCGCCGTCGAATGATCCCGCCATGCGCTATGTCGCATGCTACTCATCCACCGATCTCGCGCACTGGCACTATCGCGGGCAGGCGCTTGCGCTGGCCAACCCCGAAGGACCGGAGCGCGACTTTGTGCTGGAGCGGCCCAAGGTCTTCTACAACGCAAAGACGCAGCGGTTCGTGATGTACTTTCACCTCGATGACCGGCACTACAAGCTGGCGCGCGTGGGCATAGCCGTCAGCGATACAGTGGATGGCCCCTACAAGTACGTGCGCAGCTTTCGCCCGCTGGGGCAGGAGAGCCGCGACATCGGCCAGTTTGTGGACGACGACGGCTCGGCTTACCTGATCTTCGAGTCCCGCCCTACGCACGGATTCTTTATTGCCAAACTCTCAGACGATGCGATGAGCGTCGAAAAGCAGATGAGCCTTGTGCACGCCCCGCTGGAAGGCGGCGCCCTGGTGCACTTGAACGGCCTGTACTATGCCGTGGGATCGCATATGACCGGCTGGCGGCCCAACCCCGACGTGTATGCCACCGCGCCCTCGCTCAGCGGCCCATGGACGGAGTTCCGCGACATCGCCCCGCCAGAGGCAAACACCTACGGCGCGCAGTCGACCATGCTGCTGAAGGTGGCGGGCACCAGGGCAACCACGGTCATCTTCATGGCGGATATCTGGCGGCCGCAGCAGCTCTGGGACTCGCGCTACCTGTGGATGCCGCTGGAGATCCGCAACGGCTCCCTTCACCTTCCTGCCCCGCAACCCTGGACGCTGAATGTGAAGACCGGCGAAGCCACCCTGGAGCACAAGTAAGTTCACAGCAGGCCCGGCCACGCCACCGCATCCACGGCCGCATGGCCGGGCCAATGCCGCCGACGTACAATTGGGGCGGCCGCGAAACCGCATCGCCGCCGCAGTTCCTGCTCAGGCAGACGAATCACTCAAATAAGTGAACGTTACCTCTTCTGCGGAGAAGATCCTGCGAAGATAACGCACCCGCATCCGGCGCATAGAACGACAATAGACCGCGATTTCCCCTTGCAGCCCCGATAAGGGCAATTTATCCTTGGCCTTTAGAGAATTGTTATCGTTATTTGAAATGAGGATGCCTTGGACTCGCTGACGAATCAGATAAAAGCCCCCGGAACCACTCGCTGGGACTGCATCAGCCTGGGCGAAGTGATGCTGCGCCTGGACCCCGTGGAAGAGCGCATCCACACCACACGGCTGCTGCGCGCCTGGGAGGGCGGCGGTGAATACAACGTGGCGCGCGGCCTGCGTCGCTGCTTCGGACTGCGCACGGCAATCGCCACGGCGCTTGCCGACAATCCGGTAGGCCGCCTGGTGGAAGACCTGATGTTGCAGGGCGGCGTTGACCAGGACCTGGTGCGCTGGCTTCCCTACGACGGCGTGGGCCGCGAGGTACGCAATGGGCTCAACTTCACCGAGCGCGGATTCGGCGTGCGCGCGGCCCTCGGCTGCTCTGACCGCGGACACACTGCCGTCTCCAAGCTCAAGCCCGGCGACTATGACTGGAACCAGATCTTCGGCCCGCAGATGGGCGCGCGCTGGTTCCACACCGGCGGAATCTTTACGGCGCTCTCTGAGACCACGATGGCCGTAGCCTCGGATGCCATGGATGCCGCGCACGCCGCGGGCACACCCGTCTCCTATGACCTGAACTACCGTGCCTCGCTGTGGAAGGCGATTGGCGGCAAAGCCAGGGCGCAGGAGGTCAATCGCGAGCTTGTGCGCAAGGTCGATGTGCTGTTCGGCAACGAAGAGGACTTCTCCGCCGTGCTGGGCATCCACATGGAAGGCGTGGCCGAGGATTTTGCCGAGCTTCCGGTGGAGAGCTACAAGAAGATGCTTCACGACGTGGCCGCTGCCTATCCAAACCTGAAGATCATCGCCTCCACGCTGCGCACGGCCCACTCTGCGTCCGTGAATGCATGGGGCGCCATTGCGCTGCATGCGGGCGGCATTGTGCATGTGCCGCAGCGCGATGTAGAGATTCTGGATCGCGTCGGCGGTGGAGACTCCTTCGCCTCCGGCCTCATCTACGGCCTGCTTGCGGGCAAGGACATGGAGTGGGCCATCCAATGCGGTGTGGCACACGGCGCGTTCGCCATGACGACTCCCGGCGACACCAGCACGGCAAGCCTGCAGGAAGTGTTGCGCGTGATGAGCGGCGGCGCCGCGCGCATCGCCCGCTGAGGATCACCTCACTCCGCATCGAACGGTTCAGATTGGAAAGGAACACACGTGAAGATACTGCAAATGGCGGACGTCATCCGCTACAAGACCATGACCACCGATGAGCTGCGCGAGACCTTCCTGCTCAGCGATCTGTTTCGCCGCGGCGAACTCAGCCTGACCTACGTGGATCTGGATCGCACGGTGATTGGCTCTGCCGTGCCCACTGCCGCTCCGCTCGTTCTGCCTACGGACGACGCGCTGAAGGCCAGCTACTTTACAGAGCGCCGCGAGTTGGGCATCCTGAACATCGGCGGACCGGGCACCGTGACCGTCAACGAGACAACGTACGATCTCGACAATCTCGACGGGCTCTACGTGGGCCGCGGCAACGAGCATGTCTCCTTCGCCAGCGCCGATGCCGCCAGGCCTGCGGAGTTCTACCTGCTCAGCTATCCGGCGCATGCGGTCTATCCCACCAGTCTCATCCGCAGCCAGCAGTTGGATCGCGTCAAGCTGGGCGCACCAGAGACGGCCAACGCGCGCGAGATCACCAAGCTCATCCACCTGGAGGGCGTCCGCAGTTGCCAACTGGTGATGGGCTTTACGCAACTGCACACCGGCAGCGTGTGGAACACGATGCCTCCGCATACGCACATGCGGCGGTCTGAGGTGTATCTCTACTTCAACATCGCGGAAGGCGAGCGCGTGGTGCACCTGATGGGCCCTGCGCAGGAGACACGGCACATCGTGATTGCCGACAAGCAGGTGGTGGTCTCGCCGGGCTGGTCCATCCACGCCGGCGTCGGCACACGCAACTACACCTTCTGCTGGGGCATGGGCGGAGAAAGCCAGGTCTACAGCGACATGGACGCACTGGCCGTCGCAGACCTGCTGTAGTCAACACGCGAGGAGCATACGCAGCAATGATTCTGGATCGCTTCAGTTTGAAGGGAAAGACAGCCTTGGTCACCGGCTCCTCGCGGGGCCTGGGCGCGGGCATTGCGCTGGCGCTGGCACAGGCTGGCGCGCAGGTTGCGCTGCACGGCTCGCAGGCAGTGCCCGCGGCCACCACCGCCCGCATCGCACAAACGGGCGTAAAGCACATCGCCCTGGTGGGTGACGTCAGCAAAGCCGAAGTATGCTCGCGGCTGGTAGAGCAGGTGGTAGAGCACCTCGGCGCCATCGACATCCTCGTGAACAACGCAGGCACCATTCGCCGCGCGCCCGCCGTAAGCCACTCTGACGAGGACTGGCAGGCAGTGATCGACACGAACCTGTCGAGCGTCTTCCGCCTCACGCGCAACGCGGGCAAATACATGCTGGCGCGCGGCTCGGGCAAGGTCATCAACATCGCGTCGCTGCTCACGTTTCAGGGTGGCATCACGGTGCCCTCGTATGCGGCGGCCAAGGGCGGCGTGGGACAGCTGACCAAGGCCTTTGCCAACGAGTGGGCCGCCAAGGGCATAAACGTGAATGCCATCGCGCCGGGCTACATGGAAACCGACAACACCGAGGCCCTGCGCGCCAACCCGGAGCGCTCGCGGCAGATTCTCGAACGCATTCCGGCCGGCCGCTGGGGCAGCCCGGAGGATCTGGCCGGAGCCGCGGTGTTCCTTGCCTCCAGCGCAAGCGACTACATGCACGGACATGTCCTGGTGGTGGACGGAGGCTGGCTCAGCCGCTGAAGCAAACTTCTAACGAGACGAGGAAACACATCAATGCGATGCAATTGGATTGGTATGGCAGTGGCTGCCTGCGTGTTGGCAGCGCCCTTCGCGGTGGCGCAGCAGGCAACCGTGGATCACTGGACGCAGGCCGAGCTGACCGCAAAGGCCCAGGCGCTGGTGGCAAAGGCGGAAGCCAGCGGCGGCAACGCCAGCACGAAGCTAACCGAGTATCCCAATCACTTCACGATGATCGCCATCCGCGAAAAGAGCGGTGGCGCTGAGGTGCATCCGAGCTTTGCCGATTTCTTTTATGTCGTCCAGGGACACGCAACACTGGTCAGCGGCGGCACCGTGCAGAACCAGCAGGTTGCTTCCTCGGGCGAAATCAAGGGCACGGCGGTGGAAGGCGGCACACGGCAGGAGCTGAATCCGGGCGACTTTGTGCACATTCCCGCAGGCGTGCCGCATCAGTTGCTGCTGCCCAAGGGTGAAAGCTTCACCTACTTCGTCATCAAGGTGAAGGAAAAGTAGCGGCCCGTCACGAAACCGCGCCGGCTTCCTCCCCGGCGCATCCGCACGAGCGGCGCACGATCAGGTGCGTGGGGAAGATCATCTTCACCGCCTGCCGCGCGGGCTGCTCCGCATGCGGCGCGCTCGTGATCTGCTGGAAGAGCTGCTCGGCTGCAGCGCGCGCAATCTCGGTCGCTGATTGCGCAACCACGGTGAGCGGCGTGCCCAGCTCTTCCGCCAGTTCAAAATCGTCAAATCCAACCACCGCGATATCCTGCGGCACGCGCAGCTTTTGCCGGTGTAGCGCCTGCACCAGCCGAATGGATGCCAGCCGCTTGACAGAGAAGACTGCGGTCGGCCTCTCCTTTGCATGAGCCCAGCGCTGGATCAGCGCCTCCATATCCGCAAGCGTGTTCACCTGGTTGAAGACCAGCGGCCGCAGGCCTGCACTGCGCATGGCCTGCTTGTAGCCTTCGAAGCGCTCGCGCGCGGTATACGAGCTACCCTCAAAGCCCACGCAGGCAATCCTCGTGTGGCCGTGGTCGATCAGGTGGCGCACGCCCGTCTCCGCGCCTTCGCGATTGTCCACCAGCACCGCGTCTATGTTCAGCCCCGCAAGGGGGCGATCGAGCGCCACCACGGGGATGTCGCGATCCAGCAGATGCTGCAGGCGCGGCGTGTCCTCTCCTGAAGGAACAAGAATGAGCCCAGCCACCTGGTGATTGGCGATGGCCTCAAGCTGCTGGCTCTCCAGCGCCGCGCTCCGCCCCGTGGCCACCACCATCGTCTGGTAGTCGTGCCGCATGGCCACCTCCTGCACCGCATGAAAACAGCTCGCAAAGAAGTCCGTAAGGTCGGGCACAATAAGCGCGATAGTGCGCGATCGCCTGCCCTTCAGCATGCGGGCCGCATCATTCTGCACATAGCCCACGCGCGCAATAGCGCTCATCACCTTGGCCCGCGTGGAGGCTTTCACGCTGGGGTGATGATTCAGCACGCGCGAGACGGTCATCACGCCAACGGACGCTTCTCGCGCCACGTCAATGATGGTCGGTGGCCTGTCGCCTTTGCGTGCTCGGGTCATCATGGAAATCGGAACATCGATAGTATATCGTTAACAGTCCTGGCAACGGCGCAGCGCCTGTGTTCTGTCGCGCTTTCCGCTGCCGCTGCATCCATTGACGCTCGCAAAATCCATCGTATAACCTCCTTGTGAAAGAATAACGTTATACTTGCGCCATGCCGGTTCTATGTCATAGGAATCGCCATGAATGGCCGCAACCTGAAAACGCGCATCGCCCCAACATCTGGACCAGATCAATACACGCAAGGAGTGCAGCGTCCATGACATGTATATCGACACCGATTTCGGCACGGATGCCTGAATCTGCCACTGCATGCCCGCGCTCAAGCCGGCACATCGCATCGCGCTGCATGCGGCTCCTCACTGCGCTTGCCGCCGTGCTTGCGCTTCACTCCGTCACGTGGGCGCAGCAGTTGCGTCTCACCAATCCGCTCGCCCAGGATCGCACTGCGCAAGTGATTGAGGTGCCGCTCAGCCAGGTTGCGGCCCACCTGCGCGTCTCCGCCGATAAGCTCCAGTCGCTGGTAGCGCGCGACGCCAACAGCAAAGAGCGCATACCCGCACAGCTTTACAGCAGCAAGCCCGGCAGCGCGCCGGACACGCTGCTGCTCTACGTGCATCTCGCCGCCAAAGCCTCGCAGACAATCACGTTCAGCATCGAGCCCAACGCACCCGCGCAAAAGCCGCTCGTGTTTGGACGCGAAGCGCCAGAGCGCAAGGACGACTTTGCCTGGGAGAACGAGCTCGTCACCTATCGCGTCTACGGTCCAGCGCTGCAGGCCACGGGCGAGATCGCCTCCGGCATCGACGTGTGGTCCAAGCGCGTGCCGAACTTTGTGATCGACAGCTTCTACAAGCGCGATCTCGAAGGCCAGCGCACGCATAACCCCGCTCTCTCCTACCACAAGGACAACGGCCAGGGGCTTGACTCCTATCTCGTCGGCCTGACCCGCGGATGCGGCGGCACCGCGGTGATGGACAACGGCAAGCTCTTCGTCTCAAAGAACTACACAAGCCTGCGCATGCTCGCCGACGGGCCCATTCGCTTTGCATTCGAGCTGACCTATGCGCCATGGGATGCCAACGGCACCACCGTAAGCGAAACCAAGCGCATCACGCTCGACGCAGGCACGCACCTGAATCACATTGAGTCGTGGTACAGCTTCCATGGCGCTTCCGCGCTCAACCTGATTGCGGGCCTGGCCGTGCATGATGGAGCCACCGCGTCGTTTCCGGTCGCCGGCAGCGTGGCCTCTGTTTGGGATACGCCCCAGCTTTCCTCAGCAGGCAGAATCGCCACAGGCCTGGTAGTCCTGCCCGGCCAGCATGCCCAAACGCAGGAGGCGGACGGCCATGCCCTGATGATCTTCTCGCGCCACTCCGGCGAGCCTTTCGTCTACTACGCCGGAGCAGGCTGGTCCAAGGCCGACATGCCCACCGCGGAAGCGTGGAATGCGTACCTCACGCAGCAACTCCGTCAGATGGAGCATCCGATTGTGCAGCACTGGCTCGCCAGGTAGTTCGCGAAGGAACAGCGCATCACAAACCCTGCGCGCAAAAACAATGCGGCCAGCCCCGCCTCTTCCGGGACTGGCCGCATTCCGTTACGTCCTTCCACTTTCCTTACTTTCGCGCTAGGTCATCGACTCCACCTTCGCCGCGCACGCCTTAATCTTGCTCAAGCTGAGGCTCCTTCAACATGTTGGAGTGAGTTGCCTTACCGGCCAGCTTGAACTCCTTCAAGGTATAGAAGTCGCCTTGTCTCACAAACACGAAGTGGCTCCGGTCCTCCGCCTTCGGACTCACATCCGGGATAACCAGAAGCGTTGCTTCCTGCTTGTTGGTCTTCATGTCGGTAAGTGTGATCCAGCGATGGTTCACAAGTTCCACTCGATAGTGGCCTGCGGGTATCCACTGGTCATTGGCCGTAAAGTCGAATGGCACATTGATCGTTGCGTGATTGGGCTGCGCTGAGGCGGTCCTCTCTGCTGACAGCAGACCGATAGCCAGGGCCAGACCCACTAGCACTTCTGTGAGAATTGCCATGCGGTGTCTCATACCTTACCTCCCCATTCCCGCTCCCGCATCAGGAATCTTCCTCCATCCCTTTGACCGGCGGAATTATCCTTCGATGCACACTCTGCTGCAATGCAACCAGTGTCACTTGCTTGTCATTCGGGGAGTCACTTGCGCGTCATTGTGAGGTCACGCGCAATGCGCAGTATCTTGAGGGTCTTGCACAACGCGTCACATGCATGCGGGCTCGCGGATGCGTTGCAATCGATCGCGTCCCACGCGCCGGCACAGGCTTGACTTATGGGTGAGAGGGCATACCGAATACATGGATGGCAAAAGCGACAGCCAGCAAAGCCATCGCCAGCGCCACAATCCAGAAGATCCAGAACGCCAGGCGCCGTTGCAGCGTGATGACTGCCGGCGGAAACTCCTCGGCTTCCGCACAATCCTCCAACGACGCGTATGGCGCGTGCGCCGCATATGGATTCTCTTCCGCCATCACTGCGTCGGTCACTTCACTCTGCGTCGGCTCCTCTTCCGCAATCAGGCGGTAGCCGAGTCGCGGCAGAGTCTCAATATACCGTGGCGACTCGGCGTGGTCGCCCAGCGCCTCGCGCAGCCGATTGATAGTGCTGTTCAGGCCATGCTCAAAATCAACAAAAGTATCCTCGGGCCAAAGTTTTTTCCGCAACTCCTCGCGCGTCACCAACTCCCCGGGATGCGCCAGCAGCATCTCCAGCACGTCGATGGGATGACCTTGAAGTCTGCACTTCAGGCCATGCTTGCAAAGCTCCCTTGTATAGAGATTCAACTCGAGGTCCTTGAAGCGAACAACTCGCTCTGTGGGAGCGCTGGTTTGCATGGCGAGAAACCTCCCTGACGAAGAAGCATCCGGCCCCGGCACAAAGCATCACACGCTTCCCGTGCTCGCATTCCAAGCGGCAAGAGTTTAGCACGAATCCCGCCCCGGCGCGGTGAGATGCTGGCTTATCCGCTTGCTTCGCCGTCCCTGCGCAAGATAGCCGTGTACACAAGCCACGCGCGGTTATACGCACGCCTCCGGCAAACCAATTAGTAGGCGCAGGTTGCCGCTCCAGTCCGACCACGTCATCCGGCAAAGTTGGTTTGCCTGTTGCCTTGAAATACAGGCAAACATTGCCGTTAGGCGTGATATCCATCACCGATAACCAAACCGAATACTCCCAGAATATGAGCGCAATATCGGACGGCCGGATTGTGGGGCTGCATGGCGGATGCGACAACCAGCTCGGTTCAGGATGAGAGCAATGTTGTCTTCCACGTCCATTCTGTGTCCAAAACCTATCAGACCGGCGACGTGAAGGTTGAGGCGCTGCGAAGCGTTCAGCTGGATCTGGCGGCCGGCGAGTTTGTCGTCTTCCTCGGCCCCTCCGGCAGCGGAAAATCTACGCTGCTCAACATTCTGGGCGGGCTCGACACTCCAACCTCCGGCGACGTCCGCTTTCGCGACCACTGGCTGAGCCAGGCAGACGACGCGGGCCTCACGCGCTTCCGGCGCGAGCACGTCGGCTTCGTCTTTCAGTTCTACAACCTCATTCCGAGCCTTACCGCCCTTGAGAACGTCGCACTGGTCACGGAGATCGCCGAGCGCCCCATGAATCCGCGAGAGGCGCTGCGCCTCGTCGGACTGAACGAGCGGCTGAATCACTTTCCGTCGCAGCTCTCCGGCGGCGAGCAGCAGCGCGTGGCCATCGCCCGCGCCATCGCCAAGAATCCTGACATCCTGCTGTGCGACGAGCCCACCGGCGCACTCGACTTTCCAACCGCCAAGCTGGTGCTGGACGTGCTCGCGCACATCAACCAGGAACTGCACACGCTCGTCGCCGTCATCACGCACAACACGGCCATTGCCGACATGGCCGATCGCGTTATCCGCCTGCGCAGCGGCGAGATTGTGCAGATCGCGCGCAACGCGCGGCGCGCCCGGCCGGAAGAACTGGTGTGGTGATCCATGGCCATGCTGCATCGCAAACTGCTGCGCGATGTCTTCCACATGAGTGGACAGGCGGTCTCCATTGCGCTCGTCATCGCGTGCGGTGTTGCCTCCTTTGTCGCCATGCGCGCCATGTACCGCTCGCTGCTTCGCTCGCAGGCCGACTACTATGCCCAGTACCGCTTTGCCGATGTATTCGCCGAGCTCAAGCGCGCTCCTCTCGCGGTGGCAAGCCGCATCCGCGAGATACCCGGCATTGCCCAGGCCGAACAGCGCGTGCAGATGGATGTGACACTCGATGTGCCCGGCCTCGACGAGCCCGCCGTCGGCCGTCTCATCTCCATTGACCCCAGGCAGACACGCGGTCTGAATGCGCTCTTCCTGCGCCAGGGCCGATACACGCTTGCCGGCGCGGACAATGAGGTTATCGCAAGCGAGGCCTTCGCCCGGGCCAATCAACTCCAGCCCGGCAGCCGCCTGAATGCCGTCATCCGCGGGCGATGGCAGCAGCTCACCATCGTCGGCATCGCGCTGTCCCCGGAGTACATCTACGAGATTCGCGGCGGCGGCTCGTTGTTCCCAGATAACAAGCGCTTCGGCGTGCTGTGGATGTCCATCGACGCGCTGGAAGCGGCTCTGGACATGCAGGGCGCCTTCAACTCCATCACCGTTTCTCTGCAGCCGCACGCGGTTCAGGCGGATGTGCTCGCGCAGATGGATCGCGTCCTCGACCGCTACGGAAGCCTGGGCGCCTATGGGCGCGAGGACCAGATATCGCATCGCTTCATCTCCGATGAGATCTCGCAAAACCGCGTCAGCGCCAACATCATCCCGGCCATCTTTCTGGCCGTCGCTGCGCTGCTCGTGCATCTCTCCTTCAGCCGACTCGTAAACATGCAGCGTGCTGAGATCGCGGTCATCAAGGCCTTCGGCTATTCCAACTGGCAGGTTGGTCTGCACTACGTGCAGTTCAGCCTTCTGGTGGCCTTTGCGGGCTATCTGCTGGGATGCGCTGTAGGATGGGCCTTCGGCATTCGCCTCGCCTCCATCTACGCCGAGTTCTATCGCTTCCCCATTCTCGTCTACCGGCCCGAGCCCGGCATCTTCCTCTGGGCCGGCCTCATCACCGCCGCCACGGCAATCGCTGGCGCGGCAGGCGCGGTCAGGCGTGCCGCGGCGCTGCCGCCGGCTGAGGCCATGCGCCCCGAGCGTCCCACGCAGTTCCGCCCGCGCCTGGTGGACCGTATGAACCTGCGCTGGATCTCGCCCGCGCTGCGCATGACGCTCCGCAACATCGAGCGCCGTCCCTGGAGGGCCATCGCCTCCGCGTTCGCCATCTGCTGCGCCGTGATGATCGTGGTGGTCGAGTTCGGACTGTTTGATGCGCTCGATCGCATGATGCAGTTACAGTTTCGCGACGCACAGCGCGAAGACATCGCCGTCACGCTCAATGAGCCGCACTCCGCGCGTGTGCGCTTTGAGGTGGCAGGCATGACCGGAGTCATCCGCAGCGAGCCGTTTCGCGCCGTGCCTGTGCGCATTCGCTACGGGCATCGATGGAAGCGGACCACGCTCCTGGGACTTGAGCGCGACAGCCAGATGCGCCGCCCCATCGACCAGTACGGACGCTCTGCCGCTATTCCCGCAAGCGGCCTGATGGTCAGCACCGCGCTGGCCCAGGCGCTCCATGCCGCGCCCGGCGCAACACTCACCGTGGAAGTGCTGGAAGACCGCCGCACCGTGCAAGACGTACAACTCGCAGGCACTGTGGACGAGTTGCTTGGCACCAGTGCCTACATGGACCTCTATGCGCTCAACCGCATCCTGCAGGAGGATCACTCCATCTCCGGCGCGTTGCTGCAGGTGGATGCAGGCAGGCGGCAGAGCCTCTACCGCGAACTGAAAACGCTCCCCGCCGTTGCCTCCGTCTCTGTCAAAGAGACGGTCATCCGCAGCTTTCAGGACACCATCAACCGCAGCATGGCTATCTCGCTCGGCACGCTCATGGTCTTCGCATCCGTCATTGCCGTCGGCATGATCTACAACGGAGCCCGCATCGCGTTGTCCGAGCGTGCGCGCGAACTTGCCACTCTGCGCGTGCTCGGCTTCACACGGCAGGAGATTACTTTTATCCTTCTTGCCGAACAGGCCTTCATCACCATGCTCGCCTTGCCATTCGGTTTCATTGCCGGTTACGCGCTGTGCGCTGAGCTTGCCGTTCTGCTGCGAACGGAGCTGTATCGCATGCCGGTGATCGTGCAGCCCGCGAGCTATGCGTGGGCGTTTCTCATCGTGCTGGGTGCCGCCGTTGCCTCAGGACTTCTGATTCGCCGCCGCATCACAAAGCTGGAGATTGTCACGGTTCTCAAGGCGGGTGAGTAAATGAACAAGCACCGCTATCTCGTCCTTGCGCTGGTTGTGCTGCTCGTCGCGGCTGCGTTGGCCTTCCTTGTTCGCCCTGCTCCCATTCCCGTACAGACCGTCGCCGTGCAGCAGGGGTACCTGCAGGAGACCGTGGAGGAAGAGGGCAAGACGCGCATGCACGATCACTTTGTGGTGGCGGCCACCGTGACCGGCAGCCTGCGGCGCATCCCTCTGCACGCGGGCGACACCGTGCGCGCCGGAGAAACCCTCACGTGGATTGACCCCGCGCCCATTGATCCGCGCCAGCATGCTGTGCTCAGCGCGCGCCTGGACGCAGCCAGGGCGGCCAGGCAGCAGGCAGACGCACTCGCCGCAAAGGCTGCAACCGATAAAGCGCAAACGCAGCGAGACCTGCAGCGCGCCCGCGAGCTCTACCGGCAGGGCATCGTATCCGCTGAGGCGCTGGAGAAGATAACCGCGCAGGACGAGGCTGTAGAAAGGCAGCTACACGCCGCGCAATCCGGCGCGGCTTCTGCGGCGTATCAGGTGGAGGAGGCGCAATCCGCGCTGCTCGTGAGTGCGAGCGGAAATCCGGATATGCCCACCGCCGTGCTCTGCCCCGTGGATGGCCGCGTCCTCCGCATGATTGAGCAAAGCGAGCGCGTGGTCGCAGCGGGCACGCCGCTCATCGAGATCGCCTACACCCCGCGGCTGGAGATCGTGGCCGACTTTCTCACCCGTGATGCCGTGCGCATCCGTCCCGGCATGGCCGCGGAGATTACAGACTGGGGCGGCAGCCAGACGATTCCCGCCACCGTGCGCACCGTCGAGCCGGGCGGATTCACCAAGGTCTCCGCGCTCGGCGTGGAAGAGCAGCGCGTGAACGTCCTCTGCGACTTTGCGGGAAAGACGGATGCGCTCGAAGATGGTTATCACGTGGAGGTGCGCGTCATCGTGTGGCAGAGCGACTCGGTTCTTCGCGTTCCTTCCAGCGCCGTCTTCCGCAGCGCCAGCCAGTGGGCCGCGTTCGTGGTGCGCAATGGCCGCGCGCAGCATACGCCCGTCCAGATCGGCCATCGCGGCGAAACAGAATGGGAGGTGCTCAGCGGGCTCAAGGCCGGCGACCGCGTCATCGTGCATCCCAGCACAGAGGTGGCCAACAACGTCAAGGTAGAAGAAGCGCCCGCTCCGTAGCGCCGTAGCGAGGAGCGAAGCATACGCGCCAGAAACAAAGGCAGGCAGAATGCCTGCGCATGCTGCCTGCCTCGTCCTGCGATCGCGTTGCTGCCGAACTACTCCGCGCTCTTCTCCCAGCGCTTCGGCCTGCGGTTGGCCTGCAGAATCTTCTTGCGCAGACGGAGCGACTTCGGCGTCACTTCCACCAGTTCGTCATCGGCAATAAACTCGATGGCCTGCTCCAGATTCAGCGCCTTGTAGGGCACCAGGCGAATCGCCTCATCCGCGCTGGAGGCGCGCATGTTGGTCATCTTCTTCTCGCGCACCACGTTTACATCCAGATCGTTGTCGCGCGAGTGCTCGCCGACAATCATGCCCTCATACACATCCACGCCGGGCCCCACAAACAGAATGCCGCGCTCCTGCAGTCCGTTCAGCGCATAGGTCGTGGTCAGCCCCTGCCGATCCGCGATCAGCGCGCCCGTAGGCCGCTGCGGAATCTCGCCCTGGTACGGCATGTAGCCATCGAACAGCGAGTTCATCACAATGGTGCCGCGCGTCTCCGTAAGCATCTCGCTGCGCAGGCCAATCAGGCCGCGGCTGGGCACGCGGAACTCCATGCGCACGCGGCCTGAGCCGTGATTGTGCATCTTGGTCATCTCGCCCTTGCGTGGCCCCAGCTTCTCAATCACCACGCCGGTGTGCTCTTCCGGAACGTCGATGGTCAGGTGCTCAACCGGCTCCATGCGCGTGCCGTCCACCATCTTGGTCACAATCTCCGGCCGTCCGGCCATCAGCTCGTAGCCTTCGCGGCGCATCATCTCAATCAGGATGGCAAGCTGCAACTCGCCGCGGCCAAGCACCTTGAAGGTATCCGGCGATCCGCCATCTTCCACGCGAATCGACACGTTCGTCAGCAGTTCCTTCTCCAGCCGCTCGCGCAGATTGCGGCTTGTCACGTACTGTCCTTCGCGCCCCGCAAACGGCGAGTTGTTCACGCTGAACTGGATCGCGATGGTCGGCTCGTCAATCACGATCAGCGGCAGCGGCGCCGGATTCTCCACGCCCGTAATCGTCTCGCCGATCGTGATGCCCTCCACGCCCGCCACGGCCACAATGTCGCCAATCGTCGTGGATTCAATCTCGGCGCGCTTCAGCCCGCTGAAGGTGAACAGCTTCGTGATGCGCGTCTTTTGCATCGTGCCGTTGCGCTTGGAGATGTTCACCTCATCGCCCGCGTGCAGCGTGCCCTGGAAGACGCGGCAGATGGCGATGCGCCCGAAGTAATCCGAGTAGTCCAGGTTGGTCACCAGAATCTGCAGCGCGCCCTCGGCATCGCCCTGCGCCGGCGGAATCGTGTTCACGATCGTCTCAAACAGCGGCTGCAGGTCCTTGCCCGGCTCGTCGATATTCGTGGTCGCGGTGCCCAGCTTGGCCACCGTGTACAGCACCGGAAACTCCAGCTGATGCTCGTCCGCGTCCAGGTCAATGAACAGGTCATAGACCTCGTTCAGCACCTCCTGCGGGCGAGCATCCGGACGGTCAATCTTGTTGATCACCACGATCGGCGGCAGCTTGGCCTCCAGCGCCTTGGCCAGCACGTAGCGCGTCTGCGGCAGCGGACCCTCGGCCGCGTCCACCAGCAGCATCACGCCGTCCACCATCTTCAGCGCGCGCTCCACTTCGCCGCCAAAGTCGGCGTGGCCCGGCGTGTCCACAATGTTGATCTTGCCGCCTGCGTAGTTGATCGCCGTGTTCTTGGCCAGAATCGTGATGCCGCGCTCGCGCTCCAGCTCATTGGAGTCCATCACCCGCTCGGCCACCTGCTCATTCGCGCGGAAGGTTCCAGCCTGCCGCAGCATGGCGTCTACAAGGGTTGTCTTGCCGTGGTCAACATGGGCAATGATGGCGATATTGCGTATCGTCTGGCTCACAGGTACGGTGTTCCTTTTCTGGATTCGGCCACACATGGCCGTCAGGTTGGGAGATGAAAATACGGTAAATCACCGCACAATGCGGCAGTTTCTATTCTACCAGTCCAGCAATCTACTGTCCCGTCGCAGCCCATTTCCCACTCCCCGTCCGCTCATTTAGACTGGCCGCCACATGAGAATCCCGTTCTTTCCGCGCTCTTCGTCCCGTTGCACCATGTCCGCTGCACTATCGCGCTTCTGCTTCGCCGGCCTGCTGCTGGCGGCGGGCACACTCGCTGGTATCGCGCAGTCCGCCCATGCTCAGGCCAAAGCCGGCCATCTGCTCATCTACTCCATCGACGTGGAAGGCGGACAGGCCACGCTGCTCGTGGCTCCTTCCGGCGGCTCGCTCCTCGTGGATACCGGCTGGCCCGGCAACAACGGCCGCGATGCCGACCGCATCCAGGCCGCCATGCGCGACGCCGGCATCTCCAAAATCGACCACGTGCTCATCACGCACTTCCACACCGACCACGTCGGCGGCGTGCCCAACCTCGTCCAGCGCGTGCAGGTCAGCGAGTTCCTCGACCACGGCGTCAATCGCGAAGACTCTGACATCACCCGCCACGACTTCGCCGCCTATCTCAAAGCCATCCAGGGCAAGCCGCGCCGCATCGTGCATCCCGGCGACACCATCTCCATCCCCGGCCTCAGCACCGTCGTTCTCGCCGCGGATGGCGAGCACATCACGCAGGTGCCGGGCATCCAGCCCACGCCCAATCCCTGGTGCGCCACTGAGCCCAAGTGGCCCGCCGACGACACAGAGAACGCGCGCTCCGCTGGCATCCTGGTGCGCTTCGGCAAGTTCCGCTTTCTTGACCTCGGCGACCTGACCAAGGCCAAGGAGATCGCGCTCGTCTGCCCCAGCAATCCCATCGGTCAGGTGGACCTCTACCTCGTCACGCATCACGGCATGAATCTGTCCAGCGCGCGCGCCATCGTGGATGCCATTCATCCCCGCGTGGCCATCATGAATAACGGCGCGCACAAGGCCGGCAGCCCACAGGCGTGGCAGACCGTGCATGACAGTCCCGGCCTCACTGACCTGTGGATGCTGCACACCGCCGAGGGCTCCGATGCAGCGCACAACAGCGCAGCGCCGCTCATAGCGAATCTGCAGGGCGGCAGCGACGGCGCCTACTTCAAGGTCGTCGCCAGCCAGGACGGCAGCTTCAGCGTCACCAACTCGCGCACTGCCCAGACAAAGCAATATCCGGCGCCGTAGCGCAGCGCTATGCGGGCGCGCCCTGGCGCCTGCGCGTACGCAGATACAGCTCTTCCAGGGCGTTGCAGGCCGTCTGCACGCCGTCCTCGTGGCGCAGATGCTCGGCGGCAATCTCCGCGTTCTCCGCGTAGCGCGGGTCGGCCAGCATCGCCTTCACCGCATTCGCCACCGTGTGCGGATCGTAGTTGTTGCGCTGGATCACCCGCGCCACCTTCAGCCGTTGCATCCGCCGCGCATTGTCCGGCTGGTCATGCGAGTACGGCATGATGATCATCGGCCTGCCCGCGCGCAGACACTGCGCCGTGGTGCCCACACCTCCCTGGTGCACCACCAGCGATGCCCGCGAAAACAGCGCGGAGTACGGCGCATACTCGGCCACGCAAATGGAGTCCGGCAGTTCCTGCTGCGGCCGGTTACGCGGGTCCGTGCCAATCAGCAGCACCGCGCGAATGCCCAGCTCCATTGCGGCCTTCGCGGAAACCTCGTAAAAATCGCCAGCGGCCAGCACCGCCGCCGAACCCAGCGTGAACACCACCGGCGGCGGCCCCGCGGAGACAAATGCCTCCAGGTGCGCGGGCAGCGCGGCGTTGCCCGCATCCGCATCATAAAAGCAGAAGCCCGCAATCAGGTTGTTGCCGGGCCAGTCCTTCTGCTCCTCGCCCAGCAGCCGCGAGAAGAGCGCCAGCACCAGGTTTGGCGAGTGCTTGGCATCAAACAGCGGATTCGCGCCCCGCGGCAGCCCCAATTCGCTGCGCAGCGCAAAGATCGGCTCCGGCCACTTGCGGCTCACAAACCGCGCCAGCCGCTTGATCACGCGCCCCATGCCCGGCACCTTCTTGTCGGCCCGCGCCAGCCGCGGATACATGGGAAGCACCGGCGGATCAAACGCCGAGAAGAACGATAGCGGCGCCAGCACGTAGCTGGCCCACTTGATCCCTGTCGCCTCGGCCACCAGCGGCCCGGCATAGTTCAGTTCGCCCAGCAGCAGCAGGTCGGCACGCTCGGGCCGCGTCGCCGCGTCCAGCAGGTCGTCATAGGTCTGCCGCAGCGCGGGGAAAAGAAAGTTGCGCAGCCCGTGCTCCGTTCCCTTCTTGATGTCGTACACCATCTCCACTAGGATGCTGTTCGTGGGATCGATGTCCGGCCGAATGGCGCGAAATTCCAGCCCCAGCGGCTCAATTTTGCCCCGGTACACGTTGGGCAGCGCCATCACCGGCACGTGCCCCCGCCGCTTCAGTTCAAGAGCAATCGCGATCAGCGGATTGATGTCGCCAAAGGTACCAATGTTCGACAGAACGATGCGCACGCGTATGTCCGTTCGATGGGATGGGCTTGCTGCTATGAGGGTACCGCATCCTGCCGTGGTTATTGTGAATAGCCGCAAAGCCGTGCGCGGGCAGACGGCGGATCAGCTCCCATGCCTTGCCCACGCATGTGTAGCAAGCCCGTCCTCATCCGTCACCGGCATCTCGTTCCGCAAACCCGAAGCTTTACCCCGGCGCACGTTGACTTCTTTGCAAAGTTACTTGCACAACACAGAGTTTCCCGCAAACTTTGCGATGTCAGATTTTGCAATAATTCCTGTAACATAGGTGGCCTGACAATTCTTCCCCAGCAGAAAAAGATTGTTAGCCATTCCGTCAGGAGGTCTTCCCATGCAACTCATGCAGCAGCCTGTAACTGGCACCGCGCAGAACTTGCCCGCTCACGATAACACCATGGATACAGGTCCAATGGGATGCTGCGTATCCGTGATTGTGTTGTGGAACCCAAATGCCGCCGGCGTCTATCAGAACGTCCGAGGATTTCATGGCGGCGGCGGGGCA
Organism: Acidobacteriota bacterium; assembly: GCA_021781495.1. GTDB lineage: Bacteria > Acidobacteriota > Terriglobia > Terriglobales > Acidobacteriaceae > Telmatobacter. The sequence goes on along the minus strand of JAJXWS010000013.1, from coordinate 8,007 downwards.
CAGGCAGTCAATTATGCCTCATTGATTGCGGGTGTTCCCGCGCATGCCACCACCCAGGTATTCGTCTTCAATGGACCGGATAACAGAAGCGACCTTGAACGAAGAATTGTGAACCGTGAAGTCAGGAACAACATCCTTGTGCATCTGCATGGCATCCAGGTTCGGATTTACCACGGGATCGCCAGCGCAACCGTAGATCGCAGCGCTCAAGTTACGCTCACCAGTTATGAGCGCTAGGCCAAGCAGTCATCCGGGGCAGATGCGAGTTTTCAAAGGCATAACATGCGCTGCTCCGACTGCACGCTCGAGATGCTTCCGCTTCACTCGAACGGCCCCGCTCCGCAAAGCGCAAGGCTTCAGGCTGATTTAATCTTGCTGCAACAAGAATTGCATCATGGAGTGTGGCCTCATGCGCGTGCTGCTGGTGGAAGACGAAGTCCGCCTCGCCGACAACCTTGCCGCCGCCCTGCGCGACGGCCCCGGCTACGCCGTCGACTGGGCCGGCGATGGCGAGGCCGGCGACGACTATGCCCGCAACGGCGTCTACGACCTCGTCATCCTCGACCTGATGCTGCCCAGGCTCGATGGCCTCGGCGTGCTTCGCCGCCTGCGCGCGCGCCAGGACGCGACGCCGGTGCTCATTCTCACCGCCAAAGAGGGCAAGCAGACCATCATTGAATTGCTGAACGCCGGGGCCGACGACTACCTCGCCAAGCCCTTTGACCTCGGCGAGCTCATCGCCCGCGCCAAGGCCCTCATCCGTCGCGGCAAAGGCGCAGCCCACCCCACCCTCAACGCGCTGGATGTAACCCTGAACACGCTGGAGCAGAGCGTGCGCCGCGCCGGCGTGCTCGTCGATCTCTCGCCCACCGAGTACCGCATCCTCGAGTACCTGATGCACCACCCCCGCAAGATCATCAGCAAGCGCGAACTGCTCGAGCACCTGTACGACTACGACTGGGAGCACCACTCCAACGTGATTGAGGCGCACGTCTCCAACCTGCGCAAAAAGCTCGACGCCGCCCTGCCCGACGCTCCACCGGTCATCGAGACCATGCGCGGGCGCGGCTATCGACTCTTCCCCGGGCAGGAATCATGACCGCCAAACGACGCAGCATCGCCTTCCGGCTCATCGCCGCCGTCCTCCTAGTGGAGCTGGTCTCCGCGCTGCTGGTCATCTTTCTCTCCTGGGGATACGAGCGCCACATGCACTTCCGCGCCTTTGACGTCATGCTGCGCGGCCGGGCAGACTCCGTACTCGGCGCCGTGCAGGACGCCGAAGACGTGGGCGACAACGTCATGCTTGACCTGCCCGACCTGCACGTCCCGTCCGAGGATGTCTACGAGGTGTGGGACGGCCGCGGGCGCATGCTGGGCCGCTCCGCCAACTGGCAGGGCAGCAGCGGCTTTGCCGCGCCCCAGCGCGACGGCTTCTTCCACCTCTCCGTCAACGGCAAGCCCTATCGCCTGCTGCGCTTTCATGGCTCGCGCATCATTGACCCCGGCGACGTCGGCGGCGGCAAGCTGCGGCCGGTCACCATCCTCTACGGCGCACCCACCGTTCGCGTCTGGCATGCCATCCGTGGAGCGGTGGAGTTCTACGCCGCCGGCAGCCTGCTCCTGCTCATCGTCTCCGGTCCGCTCATCGCCTGGCTGCTGCACCGCGGCCTGCTGCCCCTGCGCCAGCTCGCCGCGCTGGCCGCTCGCGTCTCGCCAGAGGCCTGGGAGTTCTCCCCGCCGGCCAGCGCGCGCACCACGCCGGAGCTCGCTCCGCTCACCCATGCCATTGAGAGCGTCCTGCAGCGCCTGGAGCAGGCCTTCGTGCAACAGCGCATCTTCGTGTCCGACGCGGCCCACGAGCTCAAGACCGCCGTCGCCGTCGTCAAGTCCTCCCTGCAGTTGCTCGGCCTGCGTCCGCGCACCGCCGCCGAGTACCAGGCCGGGCTGGAGCGCTGCCTGGCCGACACCGCCCGGCTGGAAGACCTCGTGGCCAAGATGCTTACCCTGGCGCGGCTGGAAGCCAGCGCCGCCCCGGCGCCCCAGCCCGCCAACTGCGACCTGGCCGACTGCCTCCGCAGCACCGTCGCGACGCTGCAAACCGTAGCCAGCCTGCGCAACGTCGCCGTAACCCTGCAGGCAGCCGACAACCTGCGGGTTCCGATCGCGGACGAAGACTGCTCTCAGCTCGCCTCCAACCTGCTGCTCAACGCCCTGCAGCACACCCCCGCCGGCTCCAGCGTCGAACTGCGCGCAGACCTCACAGACAATGCCGCGGACAACGCCATTGCCTTCACCGTCGCCGACCACGGCGAAGGCATCCATGCCGCCGCGCTTCCTCACGTCTTTGACCGCTTCTACCGCGGCGATCCCTCCCGTACCCGCGCCACCGGCGGCGCCGGCCTCGGCCTGGCCATCTGCAAGGCCATCGTGGAAAAAGCGCATGGTTCCATCCAGATGGAGAGCCAGCCCGGCCACGGCACCACGGTCCACGTCCGCCTGCCCCGGGCCTGAACCACGCCTGAGCCGGCCTTGAGCCGCTTTCGCCCTGCCGCCTTCAGGTTCCTTTAATGCCGCTGTGGAACACTTCCTTCGCCGGCAGCGCCTGAGCCTCGCCGGCCTCAAGGAGTTTTCCATGTCCTCTCCGCGCAGCAATCCTTGTTTGCCCCGGCCCTGGCTGGCCGTGGCTCTGCTTCTGGGCTTTTTTGCCGCTACCCTGCCGCTCGCTGCGCAAGCGCCGTACCGCATCCTCGACCGCTGGAAGCTGGCCGACGCCGGCTGGTGGGACTATCTGCTGGTCGACTCGCCCGCCCATCGCCTCTACCTCACCCGCGGCGACCATGTCGATGTGCTCGACACCGCCACCGGCAAGCAGATCGGCGCCATCGGCGGCCTGCACGGCACGCACGGCATTGCGCTCGATACCGCCGGCAAGTACGGCTGGATCTCCGACGGCGGCGGCAACGCCGTGGTGCAGTTTGACCGCGCCACGCTGGCCACCGTGGCCACCATCCCCGCGGGCACCAACCCCGACGGCATCATCTTCGAGCCCTCCACCCAGACCGTCTGGGCCTTCAACGGCCGCAGCAAGGATGCCACCGTCATCGACGCCGCCACGCGCAAAGTGCTCGCCACCATTCCCCTCCCCGGCAAGCCGGAGTTCCCCGCGGTCGACGGCGCCGGCACCGTCTTTGACAACATCGAAGACAAGAGCGAGGTGGTCCGCATCGACGCCCACACCCGCAAGGTGACCGCCACCTGGCCCGCCGGCTGCGAGTCCCCCTCCGGACTCGCCTTCGACGTCCCCGGCCACCGCCTCTTCCCCGTCTGCGACGGCAACAGGATGTCCGTCCTCGACTCGAACACCGGCAAGGTGCTGGCCACGCCCGCCATCGGCGACGGTCCCGACGCCGCCGGCTGGAGCGCCGCGCACAAGCTCGCCTTCGCCTCCTGCGGAGAGGGCGTCCTCTCCGTGGTCGATGCCGCCCGTCCCGGCTACCCCACCCTCCAGAGCCTGCCCACCCAGCGCGGCGCGCGCACCATGGCCTACGACCCGGCCACCGACCGCATCTACCTGGTCACAGCCGAGTTCGGCCCTCGCCCCGCCGCAACCGCTGAAAACCCGCATCCCCGCCCGGCCATGCTCCCGGGCACGTTCACCGTCCTGGTCGTAGGGCGGTAAAGCCGGCCGCAGGGCTGCCCCGCCCGATGTGCCTCCATCCAGGGCAGCCTTGCAGCCGCCGGGTGCCCCATCCATGCCGCGCTTTCTGCGGCATGGGTGGGATACCACCTTCCCCACCCAGCCACTGTCATCTTGAGCGAGCGCAGCGAGTCGAAAGATCCGCGGTTGCCTTTCAAACACTCCGCAGCGCACCGACTGCCGGGTGCCCCATCCATGCCCCGCCTTCTGCAGCATGGGTGGGAAACCACAACCCCCACCCAGCCGCCGGGCGGGTGGCGCACCCTTTGATTTCCACAAATGAGGGTGCCCCATCCTTCGCTTTTTTCTGGCGAAGGGTGGGCTGGCACGAGGTTCACTCATCCGCAGGTATAGAATTCTGCGGTAATGGCGAAGCTCGTCCGTTACCAGCAGTGCGGCTGTTTTCACTTTGTGACATTCAGTTGTTATCGCCGTCAGCCATTGTTGGGAACGCCGACGGCGTATGCCCTTTTCGAGAGGGAACTTGAGGCCGTGCGTGTGCGGTACGGCTTTGTCGTTGCTGGCTACGTTCTGATGCCGGAACACGTCCATCTCCTTGTCGGCGAGCCGAGCCGATCCTCGCTTTGCGTAGTGTTCCAGGTGTTGAAGCAGCAAACATCGCGCAAGCTGAAAGGACGGGAAGCGGTTCAGTTCTGGCAACGGCGGTACTACGATTTCAATGTATGGAGCGACGAAAAGCGAATCGAAAAACTGCGCTATATGCACCGCAATCCGGTTGCGCGCGGCCTGGTCGCCAAGACCGAAGACTGGCCATGGTCGAGCTTCCACCACTATGCGAACGGTCAGGTTGGAGTGGTCGAGATTGAATCGCAATGGACAGCGTACCGCAGAGGGAATCAACTGTCAGAACATCTCCGTTACGCTAAAAAGGACGGTTGGGATTCGTGCTCTCCCACCCTTCGCCAGAAAGAAGCGAAGGATGGGGCATCCACTGCACTGGCAGGGAAAGGGTGAGCCACCCGCCTGCAATATCGGTTGCGTGCAGTATTGATAACTTTAACTCGGCCGTATGCGGCTCTGGAACACTAGCAGAGGTTATTCCCGGCGATGCCGGCAAAGTCGTGAGCGACTCGCTAGATGTAGGTTATGCGGTATGTGCGGCTGCTGCTCCTAGCGGTGGCCCTGGTGCAGCTGTTTGCCTTGGAGTAGCAATATACGAGCTACTAAACCATCTTTATCAGTTTCTCGAAAGTATCTTTGACTGGGGCTCTGGATCAACGTTTCATGGGAGCCTTCTGCCGCGACCCGCTGCTCCTAGTCAGGCAAACCTGTTGAGCACGCTTGGCGTGCCGATCAACGGCGAGAATCTAGACCGCCAAACCGGCAAGTCTACACAAAGCATAGTGCCGTCGCCAACTTTCAGAACTGTGCAGTGAGTGTGTTATGTATTTCTCCTGTTTGGAATCGGACGAGGCGTGAAATGGGCTTGAGAATTCTGTTGACTAACAGATGCTTTCGCTGCCTGGTCGGGATGATGCTCTTGAGCGGCGTTTCAGCATTCGCTAGTCTTGCTCTGCACGCAGAGAGGGTGGAGGGCTTTGTCACGAAGATTGGATCGCCGACAGAGTTTTATATAGGCACTCTCGACGTTCGGATCGATGCAAGGACACAGTGCATCACGGAATCGGTGGATGCAAACATCCAAGTCGATTATCAGGCGCACGGTTGGCTGTGGGCGATCCCGCCCTACTACAAATTGCAAAACCGCCCGGAGTCGAACAGCAAAATGTCCGTCTCTTGCAGCAAATCTCCCTGGGTTATCGGATCTCATGTAGAGGTCTTGGGCGATTCCAAGGAACCCAACCAAGGATTCGACGCTAGGCAGATTACCATTTACTCCGTCAAGATAAGCCAAAGATTCGCTGATGCCGCAACATATTGGAATGCAAAGGGTTCGGATTGGGAGGGTGCAGCACTGCTCGAAGAGCAGCCGCAGATTAAAAAAGTCGACAATGGATACGAGGGGACGGTCTGGTTGGACGGTTACCCCGTGACTGTAACGCCGGATACTGAGTTGATAACCGCCCCCGCCGGCACGGAGGTCGGTTATCGTCTTTTCGGATTTTATCGCGATAATCCTCGATGGGAAGCAATCATGCCGAAGGCGCCTCGGCCGGCGTTTTCCACATCCCTCTTTAAGCCAAACTCGTGGTCCACATATTCCGCCGCAGACCTGCTGGACGAGAAACTTGGCCACGGAAGCGTGGGCGATGAGGAGATCGTGCACTCGGCGGGAGAAGGCAAATTTCCTATCGAAGGACTCGTATGGTTGCAGCGAATTCGCCTGTGGCCTAACCATCTTTCTGACAAAGAAAGAAAGTATATTGCGCAATTCACACCGGCTGTTCACCCACCTGACTACGAGCATCGAATTCCGGGCAACGTAGGGTTTGATAGTCGATCAGCGGGAAAGAGCCTCAAAATCCTTCCGAATCGGGCCGTACAGGAATTCGTGTCCGATCTTGGTTGGTCGCTTGTCCCTGAATACCAACGACGGCTGACTGAAAAAGATCCAACAAAAATCGAGTTTCGATTTTATGTTGTTCAAGGCATGAAGCCCCGCTTGAGAGATGAAATGAGTAAAGCCGATGCGATGACGCTGACCTGGCACAAGAATCTGGCCCGGGGCGTGGCAGCCTTGCCGGACGGCATGATTCTTATCCCTGACTACATGCTGGTAGAAATAGGCAGTGAAGCTCAATTGGCGACCCTCTTGTCGTGCGCCATAACATCCGTCGTGCAAAAACAGGGCTTCGTCACGCGGCAGTCAGGACTTTCAGCGGATAAGGACGCGGGTTCGTTAGCAATGGGAAGCGACGTTCCGATGACTCCCGCCGGATTAATCTTCTACCTCTTCAGAAATGAACAAGCTCTCCGCATTGGCATTCGGCAGATGTACCTCGCGGGTTACGATATTCGAGAAGCGCCGTTCGCATGGGCGGCAGCAGCGGGCAAAACAGCAGCAAACCCGTTGCCGGGGACCGATAACATCGCAAGCGAAATTCCTTGGTATACCGCCTACGCATTCGACTACATCAGCCGTTTCTACTCTTGGGTTGACTTCAGCAAATTGAAGCGAGGGGAGAGGGAATACACGCAATTCCTTGATGAGTTGCGCAAGACCGATCCGGAAGCTTTCGAGAGATCAAAGTGACCGAGGTCGTTCTGGGATCTAGAATTCAGCGACACTCGGGACCAAACCGCGAAAGATATAGGTAGCCGAATTTGCGATCCAAAGCTTCAATGCGCCGTTCGAGTCTGATAGCATGCATCCTCTCAGGATGCCTCGCGCTCCTAGCCGCCCATGAGCAGACTTCAGCGCCTCAAGTTAGACAAGGTAGCAAGTCTATGGCTCTCAATCGCAAAGAGGCGATTGAGCGACACTTTCTATCGAGACAACCGAAGCCTCTTAGACAACTGGGCGGAGCCACACCTGGAGCACGCCTGCTTGACCAATGGACGCACCACATTGACTCTTTGAACGGACGAATTCAGCGGACGCGTGTTGCTCGTCCTGCCACAACGCGTACGACGGTTACGAGTGCGGCCTATCCCGGCATTGGGTTGCGGTCATCTTTGCCTGCAGGCGCGATTCCAACGGCAGTTGTGGCAGGCGATTTCAACCAAGACGGCCACATGGATTTTGTGGTTGCAAATGGGTACACGAACGATCTGTGGATCTATCTCGGCAATGGAGATGGCACATTCCAGCTTCCGCGCATCGTCCCGTTGAGCAAGGGGTTGAGTCCGGTCTATCTAGCGGCAGCCGATCTACGGGGGGATGGCGACCTTGACCTGATTGTGGCGGAGTTCGATACGTGGACAGTGGGAGTGCTATTGGGCAACGGCGACGGAACGTTCGGGTATGAGCAGGAGTTCGCATTGCCCCAACCTCCGGCGGCAGTTGTCGTAGATGATTTCAATCACGACGGAAAGCCGGACATTGGGGCGGTCATGGATTCCGCATCGGGCTCCTTCGGAAACGCTGAGCCCTACATTGCATTTCTCGCCGGAGACGGGACTGGCAAGTTTGCCGCGCCCGTCCTAACGATGAACACCGGCCTCCCTAGTTCAGCCCTCAGTATCTCATCGGGCGACGTGAATGGAGATGGACTGCCAGATGTTTTGATCACAGGACCCGGATATGAAAACTCCCAAGTATTTGTGAACGAACCACCGCCTAACAGGCGGTGGCTTCGGGTTACGGCTTAAAGCCGGATCGATCGGCCATGCGGCCGATTACACCACGTTGAAGTCATCGTCTGGCGCCGGAGGCTTTTGCTCCTCGA
>JAJXWS010000190.1 GCA_021781495.1 Acidobacteriota bacterium | reverse complement strand
GCAGCCGGCGATTGGGGAAGAAGCGGAGTCGTTGTCGTTTGAGGAGATCATCGGCTTTACGCAGGCGCTGGGCACAAGGCTGAGCCGCGTGTGGAGCGCGATCATGGCCAAGCCAACGCTGAAGGCGCTTGGCGAACAACTGCGGGCCGCGCTGCCGGTGGCGCAGGCCAATCTGCGCGCGCTGGCCGGGCGGGTGGAGACCATTGCGCAGCAGGCGGAGCGTCTGGCCGCGGAGACGGATTTCGCATTCCTGGCGGATCCGGGGCGCGGGGTGCTGTCGATTGGTTACAGCGTGCGGTCGCAGAAGCGGCACGAGGCGTGCTATGACCTGCTGGCCTCAGAGGCACGCATGGCGACGTTCCTTGCAGTAGCGCGCGGCGAGCTGCCGCAGCAGAGCTGGTTCAAGCTGGCGCGGCAGCACGTGCATGCCTTTGGGCGGTTCGTGCTGTACTCGTGGACGGGCACGATGTTTGAGTACCTGATGCCCACATTGTGGATGCACAGCGACGCAGAGACGCTGCTGGGACGGACGCAGCTCGCATGCGTGGATGCGCAGCGAGCTTTTGCGCGTACGTTCGGGATTCCATGGGGCATCTCCGAATCAGGCAACGCGACGCGGAATGAGCACAGGCACTATGGCTACCATGCATATGGCGTGCCGCAGATAGCGCTGAGCGAGGATGCGACGGCAGGACCGGTGGTTTCACCGTACTCCAGCTTTCTGGCGCTGGGCGTGGACACGCGCGAAGCGCTGCGCAATCTGCGGCAGATGGATGCCGCTGGCTGGGTAGGCGCGTTTGGGCTCTACGAGGCCGCGGACTACCGGGCGTCGCGCGAGAATCCTGAGCTGGTGCGGGAGTGGATGGCGCACCACCTGGGGATGTCGCTGCTGGCGGTGACGAACCTGCTCGAGAGCAAGGCGGTGCAGCGGTGGTTCCATTCCAACCGGCTGGTGCAGGCCTCTGAGCTGTTGCTCGAGGAGATGCCGGTGCGGCGGGGTGCACTGCACGCGTCGCTGGAAGAGTACACGGCCACGCCGGCGAGCCGGGACTGGCGCTCGGTGATGCGGTGGTTCCTGCATCGGCCGGTGCGGACGCAAAGCGCGTAGGAAGATGCGCAGCCGGCTGCGATGGCAACCGGCTGCCGATGCATCAGCGGTGCTTGATGAAAGAGCCGCTCTGCAACTCACGCATGGCCTGCTGCAACTCGGCCTGCGTGTTCATCACGATCGGGCCGTACCAGGCGACGGGCTCTTCTATAGGTTTGCCGGAGACGAGGAGAAAGCGGATCCCTTCCGGTCCGGATTGCACTACGATCTCATCGCCGCGATCAAACAAGACGAGCGAGTGATTCTTTGCGTCGTACTTCGCGGGCGCATTGGGGTCGATTGCCGATTCGGTGAGCACGGCCTGCGGGTCTGAGGCATCGCGGAAGGTGCCGGAGCCTGCAAAGACGTAGGCAAAGGCGTTGCGCGTGGTCTCGACCTGGATGCGACGGCGCGTGTTGGGCGGAACCGAGATGTCGATGTACTGCGGGTCTGCGGCGACGCCCTCCACCGGACCGCGCTTACCCCAGAACTCGCCACAGAGGATGCGCGCGTGCGTTCCATCGTCCTCGGTCACCTCGGGGATGGCCGATGCGGGGATGTCCTGGTAGCGCGGGTCCGTCATCTTGAGCGAGGCGGGCAGGTTGGCCCAGAGCTGAAAGCCGTGCATGCGGCCGTTGACATCGCCTTTGGGCATCTCCTGATGGAGGATGCCGCTGCCGGCGGTCATCCACTGCAGATCGCCGGCGGTCATGCGGCCCTTGTTGCCGAGCGAGTCGCCGTGAGTGACCTCTCCCGCGAGCACGTAGGTGATGGTCTCAATGCCACGATGCGGATGCCAGGGGAAGCCAGCGATGTAGTCGGCCGGGTTTTCATTGCGGAAGTCGTCAAAGAGCAGAAAGGGATCGAACTCTTTGGTCTTGCCGAATCCAAAGGCGCGCTGCAGTTTGACGCCTGCGCCTTCCAGGGTTGGTTTGGTCTCGGAAATCTGTTGAACGGCACGAAGCGACACGGTGAACCTCCTCGGGCTTACAGGTATTGGATGCGCGAGGGTGATATTTGTTGCAACAAGTATAAAGGCCGGCGAAAGGATTCACCGGCCGCGGGTTATGCGTCAACCCTTGATGAACTCCACATCGAGGGTAATGGTGACATCTTCGCCGACGAGCATGCCACCGGTTTCGAGGGCGGCATTCCAGACGAGCCCGAAGTCCTTGCGGTTGATCTTTGTGGTGGCGGATGCGCCAATGCGGAGGTTGCCCCAGGGGTCCTTTGCCGGCTGCGTGGAACCCTCGACCGAGAAGATGACGGAGCGGGTGACACCGTGGATGGTGAGATCGCCGATGACGGTGAACTCGCCGGGCGCGGTACGGGTAACGCGCGTGGACTGGAAGGTCATCACGGGGAACTTCTCGGTGTCGAAAAAGTCCGCGCTTTTGAGGTGGCCATCGCGCTGCGCGTCGGCTGTATGGACGGTATCAACAGGAATGGACGCTTCGACGCTGGAACGGGCGATATCGCCTTCATCGAGCGTGAGCCTGCCACTGATGTTGCTGAACTTGCCCTTCACGCTCGCAATCATCATGTG
>JAJXWS010000189.1 GCA_021781495.1 Acidobacteriota bacterium | reverse complement strand
GCACGGCCACATCACCTTCGCAGAGGCAGCGGATCTCTGCCGCATGGCCGCAGGCTCCGGCATGCTCACCATGATTCGCATTCCCGACGTGCGCCGCGAGAGCGTCCTCAAGGGCGCCGAGTGCGGGCCAGACATCCTCGACGTCCCCATGGTGGAGCAGCCCGAGCAGATGCACGATCTCCGCAAGTACGCCCGCTTTGCGCCCGAGGGCAGTCGTGGCATCTTCTCCGTCTCCCGCGCCGTGGATTACGGCGTCACCGACGACATCCTCGCCCGGCAGAGCCAGGTCAACGCCGACCTGTGCCTCATGGCGCAGATTGAAACGCAGGCCGCCTTCGCGCGCATTGACGAACTGGCCGCAGTGCCCGATGTCGATCTGTTCATCGGCCCCGCCGACCTCTCCGCCAGCCTCGGCGTGCCGGGCCAGACCGAGCACCCGCGCGTGAAGGCCGCCACAGCGGCGATCGTGAAAGCCGCGCGCACGCATCACAAGCTGGTGGCTACCGCATGCTCCCCCAGCGACTATGACTTCTGGCTCGACCTCGGCATCGATCTGCTCTTCTGCATCAACGACATCACCTGCCTGAAGCAGGCCGCCGGCGACGCCCTCAGCCGCGCCCGCGCCATCCTGGAGCGCAGCGCGCTTGCAGGCAAACGATGACGGCACTCTCGCTGCACCAGGTCCCAACGCTTGTCTTTGGCGACCATGCGCTGGACCGCGCGCAGCAGTTTCTTCACGACCGCGGCATACAGCGCCCGTTCCTCGTCACCTCGCCCAGCAACCGCCTGCGCGCGGCGCAGCTTCATCCCGGCGCGCACATCGATGCCTCCACGCGCCGCGAGCCCACCGTGGCCCACTTTCAAGCGCTGCTGGCCACCGCGCGCGCCTTCCAGCCAGACGCCGTGATCGGCTTCGGCGGCGGCAGTCCGCTCGATGCCGCCAAGCTCGTTGCCGCGCTCTGCCACAGCACGCAGACGCTTGATGCAGCCTGGGGCATCGGCAATCTTGCCCCTCGCCGTCTCCCGCTCCTCTGCCTGCCCACCACCGCGGGCACCGGCAGTGAGGTCTCCCCCAACGCCATCCTGCTCGACGAAGCGGCAAGCTCCAAGAAGGCTGTCATCAGTCCTCATCTCGTCCCCGATGCCGCCTTTATCGATCCCTCGCTCACCCACACGCTCCCGCCGCACGTCACGGCGGCCACCGGCCTCGACGCGCTCACCCACTGCATTGAGGCCTATACCAACCAGCACGCCCATCCCCTCGTCGATACCTGGGCGCTCGACGGCATCCGCCACATCGCCGCTCACCTTCCCACGGCGGTTCGCGAGCCCGGCAATGCCGGCGCGCGCACGCACATCGCTCTCGGCAGCCTCTACGGCGGCCTCTGCCTCGGCCCGGTCAACACCGCGGCCGTGCATGCCCTCAGCTACCCCCTTGGCAGCCGTCACAGCATCCCCCACGGACACGCCAACGCCATCCTGCTGCCGCATGTCTTTCAGTTCAACGCCGCCACCACTCCGCATCGTCATGCAAACGTGGCTATCGCTCTTGGAGCCGCCGCAAAGCGATCACCCCAAGCCACGGCACAGGCCGGCTGCCGGCAACTCTGGCAGTTGATCGCCGCAACCGGCCTGGAGATGCGTCTCTCGGCACTCCACATAGCGGAATCCGAGATCCCCGCTCTCGCCGCCGAAGGCCTCGCCGTCACCCGCCTCATGCACAACAATCCACGCCCCATGACGCAGCAGGATGCGGAGCATATCTACCGCGCAGCCTTTCACGGAACCCTGGCCGGATAATTCTATTTCCAAAAACAGCCGTTTATTTTCGAAACATTCTTGCCACCCCTGTCGCCGATGCGTACACTGCTCTTCGCCATGTCGATTCATCGCTCCCTCGCCGCCCTGGCGATCGCAATCATCCTGCCCCTCGCCACGCTCGGCCAGCATCCCCCGGCGCCTGCTCGGCATTCGACCGCGCTGCGCCTGCTGCATCCCCGCGAGTTCCAGCACTACATCCATCAGTTCGCGGCCGACGAACTGGAAGCAACCGGAAAATCTCCCTCCGAAGATGCCTGGCCCTGGCTCCGCGCCAACATTCCCTTCTTCACCAGCTCCGACAAAAGCTTTGAAGAGATGTACTACTTCCGCTGGTATGCGTGGCAAAAGCATGTCGTCCGCAGCAGCCGCGGCTATCTCATCACGGAGTGGCTCCCCAAACCCGCCGCCCCCGACGGCTTCTTCGGAGTGCTGCCCGACGCCGCGCCGCTCCACCTGGGCGAAGCCCGCTGGCTGCGCGACCCGCGCGTCGCAGAAGACTATGCCCGCTTCTGGACGTCGCCCGGCGCCAAGCCACGCGAGTACAGCTTTCCCCTTGCCGACAGCGTGCGCAATCTCGCCCTCGCTACCGGAGACACAAGCCTCGGCACGCAGATGCTCCCCGGCCTGGTCGAAAACGACAAGGCATGGGACGCCACCCATCTCGACCCCGCCGTCGGCCTCTACTGGTCCATCGACACCCGCGACGCCATGGAGAAATCCATCAGCGGTGACGGCTATCGCCCCACGCTCAACAGCTACATGCTCGCGGACGCCAACGCCATCGCGGCCTTCGCCACCGCCGCGGGCCAGCCCACC
>JAJXWS010000088.1 GCA_021781495.1 Acidobacteriota bacterium | reverse complement strand
GATTGTGCTGCTGAAGTCGCCGCGGCTGCCGGTACCACCGTTTGAGCTGCGGAAGCTGCGCAAGTCCGTTATCTACTTTGCAGCCATCAATCTCGTGATCGGCTTTGCCATCAGCTTTGGCGCGGCTGTGGCGCAGGCGGGACTGCGGATCGACAACATGGCGCACCTGGGAGGCTTCAGCAGCGGACTGCTGTTTGCCGCGCCGCTGGTGCCGCGGCTGGGATCGCCCCGGCCCGTGTTTCACTCGCGGCTGCGCCTGGCCGTGCTGCTGCTTGTGGGCCTGCTGGTGCTGTTTGGCTTTTATCTGGCAAATCTGGCAGGCTGACGGCAGCGCATCTCTGCCCGGCATTGTGCGAGAATGTGGGCGAGCGCCGGAGCATCTTTGGAGCAGACGGCCGAACGCCGTTCTCACGTTCTGCAACGGAACGCCCGAGGTGCTGCGAGACGGTCACGCACCGAATTGGAGGGGAAATTATGGAACGCCGCGAGTTCCTGAAGCAGGCCGCCCTTACGGCAGCCACGGTGGCATCGAGCAGCCAGTTGAACGCCTCAGCCAAGACGCCAGCCAACCCCATTGCCCGCCGCACGCTGGGCAAGACCGGCGAGAAGCTTTCGATTATCGGCTTTGGCGGAATTGTGGTGATGAACGAGACCACCGGCGAGTCGTCCAACATTGTGGCGGAGGCGGTGGACCGCGGCATCAACTACTTCGATGTGGCTCCCAGCTACGGGAATGCGCAGGAGCGACTGGGGCCGGCGCTGGCGCCGTATCGCAAGAATTGCTTTCTGGCCTGCAAGACGGAAGGCCGCATGAAGGACGACTCCCGCAAGCAGCTGGAAGAGTCGCTGCGGCTGCTGCAGACGGATCATGTGGACCTGTACCAGTTTCATGCACTGACCAAGATGGCGGATCTGGACAAGGTGCTGGGCCCGGGCGGCGCGATGGAGACGATGGAAGCGGCCAAGAAGGAAGGCAAGATTCGCTATATCGGCTTCTCAGTGCACTCGGCCGAGACGGCGGTGGCGGCGATGGATCGCTATCCCTTTGACACAATTCTGTTTCCGCTGAACTGGGTGTTGTTTACACAGGCCGGGTTCGGTCCGCAGATTCTGAAGAAGGCGCAGGAGAAGAATATGGGCATTCTGGCGCTGAAGGGCATGGCCAAGACGGTTTGGCCAGCGGGAACGAAGGAGCGTCCGCAGCCCAAGTGCTGGTATCAGCCGGCGGCGTTTCCGGATGAGGCGTCGCTTGGCCTGCGCTGGACGCTGGGGCACCCGATCACGGCGGCGATTCCGCCGGGAGACGAGCGTTACTTCCGACTGGCCATGGACGTGGCGCAGAACTACAAGCCGCTGGAGGCACATGAGGAGCAGGCGCTGCTCTCAGGCGGCAAGGGCGTAGAGCCGATCTTCCACCTGGGCAACGACGTATAGCGCGCTGGAGAATATAGCGGAAGTGCGAAGGGGCGTAGACCGAGGGTCGCGCCCCGTTTGCTTTAGCGCGAGGCGGTGGCGGCGAACTTTTTGACCATGGCAAGCAGAAGCTTGCGGTCACTCTCGTTCAGGTTGGAGGAGTAGCGCCGGATCTGCGTGAGGAAGCGCAGTTCATCGTCAGAGAGCTGCTGCGTGTTCAGCTGGTGACCCAGCGAGTCATCGGCGAAGAACTGGGAGATGGGCAGGTCGAGTGCCGCGGCGATTTTGGAGAGCGTGTCGAGGGAGGGGACGGTGTGACCATTCTCCACGCGCGAGAGATAGCAGCGCAGAAGGCCGGTCTTCTTTTCGATGTCGCCCTGCGAGAGCCCCTTCTGGAGGCGGTGCGCGCGAATGGTGGTTCCAATCTTCATCATGGGAGAGTCCAATCTGGAGCGGGCTTTTGGGTTACCTGCTCGCCACTCACCAAAGAGTTATTGGCTTAAGAGTTAACATGCCCCGGTGCTGAAAGCAAGCATTATTCTTGCGCCTTGATTCTGCGGTAGTTACTTGAGCAACTACCGCAGCACGCGTGGTTACGCCACTTGGAGAGGATGCTTTACTGCTTGAGGTGCGTGGCGAGGAAGTGATCGATGCGGCCGAGCGCGTCGGCGGCGTCGGCGGCACGGTAGCCCATCTTGTTGTTTGGATTCTCGAAGGCGTGGCCGGCGTCGGGATAGATCTTTGCGTCTACGGGCTTGCCGATGGACTGCATGGCGGCCTGAAAGGCATGCACCGCGTCGGGAGGGATGCCCTGATCCTTGCCGCCAAAGTTGCCCAGGACCGCGGCGTGGATCTTTTCGAGCGCGGCCGTGTCGGTGGCGAGCGCTCCATAGTTGATAGCGACGGCCTTGAGCTGTGGCTCGGCGATGGCGAGCTGCAGCGCGTAGCCGCCGCCCATGCACCAGCCAACGGCGCCGATGCGACTGGGCTGGACATCTTTGCGGCTTTGCAGGTAGCGGAATCCGGCGACCAGATCGCGCACGCCCTGATCCTGGGGCAGACCGCGCGAGAGCTCGTGGGCGGTCTCAGGATCCTGCGCGACCTTGCCGTGATAGAGATCGACGGCGAGGGCGACATAACCCTGCGCCGCGTAGCCCGCGGCTTCCTGCTTGATCCAGTCGTTCAGGCCCCACCACTCGTGGACGAGCACAAGCGCGGGGTGCGGTCCGGGCGTGGAGGGAAGATAGAGAGCGCCTTCGCCTGTGGCGGTTCCACTGGGGAAGGTAACAGCCTGCTGGGCATGGATGCGGGCGGGCAGCAGGCCCGACAACAGAAGACCGGCAAGGACAACCAGACGTGCGGCTTTCATAAGCGACCTCGACAAACGGGGATGTGCCACGGCGGGGAAGCGGCGGAGCCTGCGGAGTGGGGACGGTTGCAGCCGGCCGACTCGCAGCCAACTCATTATAAGAAGGCCTGACGGTTGGTGCACAGCGACAAATTCAGCGAGGCTGGCGCGTGCTCTTCTTTCCGCGGATTTTGCTCCGCATGGGAGCAGGTAGAATCAGGGTATGGCCATTGACGCAAGAGATCGTGCACGCAAGATCAAGGTTGTGTTGTTTGATGTGGATGGTGTTCTGACGGACGGAACCATCTGGCTTGTTCCCGCTCCCGGACCGGGCGCTCGCGCCGGCACGCAGGCGGATCTTTCGCAGCATGCGGGCGAGATTGGGTTTGGCGTTCACTCCGCCACGATGATGGAAGCCAAGGGCTACAGCGCGCATGACGGCACGGCGATTTCGCTGGCGCGGCTGGGCGGCATGAAGTGCGGCATCATCACCAAGCGCATCAGCGAGACCGTGGCGACGCGCGCGCGCGATCTGAAGCTGGAGTACGTCTACATGGGCCAGGCCTTCAAGATGAAGCCGGTGCGCGAGATCATGGAGAAGGAAGGCGTGACGCTTGACGAGATTGCCTACGTGGGCGACGACGTGATCGATTTGCCGGTGATGCGCGAGTGCGGTTTTGCAGTTGCGGTGGCAAACGCTCGCGAGCAGGTGAAGGCGGAGGCGCACTACGTAACGCCGAACGCGGGCGGCTATGGCGCGGCGCGCGATGCAGTGGAGTTCATCCTGGAGGCAAAGGGCCTGCTGAACCAGGTCATCGAGGCATATATCGACGAGAGCAACCCGATCTCCCCTTCGATGGATATTGGCAAGGGCGGCGATCTGGGATAAGCCCCGGCTAGCGGGAAGTGCCGGCCTGCTGCGACGTGGACGGCCTAAGTGGCATGCAGCAGGCTGAACACAAGAATCGCCAGCACCAGCGTGCTGATGACGACGTACATCCGGTCGCGCTCCAATGCAAAGCCAGCCACCGCGAGCACGACACGCGCCACGGGTGTTGCGATGAGCAGCAGAAGGCCGAGCTGGATAAGTCCTTCGCTCTGCAGGCGCGAGGCGGAATGGAAGATGCCTGCAAGCGTGCGCGTATCGCTGCCGCCGGCAGCAAAGGTGTGATACGCGGCTTTGTCTGCTCCGTGCTGGAGCAGGAACAGAACGCCGCCGCCGAGCACGATGGCTGCCGCCAGCAGTACGCCGGCTCGCAGCAGGTTTCCGATGAGGGTCTCAAGGCGCTGGTCAGTCATGGCTGTTAGATCTTCCCCAGGATTCCATTCACGATCATTTCGATGGCAAGCAGCAGGACGACGCTGCCGAAGACCACGCGCAGCGTGCGGACGTTGACGCGCACCAGGACCTTGGTGCCGAGAAACGCGCCGGCAAGCACGCCGAGCATGACCGGCATGGAGACGCGTGGGTCAATATATCCGCGGCTGAGGTAGACGCCCGCGCTGGCGGCTGCGGTGACTCCGATCATGAAGTTGCTGGTGGTGGTGGAGACCTTGAAGGGGATCTTCATGGCGCGGTCCATGGCGATGACTTTGACGGCTCCCGAGCCGATGCCGAGCAGTCCGGAGAGCGCGCCGGCGCCGAACATGAGGCCGAAGCCGGCGGGAACATTCTGCACGCCATATTCCTGGCGTTTGCCGCCGAGCGGGTAGTCGCCGCCCAGCTTGAAGATTGTGCCCAGGCGGTCAGAGAGCGTGGGGTGATCCGCCTCCGGCGCGGAGTTCCGCAGGGACTGGTAGGCGGACTGGATGAGGACGAGGCCGAAGATGATGGCGATGATGTGGGTGCTGGTGAATCCGGCGAGGTAGGCGCCGAGGATGGCGCCGATGGTGGCGGCGATCTCCAGCAGCATGCCGATGCGGATGTTGGAGTAGCCTTCGCGGACATAGGCCGCCGCGGCTCCGGACGAGGTGGCAATGACGGAGACGAGCGAGGCGCCGATTGCGTATTTGATATCGACGCCGAGCGCGAGGGTGAGTACCGGGACGACGACGACTCCGCCGCCGAGCCCGGTGAGTGCGCCAAGAAAGCCCGCAACCGTCGCGACCGTCCAGACTACAAGCGTGAACGAGAGTGTTGTCATCCGTGCAAATTTTCCTGCTGAAACACAGTAGTATACCGTCCGGGCAGAGGGCTTCGCTGTGATGGCGGCTTGCGCCGGTGCGCATCGAGTGTTGCCGGCAGATGCTGCTCTTCCCGTATGTCAAGCCAGTATGTCAAGATTGGCAATCGTGGTCGGAATGGATGTCCCCGGATGCTCCTCCGCTAAAGGATGTTGAATTCGGGTTCCGGGTTGTATGCGGGCATAGACTGCAGGCCTATTGACCACGCGAGGTACTCGGGGCGGCGCACTCCAGAGCGTACTCTGGAGGAGAGCCTTGCATGCCTCGCGCCGGCAGGGGCGAGCCACAGGGATGGGCAATGAAGTTCGCAAGTCTTCGCAGCGGGACTGCGACAGTTCGATGAGGGAGAAGGGAATGCGCGCATTGGTTTACACGGCCCCGCGGCAGGTGGTACTGGAGGACTGGCCGCGGCCGGTTGCCGCCGCAGGCGAAGTTGAAATTGCCATTGCCGCCGCGGGTATCTGCGGCTCAGACATGTCAGGATTCCTGGGGCACAGCCGCCGGCGCATTCCGCCCATGGTGATGGGGCACGAACTGGTAGGGCGCCGGCAGGATGGCCGCCGCGTCGTTGCCAATCCGTTGATCAGCTGCGGCCGTTGCACGGCGTGCCTGAGCGGCGCACAGAATCTGTGTGCGAACTGGCGCCTGCTGGGGATGGACCGCGTGCAGGGTTGCTATGCGGAGTTTGTCGCAATTCCCGAGGGACAGCTTTATGACATTCCGGAAGAGATGAGCGATGCGCAGGCGGTGATGACCGAGCCGCTGGCCAACATTGTGCACCTGTTCCGCATTGCCGCGCCGCAGCCGTTTTTCCGCATGGGCATTGTGGGTGGCGGCACCATGGGGTCCATGGCGCTGCTGATTGCGCTGCGCCTGGGCGTTCGCGAGGTGCTGGTGCAGGATGTGAGCGAAGTCCGGCTGCAGGTGGCGCGCCGCATGGGCGCGACGCTGGCGGTGAATGTGTCCTCCGAGGAAGGATGCGCCGAGGCGCAGCGCTTTGCCGGTCACGGGCTGGATGTGGTGCTGGATGCTTCGGGCTCAACGGCCGCTCGCCAGTCGGCATTCGACCTGTGCCGTCCGGGCGGCCTTGTGGTGCTGCTGGGCATGAGCAAGGAGCGAAGCGAAGTGGATTTTGTCACCAGCATTCGCAAGGAGCATCGCGTGGCCATGTCGTTTGCGTATACGCCGGTGGACTTCGAGCGCTCGCTTGCGCTGCTGAGGGCACGCGAGATTGACCTGACTCCGTGGACTGTGGAGATGCCGCTGGAAGAAGGCCAGCACGCCTTTGATCACATGGCGGACGCTCCGGGCGACACGCTGAAGATGCTGCTGCGCGTAAGACAAAGCCACGCCTGAGAAGGCAGGTTCCTGTGAGCTCTGCGGTCGCGGAACTTTCTCTTCTGCTGCGGGGCAAGGGATGCCTAGAGCGCACGTTGGCTTGCTTTCAATCAGGTGGGGATGCACCGGGCCGGTTGCCCAGCGATGATGCTACCGGACACGTCTGCTGCTGATGTGCCTGCTCCTCTTCTGTTTTGGCCAGGTGCGGGCCGAAGATGCATGTTGGCCTGTATAGTGTTTTTGCGCAGTATTCCCGTCTGTCTTCCTCAAAGGGAGGTTTCATGCACCGCCGTGCTGTACTGAAACTGGCAGCCTGCAGCGCAGGCGCGCTCGCGCTGGAACATGTCGCTCCCGCCCTGCCGCGGTACCAGCCGATTCTTGACGGTCACATTCATCTCTTCGATACCAATCGGCCCGGCGGTGTTCCCTGGCCGACGAAGGACGACACTGCGCTGTACAAGCCTGCTCTGCCGGAACGGTATGAGGCGCTGAGCGCACCTTTCGGCATTGTCGGCGCCGTTGCGGTGGAAGCAAGTCCGCTGGCCACAGATAATGAATGGCTGCTGAACGTTGCCGAGCGGCATCCGGTGATTGTGGGCATCATCGGCGACCTAGTGCCGGGTACGCCGTCGTACTTGACGGATCTGGACAGGCTGCACGCGAATCCGTTGTTTCGCGGCTTTCGCTACGGCAATCTGTGGAGCCGTGATCTGGCCGCCGATATCGACAAGCCGGGGTTTGTGGATGGACTGAGGGCACTGGCGCAGGCGGATCTTGTTTTTGAGAGCGCCAACCCGGACCCGCGCCTGATCCGCGCCATTCTTAACGTGGCCCAGCGCGTGCCCAGCCTGCGCATCGTTGTGGACCACCTTCCGCATGCTCCTATTCCTCCGGCACAAGCCGCGCGGCAGGAGTACCTGGCGAACCTGCGCCGTCTGGCGGAGTACCCAGGCGTCTTCGTCAAGCTCTCTGAGATTCCGGTTCTGCTGAACGGAAGGCTTGTGACCGATGCTGCCTACTATCGCCACTCGCTGGATGCCATCTGGGACCTCTTTGGAGAGGACCGCATCTTCTTTGGCAGCGACTGGCCGAACAGCGACCATGTGGCGCCGTTTGCGGAGACGCTTGCGATTGTTCGCGGATATATCGCACAGAAATCGCCTGCCGCGCAGGACAAGTACTATTTCCGCAACTCCATTGCCGCGTACAGATGGAAACCGAGGAGACCGGATCAGTCTGTTGCGTAGAAACGGATGGATCCGGTCTGCGGGAAACTTGCTGGAAGACCACTGCTGATGCTACGAGGTATCGAGCTTGCACATGGATCGCTCCACCATGATTCAGACACCATCTACGGCACAGCATGCAGCCACGGGGGACGTGCACGACGCGGAAGGTGAAGTGCCCAACGCGACGGATCGCGCCATTCGACGGGCGATGAAGCGCCTGACGCCTTACCTGATGCTGATGTATGTCGTCTCGTTCCTGGATCGGGCCAATATCAGCTTTGCCAAACAGGCGCTGCAAGCCAATGTGGGTATCTCAGAGAGCACGTACGCGCTGGCGGCAGGGCTGTTCTTTGTCAGCTACTCGCTCTGTGGATTTCCGAGCAATCTGATTCTGCATCGAATAGGCGCCAGGATCTGGATCTCGTTTCTGATGGTGAGCTGGGGCCTTGCTTCCATGGCTACGATGTTCGTGAGCGGTAGCACGTCGTTCTATGTGCTTCGCCTGATTTTGGGCGTGATGGAAGCGGGCTTCTTCCCCGGTGCAATTCTTTATCTCACGTACTGGTTTCCGAATCGCGTGCGCGGTCAGATCATGGGGCTCTTCTATCTGGGCGTGCCGGTTGCGCTTATCTTTGGCGGGCCGCTCTCAGGCCTGCTGCTCGACATGCGGCCGTGGGGACACCTGCAGAACTGGCAGTGGATGTTTCTGGTGGAGGGCTTTATGGCCGTTGCGCTGGGCGTCTCTTCGTTCTGGTATCTGGATGACAAGCCAGCCAGTGCGCGGTGGTTGCCGGAAGAGGAAAAGCAGGCATTGGTGCAGGCGCTCGGCCGGGAAGAAGCGAACCGCAGGGTTGCCGGTCCCGCACGGCTGCTGCCCATGCTGCGCGATCTGCGCGTGATGCAGTTTCTTCTGATTTATGCGCTGATCCAGATGAGCACCTATGGCGCCATCTTCTATCTGCCCACTGAGATATCCGCGCTGATTCACCGGCCTGCCGGATTTGTGGTGGGCCTTGTCTCCGCTATTCCCTGGCTCTGCGCGCTGGGCACCATTTATTGGCTGCCGCGCGCAGCAGACCGCTGGAATGCGCATCGCGTTTGCGCGGCAATGATTCTGCTGCTGTCGGGCATTGCCAGCTTTGTGTTTCCCACGTCCGGGCCGGGTGTGGGGCTGCTGGCGCTTTCCGTTGCTGTGTCAGGATTCATTGCAGTGCAGCCGCTGTTCTGGACCTTTCCCACCGGTTATCTTGCAGACCGGGCCGCGGCTGGCGGCATCGCGCTCATTGGCATGGGCAACCTTGGAGGATTTCTCGCGCCGAATATCAAGGTCTGGACCGACGAATATTTTTCTTCGCAGCGCGCCGGATTGTATCTGCTGGCAGCGTTCACGGTCCTCAATGCTGGCTTGATAGCATGGACACAAAAGCGCCGTACGGATACGAGCGTGCAGGCCGCCTGATGCCATGCACCACGATGCGGCGCGATGGAGCGGCTGCATAGCAACGCGGTTTTTGTGACGCAGCACGGCGTAAGCGTTTGTGTTGACGGCTGCAAAGATCGCGGATCGCAAAGCGGAAGATAGATTTGAAGTACGAGGCATGAGACCAGCATGAAAAGGGATGAGCCGGCAAAAACACAGCGGACACCGGAAGAGAGACTCGACGAGCTAGCGAAGGTTGCCATTCGGATTGGCCTTGGCCTGAAGGCCGGCCAGGAACTTGTGGTGACTGCGCCGATAGACGCGCTGCCCCTGGCGCGGCGCATTACGGCACAGGCATACCTTGCCGGTGCATCGCTGGTTACGACGCTTTACAGCGACGATGAGGCGACGCTGATGCGCTATCGTCTTGCACCGGATGCGAGTTTTGATTGCGCGTCCAAATGGCTTTATGACGGCATGGCTGCGGCTTACAAGAGCGGCGCAGCACGGCTGGCCATCACGGGCGCCAGTCCGCTATTGCTGTCGCAGGAAGATCCGGAGAAGGTGGGCCGCGCGAACAAGGCCGCCTCCATTGCCTATCGGCCGGCACTTGAGCTGATTACGCGCCACGAGATTAACTGGACCATCGTCGCCAGCGCCACGCCCGCCTGGGCATCAGCGATGTTTCCGGAGGACCAGCCCGATGTCGCTTTCAACAAGCTGTGGGATGCCATCTTTCAAACATCGCGCATTGATGTTGCCGATCCTGTTACGGCGTGGAAAGAGCACGATGCAGAGTTGCAGAGGCGTGCGGCCTTCCTGAATGAAAAGCGATACTCGACATTGCACTATCGCGGGCCCGGTACGGATTTTCGTCTTGGCCTGGCAGACGATCATCTCTGGATGGGCGGTGGGACGCGCGCAGGCAATGGCATTTATTGCATTCCGAATTTGCCCACGGAAGAGGTGTTTACCACGCCGCACAAGGATCGAGCCGAGGGCGTTGTGACGGCGAGCAAGCCGCTCTCTTACCAGGGAACGATGATTGAAGGAATCCGGGTTCGC
Source organism: Acidobacteriota bacterium (assembly GCA_021781495.1). GTDB lineage: Bacteria > Acidobacteriota > Terriglobia > Terriglobales > Acidobacteriaceae > Telmatobacter. Next base: position 2,277 of record JAJXWS010000088.1, on the reverse strand, counting down.
TTTGAAGCAGGGCGCATTGTGGAAGCGCATGCCGACAGGGGCAATGACGTGTTGCAAAGGCTGCTGGATACGGACGAAGGCGCACGCCGGCTGGGAGAGGTTGCGCTGGTTCCGCACTCCTCGCCGATTGCGCACAGCGGCCTGCTCTTTTTCAACACGCTGTTTGATGAGAACGCTGCGTCGCATATTGCACTTGGGCAGGCGTACAGCACTTGCGTGCGCGACGGAGAAAAGCTGACGCCGGAGCAACTTGCAGCGAAGGGTGCCAATGACAGCCTGATCCATGTGGACTGGATGATCGGCTCGGGCAAGTTGGACATTGACGCTATCTCGTCTGAAGGCGCAGTGGAACCGCTGATGCGCCAGGGCGAATGGGTGAATGCGTAGCAGGCAGTCGCAGAGCGGCCAGAACGGAACGCGATGCAGGTTGCATCTTGCGCGGGATGGACGCGCTGCTTGCGATAGATGCTGAGAAACAGGAGCGAACCGTGCGAGCAGGACCGGGAACTGTTGCGCTGACGCAGGTGACGGAGTGGGATGCGGGCAAGCGTCGCTCCTTTCAGGACTGTCTGGCTGCAGAAGAGCCGCTCGAAATCCGCGTCAACGAAATGCCCTTGACCGTGACCATGCGCACGCCGGGGCACGATACGGAACTCGCTGCGGGCCTGCTATGGACGGAGGGCATCGTCGAGTCCGCCGATCAGATCGTGAGCCTTCGCCAGCCGGACGCAAACCATGGATCCGGCGGCAACAGGGTTGACGTGGATCTGCGGGATGGCGCACTCGCATCGCACGATTTTCGACGCACGTTCTTCTCGGCATCGGGTTGCGGCATCTGCGGCAAGCAATCGATAGAAGCGATTCGCAGGCGCGGGTTGCTTCCGCCGAATCCTGGGTTTCGGATCGATCCCGAGCTTTTGTGCCAGCTTCCTGAGCGGCTGGGAGAAGGGCAGCAGATCTTTCGCAAAACAGGAGGGTTGCATGCCGCGGCTCTGTTCAGCGCGAAGGGCGAATTACTTGTTCTGCGGGAGGACATTGGACGTCACAATGCCGTAGACAAAGTCGTTGGATGGGCTCTCATGAATGGGCGCCTGCCGCTCACGGAGCATGTGCTTGCGGTGAGTGGCCGCGGCGGCTTTGAGATTGTTCAAAAGGCGATTGCCGCTGGGGTTCCTGTGCTGGCGTCGGTTTCGGCACCCTCCAGCCTGGCGGTGAAGCTGGCCCGCGAACTTGGATTGACGCTGGTGGGCTTTGTGCGCGGTCGCCGGTTCGTGGTTTACTCCGGCGATGCGCGATGCTTTGCAACCTCGAACTAAGCGGACGTCATCTTAAGAACGAGATTCTTTTCCCGCGCTTCCGGCTTGTGCTAGCATGCGTATCCGTGTTTTTGTGAGGTCATTCGCCGATGCCCGCTCTCACGATCGATGGAAGGTTGCAGCCGTTTCATGCAGGCGAGCGCCTGCTGGATGTGATCAACGGTGCACGCTTTGAACTGCCGCAGGTTTGCTACCATGCTCAGCTTGGCCCGATACAAAGCTGCGACACCTGCATGGTGGAAGTGGATGGCAAACTGTTGCGCGCCTGTGGAACCGCCGCGGAAGACGGAATGGATGTGCGCACTTTGTCCGCATCCGCACAGGCGGCGCAGCGCGAAGCGTTTGATCGGATTCTCGGCAACCATCTGCTGTACTGCACGGTCTGTGACAACAACAATGGCAATTGCACGGTGCATAACACGACGCGGCTTCTGGCCGTGGAGCATCAACAGATTCCGTATCGTCCAAAGCCGTATGAAGTGGATATGTCGAATCCCTTCTACCGATACGATCCGGACCAATGTATTCTTTGCGGACGCTGCGTGCAGGCATGCCAGAATGTGCAGGTCAACGAGACGCTGAGCATCCGGTGGGAGGATGCGCATCCGCGCGTGCTGTGGGATGGCGGTGCGGCGATAGGCGAATCGAGCTGTGTCTCATGCGGTCATTGCGTGACGGTGTGTCCGTGCAATGCCCTGATGGAAAAGTCGATGCTGGGCGAGGCGGGCTTGCTGACGGATCTTCCGTCGGAATCGCTCAAGGGCATGATCGAAGTGGTGAAGGGCATTGAGCCTGAGCTTGGTTACGGATCGATTCTGCAAGTCTCCGAGGTGGAGTCGGCGATGCGCAGTTCGCGCATCAAGCGTACCAAGACGGTGTGTACCTATTGCGGCGTTGGCTGCAGCTTTGATATCTGGACTCGCGATCGGCACATCCTGAAGGTGGAGCCTCAGGACGGCCC